>JALHFX010000020.1 GCA_022837595.1 Propionibacterium sp.
CTTCGAGGTTCCTACCCTGCTCTCGCTGGTAGTCATCGTCGTGACGATCGCGTTCACCGCGGTCCTCTCGCTAAGAAAGACCAGGGGCGATCAGAAGGGCCAGGCTGAGGTCGACGCCTGAGTTCAGGTCTTGAAGGTGTCTGCGACAGCTGCCGCAGGTACCTTGAGCGGGCTACCAGCCTCGAGCCCTCCACTCGGTCAACTGCGGTCGCTGCAATCCGAGTGTGGTCGAATCGCCGTGGCCGGGGTGAATGATGGTCTCATCGCTGAAACGGTCGAAGATCTCGGCCGTCACGCCGTTGAACAATGAGGTGAACTGATCGGGTGACTTGGTTGCGCCGACGCCGCCTGGGAAGAGTGAATCACCAGTGAAGATATGAACCGTATCGCTGGAGTTTTCCGGATGGAGGACCAGACAGATCGAGCCGGGAGTGTGGCCGACCAATCCGATCACACCGAGCCGGATGCCGTCGACGATTATCCGATCCCCGCTCCAAACCGGTGTCGACCGGACCCCGGTTTGATGCTCGATGGCCTCAACATCGGGTCGGCCGGCCCATGCTTGAGCACCGGTCCGGTTCACCACTTCGGCGAGGGCCTGCACATGATCGTGATGCCGGTGGGTGGTGATGACCGCTGCGAGTTCGCGGTCTCCGATCAGTTGGAGGAGTCGCGCAGCGTCATCCGCGGCATCGATGAGTACCAGAGGGCCACCGGCATCAAGTAGATAGGCATTGTTATCCATTGAACCCACGCTGACCTTCGTGCAGGTTAGACCTGCCGCATCGAAAGTGACCGGAGATTCGTCAGCAGAAGTATGGAATAGGCCAGTCATCGTCACTCCTCGCGATCTGAATGCGGTGCCGCTTCCAGCAATGATCCAGGTCTATCAGGCAAGTTGCGGCTGGGCAGGAAGATCAAGGGCTTCGGCAGCATTGAGACGCCCGGTAAGCCAGCCGAGCAGCACAGCATCGGGGCCAGTGATGACGGTCTCCGAGTTGCTGGCTCCTATGACAGCGGTGAATCCCGAATCTGAGACCAGCCGCACAGCCATGCCGTACGGTGCTTGGTAGCTCAACACAGTCCATTCGAGTAACCAGCGGGCGGTTACGGGGTTGATCTGTGTAACGTCGAAACCGCAGTCCAGGTCAACATGGTGGATGACCACCTCGTAAAGGCGAGCCAAGGGCAGTAGGTCGGAGCGCAGGAAGCAACCCGGGCTGAACTCGATGGTCAACCTGCCAGGCACCGAATCGAGCACGTCGAAGCGCTCACTCAGATTGCCTGCGCTGGTGTCGAGGTCGATCTGGAGGTCGAGACCGCTGCGTTCTGAACCTCGTTCGAGTGCTAGATCGCGATCCTCGTCCGAGTCGTACATCGGCGCCCGGCGCCCGGTCAGTACCGAATCGATCGAACGGACGAAGGCGTCCGCGCTGCGGGCCAGATGAGTTGCGACGTGTGCTCGAGTCCATCCCGGCAGCCTGCAAGGCTCCTGCCAGGCACGCTCACTCAAAGCGATGGTATCGCCGAGTAGCCGTTGGGTGGCTTCGAGCTTGATCTTGCGGATCTCGGATCTCGGAGCGACGATGCTCAACGCTTCTTGGTGCGCGAGATCCCAAGCCACTCGATCACCCCGATTCTTCCCTGACTTATCGTGAGTAAGTTGATCACTTTTCAGTGCGATTGTCCAACCGAATAGCTGGATGCGCACGCCAGGATACCCTGGCAACCGGCAGCAGCGACAAATCGCATTCGCGGGATGCGAAGAAGACAGCGCTGAGGGCGAAAGCGATCATCCGTCCACGGAAAATGTCTGAACCCGCGCATACGATGAACTGCGTGAAGGATCGACTCGTCATCTCGGGGGCCCGAGAGCACAACTTACGCAACGTCTCGCTGGATCTACCGCGTGACGCGATGATCGTGTTCACCGGGTTATCTGGATCGGGCAAGTCGTCACTCGCTTTCGACACAATCTTCGCCGAGGGGCAGCGCCGCTATGTGGAGTCGCTGTCGGCGTACGCCAGGCAGTTCCTCGGTCAGATGGATAAACCCCGCGTCGACTTCATCGAAGGGCTCTCACCGGCGGTCGCCATCGATCAAAAATCCACGAGCCGAAATCCACGCTCGACGGTGGGCACAGTCACCGAGATCTACGATTATCTGCGGCTACTCTTCGCGCGCGTGGGACACCCACACTGTTTGATATGCGGGGCGGCAATCGCCAAGCAAAGCCCTCAACAGATTGTCGACCAGGTCTTGGCCCAGCCCGAGGGAACTCGCTTCCAGGTGCTGGCGCCCATGGTGCGCGGGCGCAAAGGCGAATACGGTGAACTCTTCCGCAACCTCAGTACCCAGGGCTATGCGCGGGTTCGGGTGGACGGTGTGATCCACAGGCTGACCGACCTACCGGTCTTGGACAAGCAACGGAAGCACGATATCGACGTGGTGGTCGACCGGGTTGCGGTCAAGCCTTCGGCCAAACAGCGCATCACAGATTCAGTAGAAACTGCGCTGGGATTAGCGTCGGGCCTGGTCATTCTCGACTTTGTCGATCTGGATGAAGGCGATCCTGCTCGTCAGCGCAGTTATTCAGAGAATCTCGCCTGTCCGAACGGACATGATATCTCCCTCGACGAGATGGAGCCGCGGCAGTTCTCTTTCAACAGCCCTTGGGGGGCTTGCCCCGAGTGCGCAGGCCTGGGCACCACCTTGGAGGTTGATCCCGATCTCGTGGTGCCCGACCAGATGAAGAGCCTGGCCGAGGGTGCGATCGCGCCGTGGGCGAGCCCGATGGTGGCTGCTCACTATTCCCATGTCTTCGAATCAATGGCCGAAAAGTACGGTTTTTCTGTAGATACTGCCTGGGAAGAACTCGAACCTTCAGTTCGCAAATACATCTTGATGGGTGCCGAAGATCCGGTGCTGGTGCGCTATCGCAATAGATTCGGCCGAGTGCGCACGTATAGCCAGAAATACGAGGGCGTGCTGCCTCAGGTTCGACGACGCTATGACGAAGCGGAGACTGATGCGGCGCGCGATCGCTGGGGGGCCTATCTGCGTGAGATCCCGTGCACAGCCTGTCAAGGAGCCCGTCTCAAACCAGCAACGTTGGCGGTTACGGTATCAGGTAAGAACATCGACGAAGTCTCTCGGCAGTCGATCGATCAACTTGCGGGCTTTCTCAAAGACCTCAGGCTCAGCGAACGAGAACAGGCCATTGCCGGTCAGGTGCTCAAAGAGATCAACCAGCGGCTGAGATTCCTGCTGGACGTCGGTCTCGATTACCTGACCCTCGCGCGCAGTGCTGGTTCACTATCGGGGGGTGAAGCGCAGCGTATCAGGCTGGCCACTCAGATCGGTTCTGGCCTGACAGGGGTGCTTTACGTGCTGGACGAGCCCTCAATCGGCTTGCATCAGCGCGACAACCGACGGCTGATCGAGACTCTGCTGAAGCTGCGCGATCTGGGCAATACCCTGATCGTCGTCGAGCATGATGAAGATACCATCCGCGCGGCTGATCACATCGTCGATATCGGTCCGGGTGCCGGAGAGCACGGCGGTGAGATTGTGGTGAGTGGCACGCTGGACGAATTGCTCAGCAGCAAGACATCTTTGACAGCTGACTATCTCGCCGGTCGACGCGAGATCGCGCTACCGCCGGTGCGTCGCCTGGGCAACGGCCAAGAGCTTGTTGTGCATTCAGCTGCGGAGAACAATCTCAAGGACGTCACGGTGGCCTTCCCACTCGGGCGCTTCATCGTGGTTACCGGTGTGTCGGGATCGGGTAAATCGTCCCTGGTGAACACGATCCTCTATCGTTCGCTCGCCAAACACCTGTACGGCGCGAAGGAGGTGCCTGGGCGACATAAGGGCGTCACTGGAGTCGCCTGCGTGAATAAGGTCGTGCACGTCGACCAATCACCGATCGGACGGTCGCCGCGCTCGAATCCTGCGACCTATACCGGAGTCTTCGATAAGATTCGTGCGCTCTTCAGCCAGACCCCCGAATCCAAGGCCCGCGGCTATCAGCCGGGTAGGTTCAGCTTCAACGTCAAGGGTGGACGCTGTGATAACTGCATGGGCGATGGCACGATCCGTATCGAGATGAACTTCTTGCCCGATGTCTACGTGCCTTGCGAGGTATGCCACGGGGCTCGCTACAACCGCGAGACGCTTGAGGTCCGCTATAAGGGCAAGACGATTGCCGAGGTTCTCGATATGCCGATCGAGGAGGCAGCGGAATTCTTTGCGCCGATATCGGCTATCGCCCGACATTTGAAGACTCTTGTCGAAGTGGGCCTCGGTTACGTGCGGCTGGGGCAGCCCGCCACCACGTTGTCGGGCGGCGAAGCTCAGCGGGTGAAGCTGGCCGCTGAACTACAGCGGCGTTCGACCGGCAATACACTCTACGTCCTTGACGAGCCGACCACGGGTCTGCATTTCGAGGATATCCGGAGGCTGCTTAATGTACTCAACCGATTGGTCGATGGCGGCAATACCGTCGTGGTCATCGAACACAATCTTGATGTGATCAAGACTGCCGATTGGGTTATCGATCTGGGCGCTGAGGGTGGTTTCCGCGGCGGCGAGGTGGTCGCCGTCGGAACCCCTGAGGACGTTGCCCGGGTTGCAGGATCTCATACCGGCCAGTTTCTCGCTGGTATCCTACGCGGACGCGAGGTGCCGCTGGCCGAACCTGAGCCTGCGCCGTTGATCGTTGAAGCCGCACCGAAGAAGCGGGCCCGCAAGCCGAAAGACGCGTCCGCGGCCACCACCCGCGACGCCTCAAAGACGACCGGCACCAGTAAGGCCAAGCGTGCCTCGACCCGCCGGACACCGGCCGCCTGAGATGGCCGATCCAGCGAGTTATCGGCCAGTCCCAGGATCGATCCCGGCCGAACCGGGCGTCTACCGGTTCAGCGATCCGAGTGGGCGGATCATCTACGTCGGAAAAGCAATCAACCTGCGAAACCGGCTGAATTCGTATTTCGCCGATCCCTCGAGCCTGCACTTCCGCACCCAGACGATGGTGCGCACAGCCAGCAAGGTGGAGTGGACGGTCGTTCAGAATGAGGTCGAGGCACTTCAGCTCGAATACACCTGGATCAAACAATACGATCCACGGTTCAATATCAAATACCGCGACGATAAGACCTACCCGTGGCTCTGTGTCACCTGGAGCGACGAATTCCCAAGGGTATATGTCGGCCGTGGCACCAAGCGCAAGGGCTACCGGTATTTTGGGCCTTTCGGGCAAGCGTGGGCAGTGCGCGAGTCTGTTGACCTGTTGTTGAAAGTCTTTCCGATGCGGTCCTGCACGAACGGAGTCTTCCGTAATGCACAAGCGTCAGGACGTCCTTGTTTACTCGGACATATCGGCAAATGTGTTGCACCATGCGTGCAGCGGGTGACTGCCGAGGAACACCGCGAGATCGCAGATGACTTTTGCGCATTCTGGTCGGGTAACTCGCGTGGGCTGGAACGCAAGCTCACCAAGCAGATGAACGCCGCCGCCGCCAGCATGGAGTACGAACGGGCGGCCGTGTTACGCGATGCCCTCGAGGCCTTGCGCCAGGCCACGGAGAAGAGCGCCATCGTGCTGCCCGACGGCACCGATGCGGATGTCTTTGCGATCGCTGTCGATCCTCTCGAAGTCGCGGTACAGATCTTTCACATCCGTTCGGGTCGGGTGCGCGGTGAACGCGGTTGGGTCGCCGATAGAGCGGATGCGACAGATCTACCCGCGCTCCTCGAGAGCTTCTGTTTCAGTTTCTATGCTGATGGGCAAGGCACCGAAACTCGCTCGGGTGGCACTATCCCGCCGGAGATCATCGTTCCTGTCGCGCCGTCGTCGCAGGAAGTGCTCGCTGAGTTGTTGAGCGAACAACGAGGGGCAAGAGTGCGCATTCGTGTGCCCCAGCGGGGCGCCAAGAAGACACTGCTCGACACCGTGAAACGCAATGCCGAGCAGGCTTTGGCCTTGCACAAGACCAAACGGGCGAGCGATCTCGCGACGCGCAGTCAGGCGATGGCCGAGCTCCAGGAAGTGCTGGAGATGGCGACACCCCCGCTTCGCATCGAGGGTTTCGACATCAGCCATCTCCAAGGCACCGAGGTCGTGGGGTCGATGGTGGTCTTCGAGGATGGTTTGGCTCGAAAGTCAGAGTACCGGCGTTTCGTGATCAAGAGCTTCGAGGGCTCGAACGATATCGCAGCCATGGACGAGGTGCTGCGGCGACGGTTCGGCCGGCTGTTGGCAGACCGCGCAGAGATGGCGCAGATCTTGGCCGACGGTGAGGACGGCCCTAGCCTGATCGATCCGATCACCGGTGCGCCGCGCAAATTCGCCTACGCTCCTGGGTTGGTGGTGGTCGACGGCGGACTGCCGCAGGTCAATGCCGCCCAGCAGGTCCTGGATGATCTCGGGCTGAGCGATGAGATCATGCTGATCGGCCTTGCCAAGCGACTGGAGGAAATCTGGCTTCCCGGCGAGGACTTCCCGTTGATCTTGCCGAGGGCGTCCGAAGGGCTCTATCTGTTACAGCGGGTCCGCGATGAGTCGCACCGTTTCGCTATCACCCATCACCGCAACCGTCGCTCCAAAGCGATGGTCGAATCGGTACTGGACGCGGTACCCGGGTTAGGTGAAGTGCGTCGCAAAACCCTGCTGAGCCAGTTCGGTAGCCTGAAGCGACTACGCGCGGCACAGCTGGACGATCTGATCGCCTTGCCCGGTTTCGGTCCCTCGACCGCGCAGGCCGTGCTGGACGCTCTCGCGGAAGACGACGCGGGGGAGGCCATCAATACTGCGACCGGTGAGGTGACCGAACTGGGTTGATCGAGGATGTCTACACCCGCGGTGGACAGACAAGCAATAATGGGTCTCGTGAGCGAGCCACCAAGACCCAGCCAACCGGAATCCGTGTCCCCGCGCGTCGTCATCATCACTGGGATGTCGGGGGCGGGGCGGCGTACTGCCGCCCATGCGATGGAGGACCTCGGTTGGTTCGTGGTCGACAATCTGCCGCCCGGATTACTTTCCCAACTTGTCGAAACTGCGCGTCGCGGTGGCCAACATCGGGTTGCCGTCGGGTTGGATGTCCGCTCTCGCGAGATGTTCGACCAGCTGCCGCGTAGTTTGGCCCAATTGGAGGTCCAGGGCATCCGCTGCGAGATCTGCTATCTCGAGGCCAACGACGAAGCCATTGTGCGGCGTCAAGAGTCCTCGCGACGGCCGTTACCGTTACAAGATGGCGGCAGCATTATCCAAGCCGTCGCCAAAGAACGGCGGATGCTGCGCAATCTGCGCGCCGACGCCGATGTGGTGATCGACACGTCCAACCTCAACGTGCATCAGTTGAGTCACCGTGTCGGCCATATCTACGGCTCCGGTGACGATCAGGCCACCCGATTCCAGATCATGAGCTTCGGTTTCAAGAACGGCGTGCCGGTGGACGCCGACATGGTTTTCGATGTGCGTTTCCTGCCCAACCCGCACTGGGTGCCGCATCTGCGTCCGCAGACCGGATTGTCCAGTGAGGTCAGTGGATACGTGCTCGCCCAGCCCGGCGCAGACTCATTCCTCGATCAGTTGGTGGGCCTGATCGACATCATCGGTCCCGGCTACTTCCGTGAAGGCAAGCGCCAGGCGACCATCGCTATCGGTTGTACCGGTGGGAAACATCGCAGTACTGCGATGAGCGAGGCTTTCGCGGCCCGGCTTAGGGCCAAGGGGGTGCAGGTCAGTGTCCTCCATCGAGATCTGGGGCTAGAATGAGCGCGCCCAAGGTAGCTGCCTTGGGCGGCGGTCACGGTTTGTCGGTCTCGCTGCAGGCATTGCGGCGGATTACCGATCAGTTGGTTGCCGTCGTGACGGTGGCCGACAATGGTGGGTCTTCTGGGAGGTTGCGGCGCGAACTGGGAGGTCTGCCGCCCGGTGATCTGCGGATGGCCCTGGCTGCCTTATGCGGCGATGATCCGCTCGGGCGACAGTGGGCCGAGGTACTACAGTCTCGTTTCCATAGTTCTGGCCCGCTCGATGGCCATGCCATCGGGAACCTGCTTATCGGTGGTATCTGGCAGCAAGTGGACGCCGTACCGGGTCTGGATCTGGTTGCTGGGCTACTTAACGTCCAGGGTCGGGTGCTGCCGATGTCACTGGAACCGCTCACAATCGAGGCCGATGTTATTGGCGTCGATCCGCAGCATCCGGATGAGGAGTCGGTGGTCACTGGCCAACATGAGGTGGCGGTCACCCGGGGCAAAGTGGTGGCAGTGCGACTGCTGCCTAACAATCCGAAGGCATGCCCGGAGACCATCGCGTCGCTGCAGAATGCCGACTTCATCGTGCTGGGTCCGGGGTCGTGGTTCACCTCGGTGTTGCCGCATCTGTTGGTGCCCGAACTCGCCGATGCCCTGGTCACCTCTCCCGCACGCAGAATTCTCACACTCAATATCGAGCCGGACGACGAGACCAAAGGTGTCGGGGCTGCTCAGCATCTGGAGATACTCGCCGAGCATGCGCCCGGGCTACGTTTCGATACCGTAATAGCTGATCTCAGTTTCGGTGCCGGTGACCGTCATCTGCAGACGTACGCCGAGGTACTCGGGGCCGAACTCGTGATTGCCGATCTGCGCCGCCGTGACGGCTCGGCCAGGCATGATCCCGAGCGTCTGGCGGCGGTCTTCAGGCAGGTGATGGGCTGCTGAAGCCCCGTGCTCCGGATCGGTTCGATCGGCTCGACCATTTGATGAAGTGAGTGTGGAAGGATGCCAAGGTGGCTTTGACGCAGCAGGTGAAATCGGAGTTGGCGACAGTACTCGTCCAGAAGCCTGAGACGCGTGCCGCCGAACTCGCCACCGTCCTGCGGTTCTCGGGTGGATTGCACGTCGTGGGAGGGCAGATCGTCGTCGAAGCCGAACTCGATAGTGGTGCCGCGGTTCGTCGCCTACGCCAGACCATCACGGATCTTTACGGCTATGACTGTGAGGTGCTGGTGCTCAACAGTTCGGGAATACGCCGGTCCACCCGCTATGTGCTCCGATTGAGCCATCAGGGTGAGGCTCTGGCCCGGCAGACCGGGCTGCTTGATTCTCGTGGTTATCCTGCGCGCGGATTACCGGCTCAGGTAGTGGGAGCCGGCATCAATGAACAAGTCGCGGTCTGGCGTGGGGCCTTCCTGGCGCGCGGCTCTTTGACCGAGCCGGGACGCTCGATGTCTCTCGAGATCACCTGCCCGAGCTCGGAGGCTGCCCTGGCATTGGTCGGTTCAGCTCGAAGGCTCGACATCGTTGCGAAGGCACGTGAGGTGCGTCAAGTCGATCGAGTGGTCGTCCGCGATGGGGACGCGATCGCAGCATTGTTGACCAGGATGGGAGCCCATGCCTCGGTGCTGGCCTGGGAGGAACGTCGGGTGCGCCGCGAGGTGCGCGCATCTGCGACCAGATTGGCCAACTTCGATGATGCGAATCTGCGTCGTTCGGCGCGAGCCGCAGTGGCCGCCGGGGCACGTGTTGAGCGGGCTTTGCAAATTCTGGGCGACGATGTGCCCGATCATCTGTGTCAGGCAGGTCTGCTGCGCCTGGAGCATAAACAGGCCAGCCTTGAAGAACTCGGTCAGCTGCACGATCCGCCTTTGACCAAGGACGCTATTGCCGGGCGTATCCGTCGGTTGCTCGCGATGGCCGACAAAACCGCCGCAGAAGAAGGCATCCCGTCAACCCGCGCGGCACTGACCCCCGAGATGCTGGACGAGTGAACGACCGCATCAAGACAAAAGCCTCGTCGCTACTGAGTTCATTGGTGGCCCGGATCTCAAGTGTTCCGCAATATCGGCAGAACTAGTTACCATCCGCCTGTTACGTCGAGCCTCGACCTTCGATACGATAGGGCAGAACGTTCAGTCTGGAATAGTGCCCCGGCACCGTATCTCTGAAGGAGATCACATACATGACCGTCAAGGTTGGCATCAATGGCTTTGGTCGTATCGGCCGCAACTTCTTCCGCGCCCTTCTTGAGCAGAAGGCGGATTTGGATGTCGTCGCCGTCAACGACTTGACTGACAACAAGACCCTGGCTCACCTACTGAAGTACGACTCGTTGCTGGGTCGTTTCCCGGGCGAGGTCTCCTACGATGACGACGGCATCGTCGTCGACGGCAAGCACATCAAGGTGCTTGCGGAGCGTAACCCGGCCGATCTGCCCTGGGGCGACCTGGGCGTAGACATTGTGGTGGAGTCCACCGGTTTCTTCACCGATGGCACCAAGGCCCAGGCTCATATCGATGGTGGCGCCAAGAAGGTCGTCATCTCCGCCCCCGGTAAGAACGTTGATGGAACCTTCGTAATGGGCGTCAACGATGCCGACTACGATCCCGCCAAGGACAACATCATCTCGAACGCGTCCTGCACCACGAACTGCCTGGCTCCGCTGGCCAAGGTGCTCAATGACGAGTTTGGTATCGAGCGCGGCATCATGACCACCATCCACTCCTACACCGGTGACCAGCGCCTGCTCGACGCCCCGCACAGCGACCTTCGTCGTGCGCGCGCCGCCGCGTTGAACATGATCCCCACCAAGACCGGCGCCGCTCAGGCCGTCGCTTTGGTGATCCCGGAGCTGAAGGGCAAGTTCGATGGTCTGGCCGTTCGTGTGCCGACCCCGACCGGTTCGCTCACCGACCTCACCTTCGAGGCCTCGCAGGAGGTCACCGTCGAGGCAGTCAAGGCTGCGGTTAAGAAGGCTGCCGAGGGTCCGCTCAAGGGCATCCTGTACTACACCGAGGATCCGATTGTCTCGACCGATATCGTTGGCGACCCGCACTCCAGCATCTTCGATGCCAACGAGACCAAGGTCATCGGCAACCTGGTCAAGGTGCTGTCCTGGTACGACAACGAGTGGGGTTACTCCAACCGTCTCGTTGATCTGACCGCGCTCGTCGGCAGCAAGCTCTGATCGGATCAGCAGTTTTTAGGTCGTGAATACGTAGGGGGCGTGTCGGCAGTCTGCTGGCACGCCCCCTCGTCGCACACGAAGCATTGACCCCACCCGTTATTACCCAAAAAGAAGAGGACCCACTGTGCGATCAGTGAATGAACTGCTGGACGATGTCCGCGGCAAGCGTGTTGTGATCCGCTGTGATTTCAATGTGCCGCTCGATGGCGATGTCATTACCGACGATGGCCGCATCAAGGCTGCGCTGCCCACCCTGACCAAGCTCCGCGATGCCGGCGCCCGGGTTACCGTGCTCGCTCACCTCGGACGGCCGAAAGGTCAAGTGAACCCCAAGTACTCGCTCGCCCCGGTGGCCAAGAGGCTCGGCGAATTGATCGGCGCCGAGGTCAAACTGGCGGCCGATGTGGTCGGTCCCTCCGCTCAGGAGCTATCGGCTGCGTTGAGTGACGGCGAGCTTTGCTTGGCCGAGAATGTGCGCTACGAGCCGGGCGAGGAGTCCAAGGACGAAGCGGAGCGTGCCGCGCTGGCCGCGCAATACGCGAAACTCGGCGAGATTTACGTCTCCGATGGCTTCGGCGTCGTGCACCGCAAGCAAGCGTCCGTCTATGACATCGCCAAGTTGCTGCCGGCCTATGCTGGTGAACTGGTCGCGAAAGAGGTCGAGGTATTGAGCAAGCTCACCACCGACCCGGAACGCCCGTTCACGGTGGTGCTGGGCGGCGCCAAGGTTGCCGACAAGCTGGCCGTCATCGATAACCTGCTCAAGGTCGCTGATGCTCTGGTGATCGGCGGCGGCATGGTCTATACCTTCCTGGCGGCCAAGGGTTACCCAGTCGGTAACTCGATCCTGGACGCCGACAAGATTGATACGTGCGCCGAATACCTGAAGCAGGCGGAGGCTAGCGGCAAGAAGATCGTTTTACCGATTGATGTGCGTGTGGCCGACGGGATGGACTTCCCGGCCCGCAAGGTGATCGGTGATGTCGAGATCGTCGCTGCCCACCAAATCCCTGCCGGCAAACAAGGCCTGGACATCGGGCCGGCCTCCGAGGCTCTCTTTGCAGAGACCGTGCGCGAATCGCACACTGTCTTCTGGAACGGCCCGGCCGGTGTCGCCGAAATCCCGGCGCTCGCTGAGGGCACGGCGGCGATCGCGAAGGCGCTGACCGAGGTCGATGGTCTGACCGTGATCGGTGGCGGCGACTCCGCAGCGGTCGTGCGTGACCTGGGCTACGCCGATGATCAATTCGGCTGGATCTCCACGGGTGGCGGCGCCTCGCTGGAGTACCTTGAGGGCAAGGAACTGCCCGGTTTGGCTGTTCTCGAAGCTTCCGCGAAGGGGGAGTGACTATCATGACACGCATGCCCATCATGGCGGGCAACTGGAAAATGAACCTCAATCACATTGATGCGGTTGGACTCATTCAGAAGCTCGCTTGGACCCTTGCTGATGAACGCTACGATGCGTCCAAGTGTGAGGCGGTGGTGATTCCGCCATTCACTGATATCCGTAGCGTGCAGACACTGATTGAGGGTGACAAACTGCCGCTCAAGCATGGCGCGCAAGATCTGTCGCCCCACGACGATGGAGCCTTCACCGGCGATATCTCCGCCGACATGCTCGTCAAACTCGACTGCAGCTATGTTGTCGTCGGGCACAGCGAGCGGCGAGAGTACCACGGCGAAACCGACGAGATCGTCAACGCGAAGGCCGCCAAGGCGCTTTCGAAGGGATTGACACCCATCATCTGCGTCGGTGAAGGACTGGAGATCCGTAAGCAGGGCAAGCATGTTGCTCATACCGTCGCTCAGGTCAGGGGCGCCCTGGCCGGTTTCTCGGCAGCAGATGTGGCATCTTTGGTGATCGCTTACGAACCAATCTGGGCGATCGGTACCGGCGAGGTTGCCACGCCTGCTGACGCGCAGGAAGTCTGCGGGGCGATTCGTTCGGGCGTCGCTGAGCTCTTCGACCAGCCGACTGCCGATGCTGTGCGTATCCAATACGGTGGTTCGGTTAAGTCGTCGAATGTCGTGGACATCATGTCTCAGCCCGACGTGGATGGCTGTCTGGTCGGTGGCGCCAGCCTGAAGGCTGAGGAGTTCGCCAAGATCGTACTCTTCTACCAGCAGGCCTGATCTGCTTCATTGATCGAAGAACGGCGGTGACCGTGTCCCGGTGAGTAAGTGACCGGACACGGTCACCGCCGTTTTGGGCTGTAACCGCCGGACGCCTGTCGGTGCGGGGATTCGGGGCTCGCTGTAGGGGTGAGATACAATCTCCTCCGTGACTCTTGTACCGCTGATGACCTGGCCGGTAACGACTCTGTCGATCGTGTTGGTCGTGCTGAGTGTGATTTTGACGGCGTTCATCTTGCTGCACAAGGGCCGCGGTGGCGGAATGTCCGATCTTTTCGGTGGCGGGATGACTACCGGCATGAGCGGCACATCGGTGGCTGAGCGCAACCTTGACAGACTGACAGTCACGGTCGGCGGCCTGTGGCTCTTGTGCATTATCGCGCTATTGGTCTTGTACGGCGCTGGCGCCTGATCCGGACGATTTCGCTCGAATTACTCATTGATTAGGGGAACAAAGCTGTGAGCGGTGGCAACGCCATTAGGGGTAGCCGTATCGGTGCGGGTCCGATGGGTGAGGCAGAGCGGGGCGATTCAGCTCCACGAACTCGGGTGAGTTTCTACTGCGCCAACGGCCATGAAACGCGCCCGGCGTTTTCCATGGAAGCTGAAATACCCGAAGAGTGGGAATGCACTCGTTGTGGTCTGCCCGCCAGCACTGATCGGCAGAATCCGCCTCCGCCGCCGAAGAATCTGCCATATAAGACGCATCTGGCCTACGTCAAGGAGCGTCGCAGTGACGAGGAAGCCGTGGCCATTCTGGCCGAGGCACTGGATGGTTTGCGCACTCGTCGCGCTCGCGGTGAAGTGATTTACTGAGCCGACCGGCCTGGCCTGGCCACCATATTCAGAAGCGGCAGCGATAGTACGGTAGCTTCGCGGCAGCAAATTTGTCGAGGAACCAATACGTTGCGGACGCGCCATGTATCAGCCCTGCGGGCAACAGCGGATCGTGCTGTATCGCTCTTTCAACGGCAACTGCTTTTTCGGCTCCCGACGCCAGCAGCCAGATCTCGCTGGACCTGTTGAGCGTCTTGAGCGTGAGAGTGATTCGATCGCCGGGTGAAGTCGGTGCATCGGTTACGCCCACCACGCTCAGCGTTGTCTCCGTTTGCACTGGCAGGCTTGGGTGATCGGGGTAGATTGATGCGACATGACCATCGGAGCCCAGGCCGAGTAGGCAGATATCGAAGGTGGTATCTCCCAGTTCCTTCGAGTACACATAGGCTGCTTCATCGGCGTCCATCGTCCCGGTGCTGCTCGGCATCGGATGCACCTGCGAGGCGACAAAAGGCATCGTCCTGGCCAGCACGGTCAAAGCCGTGGTGGCGTTGCGTAACTGGTCGGTGGTGGGCACGTAGCGTTCATTCGTCCACCACAGTTCGAGCCTGCTCGGGTCGACGTCGGTCGCCTGGACGAGGGTCGCCAAGGACTCGTACAGGGCCAGCGCCGTCACCCCACCAGTTAACGCCAGATGGACGCGGTCCTTTTGTTGCTGTAGTTCAGCGAGCCGCTGAGCCAGCCGTCCCGCCATACTCACGGTCAGCTCTTCCAGGCTGCGGTAGCGGTGGATGCGTTGCAAGCTCACGGTTTAACTACGCTCCCGGCTCGCAATGAATGCCATCAGTTGATCGAATGCTTCGTCGCCGTTCAACCGGGTCAACTCCTCAGAGAGCAGCTGAGGGGTGATCCGGCGAGCCAATGCGACCTGCTGTTTGGGGCGGCCCGGCAGCGAAAGCGAGGCTTCGATGGGAGAGAAGCGCTGTAAGACAATATCTCCGACCTGCGTGGTGAGTTTGATCATGTGCAGGCCGGGATATGTGCTCACTGGCTCAGCCCGGTCGACCGGCACACCCAAGCGCATCTGCAGCCAGGACGTGAGCAGCGCGCTGGGAGCAGAGCTCGGTGGGCCGACGACTTCGGCTGCGAGCACTGGGGAACGCACCTGGTTGAGAGCGGCGACCAGCAGTGCCCGCCAGCGCGTCAGTCGAGTCCAAGCCAGATCGGTGGTGCCAGGCTTGTGCGTGCGAGCCAACGCCCGCATCGCTGCGATCGGGTCGTCCGCACTCATCGAGTCAACGATCAACCGGTGCCCGAGTGCTGCAAGATCACAGTCACGGGGGGCCTGAGGATTGATATCGCGAGACCAGACCACAACGGGCAATTCGGATAACAGCAGCGGAAGCAGAACCGAATCGGCATGCTGATTGACTTCGCCGGAGAACTCGAGCTTGATGACCTCCGCGGCGGAGCGCTCGGTCAGGAACTCGGCGTTCAGCCCGACATCGTTGTGCATACCACGCACGGCGACCAGGATCCGGGAGGGATGCATCTCTCCAGCGGCCTGGGCACCTTCCATCGCGTGCTCGTAGCTGTCCGGCGAGGTATCGATGACCAGGGTCAGAACCTGCCCAGACTTGCCAGGCGATTTGCCCTCTTTGCGCATTCGGAAGAGGGTCTCGTTAATCTCATGGGCGTCGGTGTTCTCAAGTCTGATACTCATCTGGGCTCCTAGGGACGCCGCCAGGCGAAACCGTCGCGGGCCAGCATATGGCGGGCGCCACGCGGGCCCCAGGTACCTGACGGGTACTGTTCGGGTTGGCCTGCGTCGGCCCATGCTGCCAAGACCGGATCAAGAATCCGCCATGACAGTTCGACCTCGTGCTGGCGCGGGAAGAGGGGCGGATCGCCCAAGAGCACATCCAAAATCAATCGCTCATAGGCCTCCGGACTCGATTCGGTGAACGAGCTGGCGTATGAGAAGTCCATGCTGACCTGTCGGATCTCCATCTGAGTGCCGGGAACTTTGGCGCCGAAGTTCATCTCGATACCTTCATTCGGCTGAATCCGTAGCACCAGCGAATTCACGCCTAATGCCTCGATATCGGGCTGGCTGAACGGCATATGTGGAGTGCGTTTGAAGTTCAACGCGATCTCGGTGATACGCCGCGGTGCTCGTTTGACCGTGCGCAGGTAGAACGGTACGCCCGCCCAGCGTCGCGAATCTATGTCAACACGTAACGCTGCGTAGGTCTCGGTGTGTGAATCGGGGCTGATGCCGTCCTCTTCCAAGAACCCGCGGACTTCGCGGCCACCTTGCCAACCGTGAGCATACTGACCGTTGGCGCTGTGTAGGTGTACCCGGTCGGGGACCTTCGCAGCGTCCAACACCTTTTCTTTCTCGCGCCGCAGGTCATTCGGATCGAAGGTGTTCGGTTCCTCCATCGCGGTGAGCGCCATCAACTGGATCAGGTGGTTCTGGATCACGTCGCGCGCAGCGCCAACACCATCGTAATACCCTGCGCGACCACCGATACCGATGTCTTCGGCCATGGTGATCTGCACATGAGAGACGAAGTTACGGTTCCAGACCGGCTCGTACATCATGTTGGCGAACCGGAAGGCCAGCAGATTCTGCACGGTCTCCTTACCGAGATAATGATCGATGCGGAAGACCGACTCTGAGGGGAACGCGGCCGAGACCACCCGGTTGAGTTCTATCGAGCTTTCGAGATCGTGGCCGAACGGCTTTTCGATGATGGCCCGCTTCCAACCCCCGTCCTGGTTTGTCAGGCCATGCGTATTCAGCTGCTCGATGACCTGTTCGAAGTTCTTCGGCGGGATGGAGAGATAGAAGGCATGATTGCCGTCGGTCCCATGATTTTTGTCGAAGCGATCCAGGGTTTCCTTGAGCCGGACGAATGCCTGCGGATCGTCAAAGGTGCCCTGCACAAAATCGATACCCGCGACCAACTGCCGCCAGACTTCGGCACGGAACGGCGTGCGGGAGTTCTGTCGCACGCTGATCGCGAGCTGCTCGATAAACTGATTCTTGGTCCAGTCGCGGCGCGCGAAACCGATCAGTCCGAAACCCGGAGGTAGTGCCCCGTGGTTGGCCAGATCGTAGATAGCCGGAATGAGTTTCTTACGCGCCAGATCACCGGTCACTCCGAAGAGCACAAGCACGCTCGGGCCTGCCAGCCGCGGCAGCCGCCGATCTGTAGGGTCCAATAGTGGATTCGTCCACGTCGTGTCCATAGAACCTCCCGAGTCCACCTAACATCGAACCGATCCCATAAAACCATGAATGCGCCTGGGGCACAGCCCCTTTGGTGACTGTGCTGGCTTACAAGGGACCCAGGCCTAGCCAGTATGCGTCGATGCCACCATCTGGTCATAGAGAGCGTCGAGTTGAAGCTGGCGGCGATCGTAGAATCTTACAAGCTCAGGATCTGGTATGAGGGCCTCGTCCGTGGAGACTTCGGCTCTCGGGATCTCGGGTGCCACCACATCGAGAGCGATGCGAGCGTTTCCGAGTAACGTCGAGCGCTTGATCTTGACCGCGACCAACTCCAGGCTCAAGCCATCGGCGAGCACAGTCAACAGGCCGGGTGCCTCGGCTGCGACTCGGCCACCTACTCGAGCGTTGCCGATCGGGCCGTTCATTTCGATCAGCTGATCGATGATTCGCTGGAAGGACCAGACGATGCCTTCGAGGACCCCTCGGTACAGCTCGAGAGCAGAGGTGGAGAAGTCGACATTATGGAGGGTGGCCCGTGCCGAGCCGACCCAGCCGGTGGAACGTTCACCAGTGAAGAAGGGCATCACCAGGGGAGTGATCGAGCTCGGTGGTTCGTGCAGCTGCGCAGCCAGGACCTCGTCGGCAGGCAGCTTGAGTTCGCGCCTCATCCATTCGGTGGCGCGGCCCACATCATTCACAGCCCCGCCGACCAAGGAGTGCTGCGAGTCAACCCGGTAACTCCACAGCCCGCGCGGCAGGTCGAGCCCGCCGCTCCCGACGGGATCATCCACGAGCAACCGGATCGCTCCAGATGTGGCAAGCGAGATCACCGCGCTGCCGTGAATATCACCTATCCCACGAGTCGCGGCGTAGCCATCGCCGATAGGGGCACACCAGTGTGCGTCTATGAGGCTCGGCCAGAGCTGGTGCGCCTTCGAGGCTTTGGTGGGGCGCAGGCCATCGCTGGGATCGGCAATTCGAGAGAGCTGCGCTTCGCTGATACCAGCCAAATCGAGTATCTCGGACGCCCACTTCCCAGTACGTCGGTTGAGCAGACCACCCCACGCGGCTACCGAGGTACCCGCCGCCGTATCGCCCAGTAATCTAAGCCAGATGTATTCGCCGAGCGACATCCAGTGAGCCACTTTGGCGACGAGTCCGGGATCGGTAGCCAACAGCCAGCGCAATCGGGCGGGTAGATAACTCGCGTGGAAGCGGCATCCGGTGAGTGCTTGAACCGCATCCTCATCGGCTTCGGCTCGCAGCACTTCCACCTGGTCGGCGCATCGATTGTCGTTGTAGTTGAAGCACGGGGTGAGGGCCTCGCCGTTGGCATCAGTACCCACCAGCGAGGAAGCGAAAGTATCCAACGTCACAGCGGCGACCCGATGACCCGCGGCCAGATCCACCAGCTCGTCGATCAGCTGCGTGATCTCACGCACGACCTGGTCGGGGTCGATGATCGAGGTGCCATCGGCCCGCGTTGTGAACGCGTGCGGCACCTTCGCACGGGGACGGAGCGGGCGCCCGGTGGCGTCAAAGAGCGCGCCTCTGCTGGCGGTCGAACCTACATCCAGAGCGAGGACCAGTGGGTCTTGTGCGCGTCCGGGCATGATCTCAAAACGTGGGCCGGCCATGGTCGAGAGTCTAGGACTTGCCGGGCCCGTGGCGCATCCACTTAGGGTCGGCTGAGTCTATCGAGGAGCAGAACTGACCGGGATTCAGTTAGGTAAGCCTAAGTGAATTCAACTCGACTTGGATTTCCGGGCAGAATTAGACAACATGGAACGCGTGGAAATCAAGAACCGTGCTGAGAGTACCAGCGAGTCTGGCGGTCAGGCTACGGTCAGTGATGCCTCCACTCGTCAGCGGGTCCTCGACTTGCTCCTAGCGCGTGGCACCATTACCGCCATAGAACTAGCCGATGCCCTGGCATTGACCGCAGCCGGTGTTCGGCGCCATCTGATTGCGCTGGTTGATGCCGGCCAGATCACTACTATCGAACAGACCGGGCCCCGCGGGCGTGGCCGTCCGGCAAGTGTCTACCAGTTGACCGCGGCAGGGCGCAAGGGCTTCGGCCAGGCTTACGATGACTTGGCGCTTGACGCACTAGCGGAACTTGTGGCCATCGCCGGCCCCGACGCGATCGACCGTTTCGCCGAGCGTCGACTTGCCGACATCGAAAACGATTACCGCCGCCGTCGCGCTGAAGGCCCTGATCGTGATCCGATGGAGGTGCTGGCCGAGGCGCTCAGCGCGGCCGGCTACTTCGCGGTGACCGATGCCAGCGGTGAGCTTTGTCAGCATCATTGCCCGGTGGTCGATGTGGCCACCGAGTATCCTCAGCTCTGCGATGCCGAGACAAGTGTCTTCGCGCGATTGCTCGGCTCAAACGTCTCCAGGTCGGCCACCATCGCCGATGGTGCACATGCCTGCCGACTCCACATGGGCGGCCCAACGCCGCTTGCCAACCCAGTTTCTGCGCCTGCAGACGGAAAGGTGAACGCATGACGACCGATACCAAGCCCCAGGCAGTTGAGCAGCCGACTCAATCCGAACAGATTGAGGCGCTCTCGCAGTACCGTTTCGGGTGGCATGACGCCGATGACGCAGGTGCTACGGCCAAGCGTGGTTTGGATGAGTCAGTGGTCCGCGGCATCTCTGCACTGAAGGACGAACCCGAATGGATGCTGGAGCGTCGGCTGAAAGCTCTGAGGCTTTTTGGGCGCAAGCCGATGCCTACCTGGGGTGCTGATCTCAGCGGGATCGACTTCGACACGATCAAGTACTTCGTGCGCTCCACCGAGCGGCAGGCGACGAGCTGGGAAGATCTGCCGGCAGATATCAAGAACACTTATGACCGGCTGGGCATCCCGGAGGCCGAGAAAGCGCGGCTGGTCGCGGGCGTGGCAGCCCAGTACGAGTCCGAGGTCGTCTACCACAAGATCAATGAAGAACTCGAGCGTCAAGGTGTCGTCTTCCTCGACACCGACACCGCGTTGAAGGAGCATCCGGAACTCTTCCATGAGTATTTCGGCACGGTTGTGCCTGCCGGCGACAATAAATTCGCTGCTTTGAACACCGCTGTCTGGTCGGGTGGCTCGTTCGTTTACGTGCCGAAGGGCGTTCACGTCAAGATTCCGCTACAAGCTTATTTCCGCATCAACACCGAGAATATGGGGCAGTTCGAGCGGACATTGATCATCGCCGACGAGGGCTCCTTCGTCCACTATGTCGAAGGTTGCACCGCGCCGATCTACAAGACCGATTCCTTGCACTCTGCGGTCGTCGAGATCATCGTGAAGAAGAACGCACGGGTGCGCTATACGACTATCCAGAACTGGTCGAACAACGTCTACAACCTGGTGACCAAGCGGACCACCGTTGAAGAAGGCGGCACCATGGAATGGGTTGACGGCAATATCGGCTCCAAGGCCACCATGAAGTATCCGGCCGTTTGGCTGATGGGCCCGCATGCCAAGGGTGAGACCCTGTCGGTGGCGTTCGCCGGCGAGGGACAACATCAGGACACAGGGTCGAAGATGGTGCATTGTGCACCTCACACGTCGTCGACGATCATCTCAAAGTCGGTTTCGCGCAGCGGCGGCCGCTCGTCCTACCGTGGCCTGGTCGAGGTACAGCCGGGCGCCCGGCATTCGTCGTCCAATGTGAAGTGCGACGCACTATTGGTCGACAATATCTCCCGCACCGACACCTACCCCTATGTCGATGTCCAGGAAGAGGACGTCTCGATGGCACATGAAGCCACCGTCTCGAAGATCAGCGAGGACCAGCTCTTCTACCTGATGCAGCGTGGACTGAGCGAAGACGAGGCAGCGGCGATGGTCGTCCGTGGATTCGTTGAACCCATTGCACGTGAACTACCGATGGAATATGCACTCGAGCTCAACCGACTGATTGAGCTGCAGATGGAGGGTGCGGTCGGCTGATCTCAGCTTGCCGCAGACCAGCCGTAACACGATCAGGAGGCAATATCAGTTGAGCACCATAACCCGTGAACAGCCCCGCGTCAGCGCGAGCGAGGCGTTCACTTCGCACCTGCACCCGACTCCCTCGTGGCAGTCAGCTGACCACAGCATGCCCACCGGGCGTGAGGAGACCTGGCGGTTCACCCCGGTCAAGCGGTTCAAGCCGTTGATGGCCGAGGGCCCCTTCGGTCAGATCAACACCATCACTGAGTTACCGGAGGGTGTCACCAGCCGCATCGTCGATGCAGCCACAGCGAAAGAGCTCTCCTTCGATCCTCCGGTCGACCTGGTCGCGGCCCGCGCGGGTGAGGCCGCGCAGACTCTGGTGGTCGAGGTGGCGCCTGAAGCCGCTCCGGGGACACCGGTGGTCATCACGACTGAGGGCAGCGACGAGTTGGCATCGTCGCAGATGATCATCAGGGTCGGCCAGCAAGCGGATGTTGTGATCGTGCTGCGTCGCACCGGGGTGGCCAAACTGGCCTCCAAGGTTGAGGTGCAGGTCGCTGAGGGTGCCCGCGTGGATATCGTCACTGTCCAGGACTGGACGGCAGGTTCTGTGCATGGGGGGCAGTACTCGGTACAGATCGGTCGGGACGCCAAAGTGCGCTCCTTCCAAGCCACCATCGGATTGGGCGACACTCGGCTGGTAGAGCGCATCGAATACGCCGGTCCCGGCGGTGAGCTGGACCAGCTCGGAGTCTATTTCGTCCAGGCTCAACAACACGTTGAGCACCGGCTGCTGGTTGATCATAACTACCCGCACACGGTGAGCCACGTTGATTACCGTGGTGCCCTGCAAGGAAAGGGAGCGCATTCGGTCTGGATCGGCGATGCACTGATCCGTAAGACCGCGGTCGACATCAACACTTACGAGACAAACAAGAATCTGATGCTGACCGAGGGCTGCCAGGCCGATTCGGTACCGAATCTCGAGATCGAGACCGGTGAGATCCGTGGCGCCGGGCACTCCAGTTCGACCGGTCGCTTCGACGAAAACCAGCTCTTCTATCTGCGTAGCCGCGGCATCCCGGAAGACCAGGCACGACGCCTGATCGTCGAGGGATTCTTCCTCGACATCATCCGTCGCATTGGGCTGCCGGAGATCGAGTCGCGGCTGGTCGAGGCGTTGAACGTTCAGCTGGCCAGTATCGATGATGTCTCGCACGATTCTCTCCTCGGTGAGGACGTCGAAGCATGAGCCTCGTCGCTGTCGCCACACTTGAAGAACTCACCGATGAGCCGCTGGGGGTCGAGATACCAGATAGCGATCTGGAGATCATGATCGTGCGTATCGGTGATGAGATCTTCGCGATCGAAGATGAATGCAGCCATGGCCACGTCCGCCTCAGCGAGGGAGATCTCGACATCGGGCGCTGCGCGATCGAATGCTATCTGCACGGATCGATGTTCGATCTGCGCACCGGCGCTGCTCTTAACCCACCGGCGGTTCAGCCGGTACCTGTCTATCCCTGCGTCATCGAGGGCGATCAGATCCTCGTCGACATCGACAACCCGATCACCAACCAGGAGAACTGAAACACCATGGCAGAACTTGTCATCAATGACCTGCATGTAGATGTTGAGACCGAATCGGGTCCGAAGCCGATCTTGCATGGAGTGAACCTGACCATCAACTCTGGTGAGATTCACGCCATCATGGGGCCGAATGGCTCTGGCAAGTCGACGCTCGCTTACGCCTTGGCAGGTCATCCGAAGTACACAATCACCTCGGGTTCTGCCCAGCTCGACGGGGTCGAGCTCACCGGCTTGAGCGTGGATGATCGGGCCAAGGCAGGCCTCTTCATGGCCATGCAGTACCCGGTCGAGGTTCCCGGTGTGTCGACCAGTAACTTCCTGCGCACTGCAAAGACGGCGCTCGATGGCCAGGCCCCGAAGGTTCGCACCTGGCCGAAGATCGTTACTGGAGCTTTGCAGCGCCTCGAGATGGACCCCAGCTTCGCCGCCCGTTCGATCAACGAGGGCTTTTCCGGCGGTGAGAAGAAGCGCGGCGAGATCGTGCAGCTCGATGTGCTCAACCCGAAGTTCGCGATCCTCGATGAGATCGACTCCGGTTTGGACATCGATGCGGTGCGTATTGTGGCCGGCGGTATCAACCGCTACGCGGATCAGGGTGACCGTAGTGTCTTGTTGATCACCCACTACACCCGCATCCTGCAGTACATCAAGCCAAGTCATGTGCATGTCTTCGTGAATGGGCGGATTGTCGAGTCCGGCGGTAAAGAGCTGGCTGACGAGCTTGAGGTCTCGGGCTACGACAAGTACGCAAAGGCCGTGCGGGTCTGATGCTGAACCCCGCAGCTATCCGGGGCGACTTCCCGATCCTCGATCGGGAAGTCAACGGGCACCCGCTGGTCTATCTCGACTCGGCGAATACCTCGCAGAAGCCACGCGAGGTCGTCGAGGCGATGGAAGCGCACTATCTGCGCCACAATGCGAACGTTGCTCGCGCGATGCACACACTCGGGGCCGAGGCCACCGAAGCATTCGAGGGCGCTCGAGTGAAGATCGGGGATTTCATTCAGGCTCGGTCCAGCGACGAGGTCATCTTCACCAAGAACGCCTCGGAGGCGCTCAATCTGGCTGCCTATACCTTGGGGCGCCGGTTGGGGCCGGGCGATGAGGTCGTCATCTCGGTGATGGAACACCATTCGAATCTGGTGCCGTGGCAGCTGGCATGCGAGGCCAGCGGGGCGACACTGCGATGGTTTGATATCACCGAAGATGGCCGGCTCGACTTGGAGTCGGCCCAGCGCGACGGGTTGATCAACGAACGGACGAAGGTAGTCTCGCTCGCCTGGGTCAGCAATGTACTTGGAACCATCAATCCGATCCGCACGGTCGCCGACTGGGCTCATTCCGTGGGCGCAGTGATGGTGGTTGACGGTTCTCAGGGTGTACCGCAGCGCGATACCGATGTGAACGCGCTGGGAGCGGATCTGCTCGCTTTCACCGCCCATAAGCTGTGTGGACCGACCGGGATCGGCGTGCTCTGGGGGCGCTATGAGCTGCTCGCCGAGCTGCCGCCGTTCCTCGGTGGCGGAGAAATGATCGAGGTCGTCCGGATGGAGAACTCGACCTACGCCCCGCCGCCGCACCGTTTCGAGGCGGGCACTCCGCCGATCGCCCAAGCCGTCGGCATGGGTGCCGCGATCGACTACCTGAACCGCATCGGGATGGAAGAGATCGCCGCTCACGAGAGTGACATCACGGCGCGGATCCTATCGGGTCTCGGGGCGCTGCCCGGGGTGCATATTCTTGGGCCCTGCGAGGTAGTCGACCGTGGGGGAGCCGTTTCGTTCACCGTGGATGGGGTACACCCGCATGATCTGATGCAGTTGCTCGACAGCCGGGGCGTGGCTGTACGCGGTGGTCACCATTGCGCGGCACCGTTACACAGGCGACTGCGCGTACAAAGCTCGTCGCGCGCTTCCGGTTACCTTTACACGACACCAGAGGAAGTGAACGCGCTGGTGGAGGCCGTTGCTTGGAGTTATGACTTCTTCAACTCACGCACCGGGAGGAAGTCATGAGTGTCGAACAGATGTATCAGGACATCATCATCGACCACTACCGCGAGAAACATCACTCGGGGCTGCGCACCCCTTTTGGTGCGGAGGTGCACCACGTTAATCCGAGTTGTGGGGACGAGGTGACGCTTCGTGTCGCTGTCGACGGCGACACCATCAGCGATGTCTCCTATGACGCGGAAGGCTGCGCGATCTCCCAAGCCGCCACGTCGGTGATGTGTGATCTGGTCATCGGACGTGATGTGGCTGACTCGATGGCGCTGTTCGCGGAATTCCGCGAGATGATGGAGGGTCAAGGCGAGGTCGTACCCGACGAGGATCGGTTGGAGGACGCTATCGCCTTCGCCGGTGTCGCTCAGTTTCCGGCGCGCGTGAAGTGCGCCATGCTCGGCTGGTCGGCTCTGCGTGATGCGCTGGTGCGCAGCGGTGTAGAGCTTCCCAGACTGCCCGATGACAAGGAGTAATGATGTCCAACCCGTCTGATCTGGTGAGAGATGAACTGCCGGGCACCGATCCGGTGCCGGCGACCTGGGCCACTGCCAGCGAAGAAGAACGCAAGCTAGTTATCTTCGAGGCACTCAAAGAGGTTGTCGACCCCGAGTTGATGGTAAATATCGTCGATCTGGGTCTGGTCTACGATGCCCTGATCGACGACGATCTGAACGTCACGCTCAATATGACGCTGACCAGCCCGGCCTGCCCGTTGACCGATCAGATCGAATGGGAAACCCAGGCCGTGCTCGGCCAGTTGGCGCGCAGCGTAACGGTGAACTGGGTCTGGATGCCGCCGTGGTCGATCGAAATGATCACCGATGACGGGCGCGAGCAGTTGCAGGCCCTCGGTTTCATGATCTGATCTGAGCCATTAGAAGGCCGACAGTGGGTAGCGCTCGCGCACGACGTAACGCGCTCGTCCGCCTTCGCCATGCCCAAGCAGCGATTCGATCAGAGCGAGTTCGGTGACCGCCCACGGTTCGATCGTGATCGTCGTCAGGGCATCGATTTGGGCTCGCGCGTCGGTTGCGTGCGAAAAGCGTGCCAGCGTCAGGTGGCCGATGAACGGTTCGTCGGCCACCTGAATACCTGCCCGCCTGGCGGCTTTGCGGCAGCCCGCGGCGGCTGCCTCGAGATTGCCGAGCCGATCATCTGCGCCGAGCCACAGTGTCCTGGCCAATCCCGGCGCAGGGAACGCTCCGGCGTTTGCGATGCCCAATCCGAACCTGGCCGTAGCGCACGCGTGCTCGGTGAGCAGGTCGTTGAGTCTGTCGTATTGCGCGGACTCGACTCGTCCCATGAAGGCACAGGTGAAATGCCAGCCGGAGGGGATCGTCCAACGGATGTGCGGCCACCGGATTTTGATCGGCTCCAATAGGTCGCTCAGTTGGGCGATGACTGCAGGCGGTGGTACGACGGCGGCGAAGAGCCTCCGTGCCGGATGCGCAGATGCGGTGGTATGAGATGCCATTGCCAGCTGAGTGTAGGCGTTCGCGAGCGAACCGTCCACGAACTGTCCATGAACCGTCCACGATCCCCCGCAGCAGCTACCGGAAATCGCTCCAGCTACCGATTATCCGGTAGCCTCTGCGATTTCCGGTAGCTGCTGTCGGGGGCGCCGGGCATTTCGGGAGCTGCTGATGCGTCGTGGGGAGGCGGCCAGGACGCGAGCTGTCGATGAAGCTGTTGCACCGGCTTTTGGACGCCGAAAGCCCTCCAGTCATAATGGAAGACGACTATGTTGCAGGTTACTGATCTTGAGGTTCGTGCAGGCGCACGACTGCTGCTTGAACCCACGACCTTCCGGGTGAATCCCGGCGACAAGATCGGTCTGGTGGGACGAAACGGCGCAGGCAAGACAACATTGATGCGCATTCTCGCGGGCGAGGCACTACCGGCTGCCGGTCGAGTCGTGAGCCGCGGCGAGATCGGCTATCTCCCGCAAGATCCCCGTGAGACCGATCTGGCGATGCTCGCTCGTGACCGCATTCTCTCGGCGCGTAGCCTCGACACGATTCTGCTGCGGCTGCACAAGTTCGAGAAGCTGATGGCCACCACCGAAGGCGAAGAACAGCAGCAGGCCATGGCGTCCTATGCCCGTGCCGAAACCGAACTGATGGCGGCCGGCGGATATGGTGTGGAAGCTGAAGCTTCCAGGATCGCAGCCAACCTTGGGCTCAACGATCGGGTTCTGAGTCAACCGCTGCATGAACTGTCCGGCGGGCAACGCCGCCGCATCGAATTGGCGCGGATCCTTTTCAGCGCGGCCGACACGTTGCTGCTCGATGAGCCCACGAACCATTTGGACGCAGACTCCATCGTCTGGCTTCGTGATTTCGTCAAGAGTTATGAGGGCGGCGTGATGATGATCAGCCACGACGTCGGACTGCTCGACCAAACGGTCACCAAGGTCTTTCACCTGGACGCCAATCGGACGACCCTTGATCAGTATTCGATGGGCTGGTCGACTTACCTCCAGCAACGGAAGGTGGACGAGAAACGCCGCAAGCGTGAGCGACAGAACGCTGAACGCAAGGCAGCCCAGCTTCGACTGCAGGCGGAAAAGCTTGGTGCGAAAGCCACGAAAGCGACCGCTGCTCAGAATATGGCCCGCCGGGCAGAGAAACTACTCGCAGCCGCTGAAGGAGAGCGGGCGGTTGATCGAGTGGCCAAGATCACTTTCCCCAGTCCGGCGCCCTGCGGAAAGACGCCGTTGATGGCGAAGGACCTCACCAAGAATTATGGCTCGCTGGAGGTTTTCACCGGCGTTGATCTCGCAGTTGACAAGGGCTCACGGGTGGTCATCCTGGGGCTCAACGGAGCGGGTAAGACCACACTGCTGCGGTTGCTCACCGGTATCGAGTCTCCGGATACTGGCGAGGTCGTTCCCGGTCACGGGCTGAAGCTCGGCTATTTCGCCCAGGAACACGACTTGCTCGACCCCAATGCGAGCGTCCTGGAAAACATGATGCAGGCAGCCCCGAATCTCAATGAGACCGAGGCGCGCCGAGTACTGGGCGGGTTCTTGTTCAGCGGAGACGACGACCACAAGCCCGCCGGCGTACTTTCGGGCGGTGAGAAGACCCGGCTCGCCTTGGCGACCCTGGTCGTCTCGTCGGCAAATGTGCTCCTGCTCGACGAGCCGACGAACAACCTCGACCCTGCCTCACGCAAGGAAGTCCTGGAGGCGATCCGACGTTACGAGGGTGCGATCATTCTCGTCACCCATGATGAGGGCGCGGTCGAAGCGCTCGAACCGGATCGGGTGATCGTGCTGCCCGATGGCACCGAGGATCTGTGGAGCGAAGACTACGCCGAACTGGTCTCGTTGGCCTGAGCCTCGATCGCTACCTTCTGGGCGGCGGTGCCTCTGTTCGGTCGGGCGAATTCCGCCTGCGGATCGAGTAGCCGGAGGCGCCTGATCTCGTCGGCGCGATAGCTCGACCATGAAGATCGCAGGAACGCCCCAACATCAGCTCGCTAGCGGTTATCCTCTCTCAAAGGGTGTGACAAGGAGTAGGTCATGACCAAGCTCAGCAAGGGTAAAAGAGTACGCGGCGAGTTGCGGCGAGAAGTACAGCAGTCTTTCGTTGAGCGGTATCAGGCAGGGGAATCCATCCGCTCGTTGGCTGCAGATTCGGGCCGCTCCTATGGCTTCGTGCAAGCTTTATTGAAGGACGCAGGGGTCACATTCCGGCCTCGCGGTGGGGCTCTCGGGGCCAAAGAGAAGACGACGTGAACCCATCCGATTGCGCGACGCCATTGGGGTCAGGTCAAACTCATCGGATCAACTCGGTGGTCTCAGGACCCGCGGTGGCTTGGCGATAACGGCTGAGTGTCACGCACACCTGCACCGGTAGCCGTCGATCGGGTACCGGCGGTCGGTGAAAGGCGTTGGGCCC
Source organism: Propionibacterium sp. (assembly GCA_022837595.1). Taxonomy (GTDB): domain Bacteria; phylum Actinomycetota; class Actinomycetes; order Propionibacteriales; family Propionibacteriaceae; genus Brooklawnia. The sequence continues at coordinate 28,545 of JALHFX010000020.1, forward strand.
CATTGCGACGAGGTCGGTGATGGCTGGAATGTCAGCTTCGAGTGCGAAGGTGACGTCGACGCGTTCGGCAGGCATTAGCCCGACTACGCCCAACTGCTCGTCGAGCTGGGATGTCTTGTCAGCGGGCACATCCAGTAATCCCAGCTGCTCGCGTAGCTCCGCAAGGTGGTCTGCGGTGGGCGTGACGACGATCAACTCGCCGCCCGGGGCGAGTACCCGGGCGAAATCTTCGGGATTGCGTGGGGCGAAGATGCACAATAGACGGTCGAGACTGCCCGTGCGCACCGGCAACCCGGCCCAGCTGTTGGCCACTGCGCTGGCCAGGCCGCGTTTGGCCGCATGCCGGGCTGCGGCGACCGAGATGTCGAGTGCCAGATGTTGCCGGGGCGCGCAAGCTTCGACGACACCCGACAGGTAGTAACCGGGGCCCGCACCGGCCTCGGCGATCCGCTCGGTTCCGGCGCAGGTCGGAATCAGCGCATCCAGGATCGGACGGTAGAACCCGGCATCGAGAAATCGTTCTCTGGCCGCCACCATCGCCGCGGTATCTGCGTTCGCCGGCGCCGGACCGTTCAGCAGATTCACATAACCCTGGCGCGCGATATCGAAGCTGTGACCCTGCGGACAGTACAATCGCCGGTCTTCGCGGACGAGCCCTGCCGAGCAGACCGGGCAGATCAGTAGGCCGATGGCTGCGTCGATAGTGGGCATGGGCTCCATCTTGACGGCTCGACGGCCGCCAATCCAGCAGCCCAGGACGAATCAGACAACGATGGCCGATGGTTTTTGTTCCCGTCGCACCATCATCGGCGGCGACTGACGACTAGATTCACTAAGGTGAGCGAAACTGCGAATACGTCAAACGGCCGTGTAGCCGTCATCACCGGTGCCGGACGAGGCATCGGTGCAGCGATCGCCGAGACCCTGCGCGACGCCGGATACCGCGTCGCCAGCCTCGATATCTCGGACGTTGCCCCCGAAGGTGTACTCGGTGTGGCCTGTGATGTCACCGACACGACCTCGGTCGATGAGGCCTTCAAGAAGGTCGAGTCCGAGCTCGGTCCGGTCGAAATCCTGGTCGCCAACGCCGGTATCACCCGCGACACCCTCCTGATGCGGATGAGCGACGAGGACTGGGAGAAGGTTCTCGACGTCAACCTGACCGGTGCCTATCGCGTCGTCCGCAGGGCTGTACGCGGCATGGTCAAGCAGCGCTTCGGCCGGATCGTGGCCACCAGCTCGGTGGTCGCCATGCTCGGTTCTGCCGGACAGGTCAACTATGCGTCCACCAAGGCCGGCCTCATCGGTATGGCCCGCAGTGTCGCCCGCGAGGTCGGCAGCCGCGGCATCACCTTCAACGTGGTGGCGCCCGGATTCATCCAGACTGCGATGACCGATGTGCTCGACGAAGCAACCCAGAAGTCATACGCGGAGCGCATCCCGGTGGGCCGCATGGGCACCATCGCCGATGTTTCGCATGCGGTGAAGTTCCTTGTGGAAGACGAGAGCGGCTACATCACCGGGGCCGTGATCCCCGTCGATGGCGGTCTTGGAATGGGGCATTGAGATGGGCATTCTCGAAGGCAAGAAGATCTTGGTGACCGGTGTCAC
>JALHFX010000255.1 GCA_022837595.1 Propionibacterium sp.
CGTGAGATATGCCAGCACCGGATCCGGCAACTATGCGACCCTGCTTGCCGCGATGGCGGTCGTGGTCGTGCTGTCGAGTATCGGCGCGTCCAAGGGTGTGGTCTTTGGGCCGGTCATCACCGACGGCGGGTTCTTTCTGTTCCCATTTGCCTACATCATCGGCGACATGATCACCGAGGTCTACGGTCCGCGTGCGGCGAAACGCGCGATCATCACCGGTTTCTTGGCGAACGCGGTGTCAGTGCTCTTCTACACGATCCTGCTCCTTTTACCAGGATTCGCTGATGACTACGGTGTCGCACACCAGCAGGCACTCGAGTTCGCCCTGGGGCCGGTTTGGCAAGTGGTGCTGGCCAGCCTGGTCGGCTATGCGGGCGGACAGACAACGAACTCATTGATCATGTGGGCCGGTAAACGTCGCCATGCTGAGAAGCGGCTCTATCAGCGACTGGCCTCGTCCACCGGCGCAGGGGAGGCCATCGACACCATTCTCTTCTGCACGATCGCGGCGCCGGTGATCGGCATCACCACATTCAACGAGTGGCTTAGTTACACCTTCTTCGGGTTCTGTTGGAAGGTTGTGGTGCAGTACTCGCTGATGCCGGTCACGGCCCGCACCATCGGCTGGTTGAAGCAGAAGGAGCCCAGCTACTGGAGCCAGAATCAGGAGCCGTAAACAACCAGCGCAGCGCGCCGGCCGAGGCCATTCCTTGGGTATCGTTGGCCACCGTGGAGCTCGCCCGCTAGAGTGAGCTGGCAAGAGCCCTCTTGCTGACCACCTCAGGCAGAGGGTTTCGTTGTCTATCGTTGGCCACCGTGGAGCTCGCCCGCTAGAGTGAGCTGGCAAGAGCCCTCTTGCTGACCACCTCAGGCAGAGGGTTTCGTTGTCTTCCGGGATGAATCGTCCGGAATGAACAGGAAGGTGTGCACACATGCCGGGCATCATTGTGCTGGGCGCCCAATGGGGCGACGAGGGCAAGGGTAAGGCCGTCGACACTCTCGGTGAGCAGGTCGACTACGTCGTCCGCTACTCAGGTGGCAACAATGCCGGCCACACCGTTGTGGTTGGAAGCGAGAAGTTCATCATGCATCTGCTTCCGGCAGGCATTTTGAATCGCAATGCCGTCACCGTGATCGGCAATGGTGTGGTCGTCGACCCGGAGGTCATGTATCGCGAACTCGACGGACTCGCCGCGCGCGGCGTCGAGGTCAACCATCCGTTGATCAGTGCGAACGCGCACCTAATCACCCCCTACCACCAGACCCTCGACAAGGTCACCGAACGCTTCGCCGGCAAGAAGCGCATCGGGACGACCGGTCGCGGTATCGGCCCGGCCTACTCCGACAAGGTCAATCGCATCGGACTGCGCGCCGCTGATCTTCTCGACGCCGAACTGCTGCATGACAAGGTCGTCGCTTCGTTGGAGCAGAAGAACCAGACGCTGGTCAAGATCTTCAACAGGCGAGAGATCGATGCCGATCTGATCACCGAGCAGCTGCTGAGCTATTCCGAGCGGATCCGCCCCTACATCGTCGACGCCGGACGTTTACTCAACGACGCACTGGACGATGACAAGGTTGTGCTTTTCGAAGGCGCTCAGGCCCACCACCTCGACGTCGACCACGGGACTTACCCCTTCGTCACCAGCTCGAACCCGACCGCCGGTGGTGCCTGCACAGGTACTGGGGTCGGTCCGACCCGTATCGATCGGGTCATCGGGATCGCGAAGGCATACACGACCAGGGTCGGCGAGGGCCCCTTCCCGACCGAGCTAATGGACGCTGATGGGGAGAAGCTGCGTGAAGAGGGCGGGGAGTTCGGCGCGACGACCGGTCGTCCGCGCCGCTGTGGCTGGTTCGATGCGCCACTGGTCGAGGTTGCCGTCAAGTTGAACGGGTGCACCGATGTCTTCCTCACCAAGCTCGATGTTCTTTCAGGTTGGGAGAAGATCCCGGTTTGCGTGGCCTCACTTCGATGAGCTGCCTGCTAACTGCAAGGCCTATGTCCACCACTTGGAGCAGCTCATTGGCTGCCGCATCAGTGGCATCGGTGTGGGCCCGGGCCGTGAAGAGTCGATCGCCATCCGTCCACTGATCTGAGCGCTGCGAACCATGGCAGACCGCCAGACCCTAGCTGCGACCATCACCGGCACTGACGCGCCGGGCATGACGGTTCAGCTGATGGACGCAATCGCGCGTGCCGGAGCAGAGGTCCTGGACTTCGAGCAGGTGGTGGTCCGGGAGCAGCTGATACTGGCGTTGTTGCTCGGCGCGCTTCCCGCCGATGTCACCGAGCTGACCGATCGACTGGCAGGGACCTGTGCGCGGCTAGGGGTAACGCTCCAGATAATGGAGGGAGTCGGCGATAATCCGCCGCGCCCGAAGCGAGTGGTGGTCACCTTGCTCGGCCGCCCCCTTCTCGCCGAGCATGTGGCTCGGGCGGCCCAGGTGATCAGCGAACATGGTGGCAACATCGACCGCAGTCGTCGACTATCTCGGCAACCGATGACCAGCATCGAGTTCTGGGTCTCGCACGCCGAAGTGGCCGATCTTCGTCCAGCTCTGGCTCGCGCCGCCGCCGAGGCCGGTTTCGATGTGGCCGTCTCCCCGGCGGGTCTGTCGAGGCAGGGCCGACGGCTGGTTGTCATGGACGTGGATTCGACGTTGATCCGCGATGAAGTGATCGAATTGCTCGCGGCACACGCTGGCCGCGAGGCTGAGGTCGCGGCGGTGACAGCGGCCGCCATGCGCGGAGAAATCGACTTCGCGACGAGTCTGCACGAGCGGGTCTCGAAACTCGCAGGCCTGCCGGTCTCGGTCTTTGAGGAAGTCCGCAGTTCTGTT
>JALHFX010000021.1 GCA_022837595.1 Propionibacterium sp.
CGGTGATCGCGGTGTCGTCCGAAGCCGGAACGCTCCAGGCTCGGCTGAACCTAGCCGCAGGGACGCTATGACCGATAGAATTACGCTCACCACTGACAACGATGCTGGTGCGACTATTAGGAGGCCGTGATGACTGCAAAGCTACAGACCGCAGGCCGATTCGTCGTAGGAACCGATGGTTCGGAGCGCGCTAACAAGGCTGTTGATTGGGCCGCCGAGCGTGCGCGGGCACGGGGGATCCCACTGCTGGTGCTCGATGTAATCGCCGAAGTACCGATTCCTAGCCGCACCCATGCGGCCAAAGCACTTGCGGCAGGCACCGATTACGTCGAACAGTACCGGGAGCGTGCTCGCAAGCGTCTCGAAAAGGTGGTCAACAGTTTGAAGGAACGGTACCCCGATCTCGAGGTCGAAGGCACTGTCGTCCAGGGGAACCCTTCTTACGTGCTTGCGCAGGCCTCCAAGGATGCTTTCCTCGTCGTGGTCGGAGCCCGCGGTCAAGGCGCGCCGATGTCGGTGAAGTTGCTGGGCGGTGTCTCGGACGCTGTCGCCACACACTCGCATGGCCCCATCGCGGTTATCACCGACGAGGCCATGGAGAATCCGGGTGGCGCGGTGGTCGTCGGTGTCGATGAGTCGCCGGCCGCGAAGGGTGCGATCGAGTTCGCCTTCGATACCGCCCATGCTCGCGGTGTTCCGTTGGTCGCGGTCAATGCCTGGGATTTCGGTGCCTATGACGCTTACAGCGCCGATGTTTGGGAGTACTCGGTCGAAGAAATCACCGCAGGGCTGGTGAAGATGGTCGAGGAGCAGTTGGCCGATGGCCGGGCGAAGTATCCCGAGGTGCCGGTGGAGATCCGTGTTATCCGCGGGCGCCCCGAGATAGCGTTGGTGGAAGAATCCCGGAAGGCCGGTTTGGTCGTCGTCGGCTCTCGCGGACGCGGCGGTTTCGCTGGTCTGCTGCTTGGCTCCACCAGTAAGCATGTCTTGCGTGAGGCGCATTGCCCCGTCATCGTCACCCGCGGTGAGGTCTCAACAACAACGACGACGGTCTGATATATGGATGCGAGCCGGTCCGCAACTGTTGACGATCAACGTTGCGGACCAGCTCGATTTTCGAGTTGGCTGCTCAGATCATCGGCACGAGCGACTGCAGGTCTCGAATGACGATCCAGATAGCACCCAGGCTGACTGAGCCTGCGCTGGATAGCTCGGCGGTTGTCGCATGGATCACAGCGATCCGGTCGCTACATGTCTGGGCCCAGGCGGCGACGCGGACCTCGGTGGGTAGTTGCTCGTCGCTACCTCGCAGCACAGCAGCTGTGATCGTGGAGACCGCACGATGCAGATCCGAGCGCAGCGAACTCCTCGCTCGGGCATCCCAACGAGTCTGGTGCGGCAGTTGTGCGAGCATCCCGAGCAGGGTCTCGGCCTGAACCAGATCGGCTACCTGGAAGTAGGCTTCCGCTGCCACGTTCAGGTCTATCCCCAGGTGCGCCGCCAGATCAACGATTTGCAGCAGCTCCACGCAGTAGACCAGCCCTGCCGAGGTGCGCGCCAGCTTCTCGGGCACCCCGCAGTCCACATAGTGCTCGTAGTCTTTGCGGTACAGCTGCTGTTTTTCTCCGACCAGCAGACTGCCGAGCATCGGGCGGAGCTTGCGGACCGCAGGCTGGTAACGCTGGATCAGCTCGGAGATCTCCTCGAGTTCGCCTCGAGCGCCCAAGAGGGCGCGGACCGAGTGATCGAGGAGCCTACGGAACTCCACATACAGATCCGATTGGCTGGCAGCCGGGATCACGGCATCAACTGCTTCGATTTGTCCCGCGAAGTCGGCGAGATCGAAGATCTCTCGGCAGCCGATGAACGCCTTCGCGATTTCAGGGAGACTAGCGCCGGTTTCCTCCAAGGCGCGATGAGCGAAGGTGATGCCGCCCCTGTTGACCAACGAGTTGGCCAGCTGATTGGTGATGATCTCCCGCCGCAAGGGGTGGCTGGCCAAGGCCGCTTCGAAGCCGTGGACAGGTTCGGGGAAGTAGTCACGCAGCGTTGTCTTGAACCACGGATCGTCCGGAAGTGCTGAGGCCAGGACTTCTTGTTTCAACACCAGCTTCACGAAGGCCACCAGCACCGAGAATTCCGGTGAGGTCAGGCCGCGCCCGTCCTGCGCCCGGCGACGCAGCGTGGCCTCGTCGGGCAACGCTTCGAGCACACGATTGAGTAGGCCCTGATCCTCCAGCCATTCCATCAATCGCTCGTGCACACCGAGCATGTCGCGGCCCAGCTGGCGGGCATTACTCAGCAGCACGTTCTGCTCGTAGTTGGTGCGTAGAACCCTTGCGGCGACATCGTCGGTCATTGATCTGAGCAGATCGTTACGCTGGCGTTGTGTCAGATCGCCGACCCGAAGCGGATGAGAAAGCAGAATCTTCAGGTTGACTTCGTGATCGGAGGATTCCACGCCTGCAGAGTTGTCGATCGCGTCGGTATTGATCTTGATCCCAGCCAGTGCAGCTTCGATGCGTCCGCGCTGGCTGACCCCGAGGTTGCCGCCCTCACCCACTACTCTGCAGCGCAATTCGCTGCCATTAATGCGAACGGGATCGTTGGCGCGGTCACCGATCTGCGCATTTCGTTCGTCGGTGGCCTTGATATAGGTGCCGATCCCACCGTTCCACAGCAGATCGACCCTGGCGCGCAGGAGGGCGCTGATCAACTCGTTCGGCGTGATCTGTTCGATCGAGCCAAGATCGAACAGATCACGCATCTGTGCCGAGACCGGAATCGCTTTCGCGGACCGAGAGAAGACGCCGCCGCCCTCGCTGATCAGTTCCGAGGAGTAGTCCGCCCATGAGGAGACCGGCAGATCGAAGAGCCGTTTGCGTTCAGCGAACGCCGTTGCGGGGACCGGATCGGGATCGATGAAGACGTGGCGGTGATCGAAGGCGCCGATCAGTCTTAAATGTTCACTGAGCAGCATGCCGTTACCGAAGACATCGCCGCTCATATCGCCAATGCCGACCACGCTGATCTCGTCGGTTTTGACATTGACTCCTAGCTCGAGGAAGTGGCGTCGCACGGATTCCCAGGCGCCGCGCGCGGTGATCCCCATTGCCTTGTGGTCGTATCCGGTCGATCCTCCGGAGGCGAACGCGTCGTCCAGCCAGAAACCGTTTTCACGGGAGACAGTATTGGCTAGATCGGAGAAGTGGGCGGTTCCCTTGTCCGCCGCGACGACCAGGTAGGTATCGTCGGAGTCGTGGCGAATTACCCTGTGCGGGGCTTCGACCTGGCCATCGACCAGGTTGTCGGTGATGGCCAGTAGCGCGGTGATGAAGCTGCGGTAGGCCTCTGCCCCTTCTGTGAGCCAAGCCGCGCGATCCAGGGTTGGATCGGGTAAGTGCTTGGGGTAGAAGCCACCCTTCGCGCCGGTCGGCACGATGACCGAGTTCTTGACCATCTGTGCTTTCACCAGCCCCAGCACCTCGGTGCGGAAGTCTTCAGGACGATCCGACCAACGCAGCCCGCCACGGGCGACCATACCGAAACGCAGGTGGACCCCCTCGACCCGGGGGCTGTACACCCAGATCTCGAACATCGGACGTGGCTCGGGCAGGTGGGAAACACGCCGCGGATCGAGCTTCAGTGCGACCGGAGTCAGCGGTTCAGCAGGATCGGGGGTCCACTGGATTTGATAGAAGTTGGTGCGCAGCGTTGCACGGAGCACCTGTAAATAGCAGCGGATGATCCGGTCGTGGTCGAGGCTCGGCACGCCTTTCAGCCGCTCGAGCACCTGGGACGCGATTTCTGCCTCCGCGCTGGCTCGTGCGTCCGCATCATTGATGAAGATGTCCGGGTTGAAACGGGTTTCGAAGCCTTCGACCAGCAGTGCGGCGATTTCCGGGTTCTCGGTGAGTGCCGCCTCGAGATAGAGCGTCGAATAATGCGTGGTTTGTTTGAGATAGGTGGCCAAGACCCGCAAGCTGATGATCTGCGTCCAGCTCAGGCCGACTGAGCCACCCAGCTGGTTGAAGGGATCGCTTTGGGCGGTCTTATTCCAAACCGCATTCAGGGCCTCGAGGAAGCGCCCGGCACGATCGTCGTGCTCGTCGCCCCAGTACTGCTCCTTCGGCGCGCGGACGCCGAAGTCTAGGATTTGCCAGGTCTGCTGATCGTCCGAGCGAACCAAGTAGGGGCGCTCATCGGTGACATGTAGTCCGAAATTGAGCAGTATCGGGAGTACCTGAGTAAGGCCGATAGGTGTCGCCGAGAAGAGCTTCAAACGTCGCTCACCATCGGCCGCGCCGCGCGGCTGGTAGATCTGGGCAGCCATCGACGAGCCCAACTGCTCGAGTTGGCGGACATCGGATGCCGCCACGCGTGGCTGGTAGGCGGCTCGGTAGGCGTCATCGAATCCGGACTCCCAACGGACGATCAGCCGCGCGCCCTCCTGTTCGCCGAACTCGGTCAGCATCGCCTCGCGCCAATCGCCCGACCACGTGCGAATCGCGGTGCGCAGCCACGACTCGAGCTCGTGCACGTCGACCTCGGGAGGTGGTGTGCCAGGTTTCGTGCGGATCACAAAATGCACCATCGCCCGCGGCGAATCCGAGACGCGGGCGGTGTAATCGGCAACGACGCCGCCAAGCGCCTTCATCAGTACGGACTGAATGCGGCTGCGCACCGACGTGTTGTATTGATCGCGAGGTAAATAGACCAGACAAGACGTGAATCGCTCGTAGTCGTCTCGTCGGACGAAGAGCTGCAGCTGGCGATGATAGCGCGAAGCCACGGCACGGTTGGCGACCTCGGCCAAGAAGACGGGATCGGTCTGGAAGAGCTCTTCGCGGGGGTAAGTCTCCAAGATGTCCAGGACATCTTTTGCCGAATGGCTGGCCGTGGCGTATCCCGTCAGCTCCAGCGTCCGTTCGGCCTTCGCCGCCAAGAAGGGCACGGTGGTCACCGACGCGTGATGCGCCGTCGAGGTGAACAGGCCGAGAAAACGATGCTCGCCGTCGACTAGACCGTTCTCGTCGAAGGATTTGATGCCCACATAGTCGAGATAGGCTGATCGATGCACCGTCGAGCGTGAGTTGGCTTTGGTGATAACCAGCAGTCGCTTCTCGAGCGCCTTCTGGGCGACTGGCCCTGACAGCATCCGCCGTTGGGTGGACGACTTCTTGCGCAGCAGGCCCAGCCCAGTGCCGTCGACCGGTTGCAGCCCGATCGCGTCGCGCTCATAGATGACGCGGTAGTGGCAGTAGCCGAGCATCACGAAGTTGCCGGCCGACATCCATTCCAATAGGGACGCGACCTCGTCGACTTCGTCGGCAGGTAGCGGCAGATCAGCGGTGCGGACATGCGCTGCCAGGGAGCTTGCCCGCTCGATCATCGGCACCCAATCGGCGACCGCTGCCTTCACATCGCTGAGCACCCGGCGCAGCTGCTTGGCGATCTGCTGCAGCTCATCGCTGCTGCTGACCAGCGCGATCTCGAAATACACCCACGCCTCGGTGGTGGTCGGCTCCTCCTCGGCGCCGATCGCGACCAACCGGTGAGCCGAGTCACGGACCACCGGCATCTGCGGATGAACCATGAGTCGGATGTCGTGGAGTTCGCGTCCGAGCTCGGCGGTGACCGAATCGACCACGAACGGGGTGTCATCGGTGACGATCTGGATCACCGTATTGCCGGTGGCCCAGCCGTGCTCTTCGATGCGCGGGGTGAACACCTTGACGATGATCTCGCCCGGGCTTCGAACCGCCGCTGTCGAGCGGTGGTTGAGGAATGCCCCCAGTAGATCGTCCGGTGGCCGCTGCGTCAGATCATCGATCAACACATGCCGGAAGTAGGTTTCGAGTAGCCGAGCTACCTCGGCGGCAGGCTCGTCTGGATAGAGCGCGGCAGCTGCGGCCAGCTGATCGCGACGGCGTTCCTCATTGAGAGTCATCGTTGGCCTTTGCTCGAGGACGGTGCCAGTTGTGCTCACCTCAAATCAAACGTTAGCTGGTTTGACAGCGCGAATTGGCAATACGGTCGGCCGAGCAACTACCATAGGCTTCAGGTCCCCCGCGCGGCGGTAACTCGCCCAACCCCCCCAGGGTCGGAAGGCAGCAAGGGTAAGTGAGCTCTTCCGGGTGCGCGGGGGGCCCTTCGCGTCCGGGTACACAGTTTCCGCGCAATCGCTCTCGTCGTCGGCAGGGCGTGCGTATCGGGACTTCCTCGATATGAAACTGTCGGTGGCGCAGCATAGGCTTGCCGGGTGGACGACGACCTTGGCTTCAGCCGGGACGACCTGGCTGACGATCCCGATGACCTCCAGCTATACGCGCAGGAGGGCCCCGGCCTGTTCGACGAGCCGCTACCCGGGGCTGAGCCAGCTTGTGATATCGCTGCGGCCGCCCAGGACCTGCCCGTAGAACCGGTCATCGAAGAACCGGTCATCGAAGAACCGGCAGCCCCTGCTGGTAGCAGCGTGAAGGTCGTCGAGCGTCCGGCCGCTCCGCTCGCCCTCTACCGGCGCTATCGCCCGGACACCTTCGCCGAGGTCATCGGCCAAGACCACATCACCGAACCACTATGCCGAGCGATCACCAACAACAAGGTGAACCACGCCTACCTGTTCAGCGGTCCACGTGGTTGCGGTAAGACGACCAGTGCCCGCATCCTCGCGCGCTGCCTGAATTGCGAGCAGGGCCCTACACCTGAGCCCTGCGGGGTCTGCGACTCCTGCGTCCAGTTGGGTACCGGCGGGCCGGGCAGTATTGATGTCATCGAGATCGACGCCGCGTCTCACGGCCGGGTGGACGACGCCCGAGAGCTGCGCGAGGGCGTCTACTTCGCGCCGGTATCCAGCCGCTACAAGATCTACATCATCGATGAGGCGCATATGGTGACCAAGGAGGGCTTCAACGCCTTACTGAAGGTCGTCGAAGAACCTCCCGAACATGTCAAGTTCATCTTCGCGACGACCGAGCCTGAAAAGGTCATCGGGACGATTCGCTCGCGTACCCACCACTATCCCTTCCGGCTGGTGCCACCGCGCACACTCACCGCCTACCTCGAGAAGATCTGCGACGAAGAGCGCGTGGAGGTCGCGCGCAGCGTCTTGCCGCTGGTAGTCCGCGCCGGCGCGGGATCAGTACGTGACTCGCTATCGGTACTCGATCAACTGTTGGGCGCCGCAGATCGCGGTCGGGTCAGCTACCAGCAGGCGGCCGGGTTGCTCGGGTACACCCCGGATGCGCTGCTGGATGAGATCGTTGATGCCTTCGCTGCGGGTGATGGCAAAGGCGTCTTCGCGGCTATCGACAAAGTGATCGAGGTGGGCCAGGATCCGCGGCGCTTCGCCGAAGATCTGTTAGAGCGGATGCGCGATCTGGTGATCGTTGCGCAGGTGCCCGATGCGATCGAATCCGGGCTTATTGACGTCGCCGATGACCAGGCAGAACGCTTTCGGACGCAAGCGGCGGCTCTGGGTGCCGGTGAGCTCACTCGTGCGGCCGAGGTGATCGCGACCGGCCTGGTGCAAATGCGAGGTACCACGGCTCCCCGGCTGCATCTGGAATTGATCGCTTGAGCGGCGCTTGGATATGCCGGATGTGGTTCCCGGGCGCTCAGCCTCGCAGCCCTCAGCTTCTGAACTAACCCAGTTCACGCCGATGCGAGAACCTACTTCACAGCGTTCGGTGACGCCGGCGGCCGCGACCGGGGGAGACCAGCCAGCGCCACCGGCCTCGAAGCCTGCCGCCGTCCAGCGTCCAGCGGGCCAACGGCCAACTCACACACAGCGTCAGGCGCCCACGCAGCGTCCGGCCCCCGCAGACAGCCGGGATTCTGCGCAGGCACCATCGGTTACCCCCGTCGCTCAGACCCAACCGAGCTCGCGGGCGGCGTCGGGCCCGAGTACGGCCGACCTGCGACGGCTGTGGCCGCAGATCCTCGAGGAGGTGAAAGCGCGTAAACGGTTCACCCATGCGCTGCTCAGCCAGAATGCGCAGGTCGTTGAGGTACGCGGTGGTGAGCTATTGCTCGGGTTCGCGAATCCAGGCACCCTTGACAGATTCCAATCCGGCGGCAGCATCGAGGTGCTGCGCGAATGCCTGATCGCGGTGCTTGGAGCCGACCTGCGCATTTCGGCCGCGGTTGACGGGGGCCCATCGGCCCAAGGGCAGCCTCAGCCGCCCGCGCAGCCGCAACCTGCCGACGAGCCACAGCCGGATCCGGAATCGCAGCGAAGTCGGTTCCAGGCTGTATATGAGCCGACGGTGCAACCCGACTTCCGCGCACAGGGCCCGGCCAAGGCTCCGGATGTGCGGCCCGAGCCGTCCGCCAGAGGTCTTGGTGTGGTCGAGACGGCGTTGGAGGATATTGTGTCGGCGGAAGACCTGGTGCTCGATGAATCGGGCGAAGATGCGGTCGAACTGTTGATGCGCAGGCTCGGAGCCCAGGTCATCGACGAAGACGCAGATTAGCCCGAAGATCAGACCCGAACATCAGAACACAAAGACAAACCCCAAGGATCAAGGAGATCTATGTTCCCCGAAGGAATGGATATGAATGCGTTGCTGCAGCAGGCCCAGGCGATGCAGGCGCAGTTACAGCAGGCCCAGGACGACCTGGCCAACTCGGTCTTCACCGGCACCGCGGGCGGCGATCTGGTTCAGGCGGTCGTCACCGGGGCCGGTGAGCTCGTCGGCTTGACTATCGACCCGAGCGCCGTTGATACCGACGACCTCGATTCGCTCAGCGATTTGATCATCGCCGCGGTGCGTGACGCGAACACCCAGGCCGCCAACCAGGCTCAGGCTTTGATGCCCGACCTCGGCGGTCTCGGAATCTGAGAGGTCTGAGTTAGTTGTACGACGGTCCGGTTCAAGATCTGATCGATGAGCTCGGGCGCTTGCCCGGCGTCGGCCCCAAGAGCGCCCAGCGCATAGCTTTCTGGCTGCTGGATCAGCCGGCCGAAGATGTCGAACGGCTCGCGCATGCGTTGGTCGAAGTCAAGCAGAAGGTGCATTTCTGCGAACTCTGTTTCAACGTGACCGATCAGGAGATCTGTCGCATCTGCCGCGATCCTAGACGAGACGCCAGCGCGATCTGTGTGGTGGAAGAGAGCAAAGATGTGGTCGCGATCGAACGCACTCGTGAGTTCCGTGGACGCTATCACGTGCTCGGCGGTTCGATCAGCCCGATCGCCGGACGTGGGCCCGCTGACCTGCATATCGCCGAACTCGTGCGTCGGCTCAGCGACGACACCATCACCGAAGTGATCCTCGCGACCAACCCGAACCTCGAGGGGGAGGCTACCGCCACCTATCTCAGCCGCTTGCTCGGGCAAACCCCCGGTATCCAGATCACCAGGCTGGCCTCCGGTCTGCCCGTAGGAGCGGATCTCGAATACGCGGATGAGGTTACTTTGGGCCGGGCCTTCAGCGGCCGCCGCTACGTCGACTGAACTCGTTCGGCTGGTATTCGTCCGCGGCGTCGATGCTTCTCGCAGGACGATGGCCAGCGCGCCTCCAGCACCTAGGCAGAACGACCCGAGCCGGACGAAGCCAGCACCCATGGTTGTTCAGTGGCTACCGGAAACCCCAGCGGCTACCGAAAGGCGCAGTTTCGTCGATAGCAGCTACCGAGAATCCCAGCAGCTGCCGAAAAGCGTAGCGTCGTCGATAGCAGCTACCGAAAATCCCAGCAGCTGCCGAAAAGCGTAGCGTCGTCGATAGCAGCTACCGAAAATTCCAGCGGCTACCGAAAGGCGCAGCGTCGTCGACAGCGGCTACCAAGAATTCCAGCGGCTACCGAACATTCGGTAGCCTGCGCTGTTTTCGGTAGCTGCTGCGGGTGTGGCTGGGGTGAGGTCAGGCATCAAGACTGTGCGGGTCAGGATCCAGCCCGGCTTCTATTTCTCGTGCTCACCGCCAGGAGCGACGATGGAATCGCGGGTCATGGATCCGCACAGGGTTACTTCTCCGTGTACTCGACGCCACGCTCCAACCGGATCACGCTCACTGCACCCCAGAATCCCAGGCCGTTGATGATCACGCGCGGGTTACCATCGGGTGCACGCTTGGTCGGCTTCGCCATTCTCGGTTTCTCCCATCCGAAGCCTCCCATGAAGCCGATACCGTTCACGTCGACCTCCATCTCGGGCGGGACGATGACGTTGGTGCCACCCATGATCGCGAAACAGGTGATTACGATCGTGTCGCTGGTGAAGATGGCCTCGCGCAGGTCGATCTCAGTGGCGCCCCACACGGCGATCGAGACGTGATTGGGTGCGATCGTCCATTCGGCGGCTCTCTCGACCCCACTCATGACTCCGAACGACAGGGCGGTTCCTTTGGTGCCTTCGGGGGCATAGACGGCCGGCAAAGCCGGCTCATCACCTTCGGACTGCCAGCTGTCCTGAACGACCATCTCGTCCGAATATGCCGGCGATTGGTAGCTGACCACATCGACATCCGACGGCGTGCTCGCGGCGGTTAACCCACCGAGATCCCCGAGCAGCGCGTCCAGCTCGTCCAGGTAAACCGCGGTCAGCGCCTGCGGGCTGCGCTCCTGGAACTCATCACGGTTGATGCGTCCCTCACGCCACGCCCGGGTCAGCGCCTCGATGGTCTGCTGACGGTTGGCGTCACTAGCCCGTATTCGCGGTGAATCCCGAAAGTGCTCATCTTGGCCCATGAATCAACTCTATTGCTCTATTACGCCAGGGGAGCCGCGCCTACACGTGACTGCTAGTAAATCACGTGTAGGCGCGGCTCGATGAGGGGTGCGCGACAGAGGCGTTCGCCACCCAGTCTCCGGATCAGCCGATCTCCAGCAGCAGATCGCCTCCCTCGACCGCCTGGGTGCGTCCGATGGCCAGGCGATTGACCGTTCCCGCTATCGGCGAGGTAATGGCGGCTTCCATCTTCATTGCTTCGATGGTCGCAACCTGTTGGCCCGCGGCGACTTCATCGCCGGGCTCGACAATCAACGTCACGACTCCAGCGAACGGTGCCGCGATCTGGCCAGGCGCTGCCGGATCAGCGCGCTCGACCAAGTCGACCACGGAACCGACGGATTCGTCGCGCACCGAAAGCACCCGCAGCTGCCCGTTCACAGTGCACATCACCTGCCGTAGCCCGCGAGCATCGGCATTCCCGATGGCCTGAATCCCTAGTAGGAGCGACTTGCCACGTTCGAGCTTGACCTCGATCTCATCGCCCAGCTCGATCCCGTAAAGGAACTCCTGGGTTGGGATCGCAGAAAGGTCAGAGTATCGCTCGATAGATGACTCGTATTCGCGCAGCGGGGTTGGGAATAGGAGCTGACTGAGGGTTCGCCTCGGATTGTCTGCGAGTTCGCTGCGTTGCTCCTCGGTGAGATTGAGAACCGGAGCCTTTGCGATGCGTCCGGCAAGGGCTTTCGTCCGGAATGGCTCGGGCCAGCCGCCGGGCGGGGTACCCAGATCACCGTTGAGGAAGCCGATGACCGAGTCGGGTATGTCGTAATTCTGGGGGTTCGATTCGAAGTCTTCAGGATCGGCGTTACGTCCGACCAGCGCCAGCGCTAGATCGCCGACGACCTTGGACGACGGAGTCACTTTGACGATGTGTCCCAGGATCTTGTCGGCAGCGGCGTACATCTCTTCCACCGCTTCGAACCGGTCACCCATTCCCAGCGCGATGGCTTGTTGGCGTAGATTCGACAGCTGCCCACCGGGGATCTCATGCAAATACACCCGGCCGGTCGGTCCGGGAAGTCCCGCTTCGAAGGGGTGGTACATCTCGCGCATGGCTAGGAAATAGGGTTCGAGAGCGGTGACCGCGTCGAGACTCAGGCCGGTGTCGCGGTCGGTATCCTCCAACGCTGCGACGAGTGCCGACATGGAGACTTGGGATGTCGTGCCGGCCATCGATGCCGAGGCGACATCGACCGCGTCCACACCCGCGTTGATCGCGGCGATCAACGTGGCAAGCTGTCCGCCCGCAGTGTCGTGAGTGTGCAAGTGCACCGGCAGATCGAAGTTACTGCGCAATGCACCGACCAGCTTCGCCGCTGCTGGTGCCCGCAGCAGCCCGGCCATATCCTTGATCGCCAGCACGTGGGCGCCGGCGTTGACCAAGTCTTCCGCCAGCCGCAGATAGTAGTCGAGCGTGTAAAGCCGTTCGTTCGGTGAGGTCATATTGCCCGTGTAACACAGGGCGGCCTCAGCAACTGCATGATCGGTTTCCAGTACCGCATCGATGGCCGGACGGATCTGATCGACGTTATTCAGTGCATCGAAGATACGGAAGACGTCGATTCCCGAACGTGCTGCCTCCAGGACGAATGCCCGGGTCACCTGGAGGGGGTAGGGCGTGTAGCCGACGGTATTGCGTCCGCGTAGCAGCATCTGGAGCGGAAGATTAGGCATCGCGGCGTGCAGCTCGTCCAGCCGCTCCCACGGATCCTCCTTGAGGAAACGCAGAGCCACATCGTAGGTAGCCCCACCCCAAGCCTCCACGCTGAGCAACTGCGGTAGCGTCCGTGCCACGACCGGAGCCGCCCACATCAGATCCCTGGTGCGTACCCGGGTAGCCAGCAGCGACTGATGAGCATCCCGGAAGGTCGTGTCGGTGACTGCCACTGCCTGGCGATTGCGGAGTTCGGCCGCCCAGCCTTCGGGGCCAAGATCCAGAAGCCGTTGCCGGGAGCCGTCCGGCGGTGCGTCAGTGGTCGATATCGACGGTAGCTTACTGACGGGGCGTACCTGGGTCGGATGCTCGCCCTGAGGGTGATTCACGGTGACTTCCGCCAGATAGGTCAACAGCTTCGTCCCGCGATCACCGGGAATGTGGCTGTGCAATAGGTGGGGGCGCTCATCAATGAATGAGGTCGTGACTCCGCCGGCGAGGAAGTCGGGATCGGAGAGTACCGCTTCGAGGAAGGGGATATTGGTTGTCACGCCGCGGACGCGGAACTCGCTCAAGGCCCGGTAGGCACGCTGGGCAGCATTGCGCAGATCCGATCCCCGGCAGGTCAACTTGACCAACATCGAATCGAAATGGGCGCTGATCGTGGAACCCGCGAAGACGACTCCGCCATCGAGGCGAACCCCGCCACCGCCAGGAGTCCGATAGACCAGGATGGTGCCGGTGTCCGGACGGAAACCGTTTGCCGGATCTTCGGTCGTGATCCGGCATTGCAGAGCGGTGCCCCTGACCTTAATTGATTGCTGCTCAAGACCCATGTCACGCAGCGATTCCCCAGCGGCGATTCTGATCTGCGCACTCACCAGATCGACATTGGTCACCTCTTCAGTGACGGTGTGCTCGACCTGGATCCGCGGGTTCATTTCGATGAAGACGTAGCGGCCGTCGGCCCCGACGAGGAACTCGACTGTGCCTGCGTTCACGTAGCCGATGTGCCTGGCGAAGCGTACGGCATCTTCACAGATCCGCTGACGCAGATCGGGATCAAGATTGGGTGCCGGCGCAACCTCAACGACCTTCTGGTGCCGGCGTTGAACCGAACAATCACGCTCATAGAGGTGAATGACGTCGCCCGTCTTATCGCCGAGTATCTGAACTTCGATATGTCTGGGATCGATGACGGCTGGTTCAAGGTACATCCTCGAATCTCCGAATGCCGATTCTGATTCCCGCTGGGCCTCACTGAGCGCGTCAGCCAGATTCGCGGGATCGTCGACGCGACGCATGCCTCGACCGCCGCCACCACTGACCGCCTTCACGAACAGCGGAAAGCCGATTTGGTCGGCCGCGGCAAGGAGCGTTGCCAGATCTTCGCTTGGTTCCGATCCGGTGAGAGTCGGCAGCCCGGCCTCCTGTGCGGCAGCGATTGCGCGCGACTTGTTGCCGGTGAGAGAGAGGATATTGTGATCAGGCCCGATGAATGCGATGCCGGCGTTCTCACAGGCCTCGGCTAGATCGGGATTCTCGGATAGGAAGCCATAACCGGGGTAGATTGCGTCGGATTCAGAATCGATTGCCGCAGCGATGATGCCATCGATGTCCAGATAGGCTCGCACCGGACGACCGTGTTCGCCGATCTCATAAGATTCGTCGGCTTTCAGCCGGTACTCGGCATGCCTGTCTTCGTAGGGGAAGACCGCGACGGTGGTGATGCCAAGCTCTTTGGCGGCTCGGAATGCACGCACCGCGATCTCACCGCGGTTTGCGACCAGAATCTTCTGAAACACTATTCCTCCTCGAGAAGGGCATACACGAGACGCTCGTGTGCTTTCATTGTGGATGTTTTTGGGCAGGTCAGAGGGGTTTTAGCCGAGCAGTACCAGTAGCTGGGCGAGCAGGATCTTTCCGATCATCGCGCTGGGATAGACCAATGCGTAGCCGAGCGAGACACGGTTGTCGTAGCTGGTGCGGACATTTGCGAAGGCAAGGAGAGCCGGCTGCGTCTGTGCACCGCCCAATTGGCCGGCGAGTTGAGTCCAGTCGGTGCGATGAATGAGCCGCGGCGCCAATAACAAGGTGATGCCGGCGGTCCCTGTGATGATGAAGCCCAATATCGCTGATTTGAGCCCAACACTGGACGACAGCGCTTCGGGAAACGCGATTCCGGCTTTGGTTCCCGCGTAGGCCAAGAAGACCAGCATCCCTAAGTTGGATAGCGAGTGCGCGGCCGCCGTGGACATAGTGATGGGGTACCGACCAATCCTGCCCAGCCGCCCAAATACCAACCCCGAGATCAATGTGCCCACTGCCAAGCCCAGAGAGAACGACCCGGTCGGTAACGGAATCGAGATCAGGCCGAGTAAGACACCTACGGTCAGCCCCAAGGCCAGCCCGATGGGATTGATATCGGAGAATCCCCGCTCAGAATCGCCCAAGTAAGTGCGGACCGACGTCATCTTGTCGCGCGGGCCGACCACACGCAGCCGGTCTCCCATCTGAAGGACGAAGTCAGAGGTTGGAATGAGATCGACATCACCTCGCCGGACCCGAGTGACGTGGGTGCCGAACTTTTCGCGCAACTGCAGGTTCGCCAGCGGTATTCCAGCCAGTTTCGAGCGCGATAGTGTCACCCTGTTCGAGTCCAGCTGTGAGCGGTCGCCGATGAGATCGACGCTCGAGGTGTGACCAAGCCGTTTGGTTACCTCTTCCAGCACATCGGCGGGTCCGACGGCGCTGAACAGATCGTCTCGTCCGAGGGTCTCTTGGACGCTTGGAACATGCACGGGCTCGCGGTAGTGCTTCATTCTGGTGATAGTGAGATGACCGGCATATTTGTCCAGCAGCTCGCCCACTACGACCGAATCGTCGGTGTCGACCCTGATGGTACGCTGTTCGATTTTCTGGACGCCACTGGTCCCGGTGCTCTTCCCGCGCTTCAAGGCGAACGCCGTGGCCAAGAGCATGCCGATGACGCCCCACAGATAGCTGATGGAATACCCGACGGCCGGTATTTCGGCTTCTCCGGCGGTCTCGCTCGCAGCGGCGAGCGCGGGTGTGTTCGTCAGGGCACCTGCGAATGTTCCGGCCACCAACGGGTTGGGCAGCCCGAGCGCCCTGCCGGCGATTCCTGCGACCAGGGCCGTGACCACCAGACATGTCAAGGTGGTCAACATGACCGGCCAGCCTCGTCGCAGCGAGCCGAAGAAGTTGGGCCCTGATGTCAGCCCCACCGTGTAGGTGAACAGGATGAGCCCGAAGCTGCCCAGGACTTCGGGGATCGCGAGCTCCACCCCATTGGTGATCCCCCAGGCGGTTATCGCGATGGTGGCGAAGAGCACGGCGGCTGGCCCGAGATTGGCTCCGGCGATGCTGATCTGACCGATCAGCGAGCCGATGAGCAACAGCAGGGTGAGGAAGAGCAGGGGGTGCTCGGCCAGAAGGTGCAACATGAATGCTCCTTGCTCGCGGACGATCGAGACAGAAGGCGGTCTGACTTGTCGTCGGCGAGGACGCATCACAGTTGCGGCACAGCGTGGAGTCTCACCACGTTTCCCTACCCGAGCCAGGACCCGATCCCTGGTGCCTCGAGAACCGAGTCACCGGTTCTCGAGCAACGCTAGCAGTAGCTGGTCGGATTGCGATAGAGGTTTGGGCAGATGAACTTATTATCTTTTACCTTGTGATGTCCATGTTGTTCCACGCAGCCGGCCGAGATGGTGGGGAGAGGCGCCCATTGTTGCGTCGGCCTTCGTTCTCGAGGTCGACTACCCGCATAAACCGTCGGTTTCGTCTCTCATCGATGTGCCGCCTACACTAGGATCCGCACCTGCAAGGCGTCGATGAGGCGATCACCTCGGAGCTGCCGGAAGAACGGTCGGGAAACCGACTCATTAGAACCGGCCGCAGTGCGCGAATGAAGTGGGGTCTCGAGGCTTCTCGTGTCCCAACAGGGGTGGTACCGCGGACGCCCGACCGGCGCGTTCGTCCCTTGATCGGTTTTCGACGAGGGATTTCTTCATGAGCGACCAAAAGGTGCGCCAGCCTGAAGGCTGCTACCGTACCGTGCCCGCACAGCTCGATCTGCCAGCGATGGACCACCAGATTTTGAAGCTGTGGGATGAGCGCGACACCTTCCACCGCAGCTGGGAAGCCACCCAGGACGGAAAGCCGTGGACCTTCTTCGAGGGTCCACCGACCGCCAACGGGCACCCCGGAACCCACCACATCGAGGCGCGGGTGTTCAAGGATGTCTTCCCCCGCTTCAAGACGATGCAGGGACGCAGAGTCGACCGCAAGGCCGGTTGGGATTGTCATGGATTGCCCGTGGAACTGGCCGTCGAGAACGAACTCGGCATCGACGACAAGTCCGAGATCGAGGCATACGGCGTAGCCAAATTCAACGAACTCTGCCGCAAGTCGGTCTCCCGCTATGTCGGCGAGTTCGCCGAGCTGACCAACCGGATGGGCTACTGGGTCGACCTCGACGACGCCTATTGGACGATGGACCCGCATTACATCGAGTCCGAGTGGTGGGCTTTGAAGCAAATCTTCGACAACGGTCTGCTGGTTGAGGACTACCGCGTCGCCCCCTACTGCCCGAAGGATCAGACTGCGCTCAGCGATCACGAGGTCTCCCAGGGCTACGAAGACATCTCCGACCCGTCGGTTTACGTCCGGTTCCCCTTGCTGGACGGCCCATGGGCGGGCGCCGACCTGCTGGTCTGGACGACCACACCCTGGACGCTGGTCAGCAATACCGCGGTCGCGGTGCATCCCGAAGTCAACTACGTGCGCGCGTCCGATGGCGCTACTCAGCTGGTCGTCGCCGAGCCGCTCTTCGAAACTGTACTCGGATCTATCGTCGACGATGACGGCAACCCCGTCTGGCAGATCGTCGATCAGGTAGTCGGCGCCCAGATGGAGCGCTGGGACTATCAGCGTCCATTCGAACTCGTGCAATTCACCGACAAAGCGAACTTCATCGTGCTGGCCGACTACGTCACGACCGACGACGGTACTGGTCTGGTGCACCAGGCGCCGGCATTCGGCGCCGACGACATGGCCGTTTGCCGGGCCTACGGCCTCGAGATGATCAACCCGATCCGTCGTGACGGCACCTTCGACGAATCTGTGCCATTGATTGGCGGGGTCTTCTTCAAGACCGCTGATACAGCACTGGTTGAAGACCTTCAGAAGCGAGGACTGCTGTGGAAGCTGCAGCCCTATACCCACTCCTATCCGCACTGCTGGCGCTGCGGCACCCCACTTATCTACTACGCGCAGCCGTCGTGGTATATCCGCACCACGCAGATCAAGGAAGCGCTGCTGCGTGAAAACGAGGGCACCAACTGGTACCCCGAGAACATCAAACACGGCCGCTACGGCGACTGGCTGAACAACAACATCGACTGGGCACTGAGCCGCAGCCGCTACTGGGGCACCCCACTGCCGATCTGGCGCAACGACGCCGATCCAACGAAGGTAATCTGCGTCGGTTCGCGCGCCGAGCTGGGGCGACTGGCCGGACAGGACCTGAGTGAGCTCGATCCGCATCGTCCGTTCGTCGACGACATCACGTTCACGGTTGCGGGTGACGAGGGCACCTACCGCCGGGTACCCGAGGTGATCGATGCCTGGTTCGACTCGGGCTCGATGCCGTTCGCGCAGTGGGGCTACCCCTACGTCGAGGGCTCGAAGGAAATCTTCGAGCAGCACTATCCGGCCGACTTCATCTGTGAGGCGATCGACCAGACTCGCGGCTGGTTCTACACGCTGATGGCCGTCGGCACGCTGATCTTCGACCAGTCCAGCTACCGCAACGTGCTCTGCCTGGGCCACATCCTCGCCGAGGACGGCCGCAAGATGAGTAAACATTTGGGCAATATCTTGGAGCCCATCCCGTTGATGGATACCCACGGTGCGGACGCGGTGCGCTGGTTCATGGCCTGCTCCGGCTCGCCGTGGTCTGCCCGACGGGTTGGCGCGGGTGCGTTGCAGGAAACCGTGCGCAAGGTGCTGCTGACCTACTGGAATACCGTGGCGTTTCAGAGCCTCTATGCTCGGGCGAACGATTGGGCACCGGTGGGCGAGGCGCCGCCGGTTAGCGAGCGTCACGTGCTTGACCGCTGGCTGGTTTCGGCGATGCAGCAGCTGATCGTTGACGTCACCGCCGATCTGGAGGCCTTCGATACTCAGCATGCGGGAGTGCAGCTGGCCGATTTCATCGACAACCTCTCGAACTGGTATGTCCGGCGTAGTCGCCGTCGTTTCTGGGTAGGCGACCCGGGTGCGTTGTGGACGCTGCACGAGACCCTTGACCAGCTGACCCGGCTGTTGTCGCCGATCGTGCCGTTCATCACCGAGCGCGTTTGGCAGGACCTCTTCGTGCCGACTGACCCTCAGGGTGCTGACTCGGTGCATCTGACCAGCTGGCCGGTGGCGGACGAATCGTTGATCGAACCCAAGCTGGATTCGGCCATGAAGCTCGCTCGCCGGTTGGTCGAGCTCGGACGCGCGGCCCGCGCTGAGGCCAAGGTCAAGACCCGCCAGCCGTTGCGGCGCGCGCTGATCAGTTCGTCCGCCCGCACCCACCTGCTCGATGAGTTGCTCGGCGAGATCACGTCCGAACTGAATATCGGCTCCGTCGAGACCTTCCGGGCGGCCGGCGATGTCGTCGATTACGCTGCGAAGGCGAATTTCCGGGCGCTCGGCAAACGCTACGGGAAACAGACCCCCCTGGTCGCGAAGGCTGTGGCGAATGCGGACGCCGCCGAGTTGGCACGTCAGTTGGCTTCGGATGGCCGTCTCAAGCTGGATGTCGAAGGAGTCGGTGAGGTCGAACTGAGTTCGGATGATGTTTTCATCAGCGAACGGCCTCGTGAGGGTTGGTCGGTGGTCGACGAGGACGGCCAAACGGTCGCGCTCGACTTGGAGCTAACCCCCGAGCTGATCTCTGCCGGGCTGGCGCGCGAGGCGATCCGGTTCATCCAGGAGACCCGTAAAGCGTCCGGCCTGGATGTCAGCGATCGGATCCGTTTGGCGTGGGCAGCGGACAACCCGGAAATGGCCAAGGCGGTCGCCGAGCACCTCAAGCAGATCGCGGACGAAGTGTTGGCCGTAGCCACCGAGCAGGCTTCTGTGGGTGAGGGCTGGGTGGACGATGCCGAGACCGGCCTGCACGTCCGGGTCGAGAAAGCCTAAGCCGCTTTTCGGGCCCGGCACTGCGCGGCGAGCTCCCGCACCGCGCGGTGCCGGCCCCGTCCATCCGGCGGATTGTGTAGTTCCCGGGTCCGTGGCGGGCTCTGGATCTACACGGTCGGGTGGAGTCGGCAGGCGGGACCCCAGACCTGGCGGATTGTGTAGTTCCCGGGTCCGTGGCGGGCTCTGGATCTACACGGTCGCGTGGAATCGGCAGGCGGGACCCAGACCTGGCGGATTGTGTAGTTCCCGGGTCCGTGGCGGGCTCTAGATCTACACAGTCGGGTGGAATCGGTAGGCGAGTGGCCCGGATCCGAGGGCGGGTGCTCCGGCTGCGCGGGGGTGGCTTATTCCCCTCCTGGTTAGATGGAAGCCATGGACACGCCGACGCCAGTCTCTGGCCCGCCGTTCGCTCGTCCTGGGGTGGAGCTCGCGCGTGACCTGGGCTCGGATCCGACCACTGGCCTGAGCGCTGCCGCGGCCGCTGAGCGTCTTGCCCACGATGGCCCCAATGAACTGGAAACCACACCGCGCAAACCCCTGTGGAAGCGGTTCTTCGCTCAGTTCTCCGACCCACTAGTCGGGCTGTTACTCGTAGCCATCATCATTTCGGCGGTCGCCTGGGTGTTTGAAGGCGCCCGCGGGGTTCCCGTCGACTCGATCGTTATCGCGGCTGTACTCCTGCTGAACGCGATCATCGGACTGGTACAGGAGAATCGGGCCGACCAAGCGGTGGCTGCGTTGAAAGAGATGACCAAGGCGATGAGCATGGTCATCCGTGATGGCGCGCGTGTCGAGATTCCCGCTGCCGAACTTGTCAGAGGCGATCTGGTGGTCTTGTCCGAGGGCGACCAGGTCCCGGCCGACGCCCGGCTCGTCTCCGCGGCTGCGCTCCGCGTGATCGAGGCCTCGCTGACTGGCGAGGCCGAGGCAGTCTCGAAGTCAACAGCCCCCGTAAGTCCGGTCGCTGAACTGGCAGAGCGCACGAATATGGTCTTCCGCGGCACTTCGATCGCCCAAGGTAGCGGATCGGCCATCGTCACAGCGACCGGCACTGACACCGAGGTTGGCGCTATCGCGGAGCTGCTTTCGTCCGTGGACGACGCACCCACGCCCTTGCAACGCGAAATCGCGCAGGTTTCGAAGATGCTCGGTATCGCGGTGCTGGGCATCGCGGTGATCGTCATCGTGACGCTGGTGCTCTTGGGTAATGTGTACTCTTCCGAGGACTTTGTCGACACACTCCTCCTCGGGGTCTCGCTGGCAGTAGCGGCGGTGCCCGAGGGGCTGCCGGCGATCCTGTCGGTCGTGCTCGCTCTAGGCGTGCAGCGGATGGCCGCCCACAATGCGGTGGTGAAGAAGCTGACCAGCGTGGAGACGTTGGGTTCGGCGACTGTGATCTGCTCCGACAAGACCGGCACCCTGACTCGCTCCGAGATGACCATTCAGGAGGTGGCGACCGCCTCGGGCTCAACCGTGGTGACCGGTGTCGGCTACGAACCAGTCGGTCGAGTAGCCCCTGATGCAGACCATGATGGTATTCCGGATGCCGAGAAACTGGCGGGTCCTTTGGCTGACGAGGTGACGGTGGTCTTGTCGGGCGGGGTCATGGCCTCCGATTCCGAACTCGCCCAGGACGAAGACGGCGCGTGGCATGTGCTGGGCGACCCCACCGAGGGGGCTTTCCTGGTGGCCGAGATCAAGGCCGGCGTGGCGGGCTCGAGGGAGGGACGTTTCGAGCGCGTCGGGGTCATCCCATTCACCTCCGAGCGCAAGCTGATGAGCGTCTTCTACCTCGACGAAGCGCACGACTCGATCACGATGGTCGCCAAGGGCGCTCCTGATATCTTGCTCGAGCTATGTACACGGGTGCGAGTAGGCAAGGGCTCACAGCCCCTGGATGACATCCACCGGCAACGCGTGATGGCCGAGATCGAGGAAATGAGTTCCCGCGCGCTGCGAACCCTCGCAGTCGCGGTGCGAGAAATCACCCGAGAGCAGTTCGAGGCAACTCGGATCGGCAGCGAGACCGAACGTCAGGAGCATCTCACGGCACTTGAGAACGGTCTCACTCTCGCCGGCGTCGTGGGCATCATCGACCCGGCTCGTCCGGAAGCTGCGCGCGCGGTGGCCGAGGCCCACCGGGCCAGAATCCGGGTGCTGATGATAACCGGTGATTATCCGGCGACCGCCGGACGAATCGCAGCAGATCTTGCGATCGCTCCCGAGGGCGCCCGCGTTCTGACCGGTGCCGAGCTGACTGCGATGGACGACGACGAGCTGTCCGCAGTGGTGCGCGATGTGAACGTCTATGCGCGGGTGGCTCCGGCTCACAAGATGCGGATTGTGCGCGCCTTACAGGCACAAGGCGAGACGGTCGCGATGACCGGGGACGGCGTCAACGATGCCCCCGCGCTACGGGCAGCCGATATTGGGGTGGCGATGGGAGTCGCCGGTACCCAGGTGACCAAAGAAGCCGGGACGATGGTGCTGGCTGATGATAATTTCGCAACTATCGTCGATGCGGTCCGTGAAGGACGCCGGATCTTCGACAACATCCGCAAGTTTCTGCGCTATCTGCTGTCGTCCAACATGGGCGAGGTGCTGACGGTCTTCCTCGGTGTCGTGCTGGCTGGTGTGCTCGGGCTGACCACCGAGGGCGGGTCGGGTGTGGTGTTGCCGCTGTTGGCTACGCAGATCCTATGGATCAACCTGGTGACTGATTCGGCGCCGGCGCTGGCGATGGGAGTCGATCCGTCGGTAGAGGACGTGATGGCGCGCAGGCCTCGTCGCGCGGACGAGCCGGTGATCAACCGGTCGATGTGGTCGGGCATCATCTCGATCGGTCTGGTGATGGCGATCGCTACTCTGCTGACCATCGACATCTTTCTGCCCGGCGGCCTGATCGAGGGCGCCGATTCGCTGCCGGTGGCTCGTACCGCTGGGTTCACCACGCTGGTCTTCGCGCAACTGTTCAACACTCTGAATGCCCGATCAGAGGATGTCTCGGCCTTCCATCATCTCTTCGTGAACCCATGGTTGTGGGCATCACTGGCGCTCGGTGTGGTGCTGCAAGTATTGGTGGTCGAAATCGGTTTCCTGCAAACCGCATTCGGCACCGCCTCGCTCGACTTGATGCACTGGGGAGTTTGCTTCGCGATGGCCTCGACCGTGCTCTGGTTCGATGAGATCCGCAAGCTGATCCGGCGATCGCGCGCAGCTACAGAAATCTCGTGACTCAGACGATGAGCAGCACCTTGCCCGTCGTTTGCCGAGATTCGAGGGCTTGATGCGCCTGCGCGGCGTCCGCCAACGGGAAGGTGGCACCGATCGGGACCCGCAGTTCGCCCGAGGCCGCCGCACCGAGAACCTCGCCGGCCCGCCAGAGCGTCTCCTGCCTGGTCAGGGTGTAGTGAACCAGCGTCGGACGCGTGATGAACAGCGATCCTCCAGAGTTCAGCCGCTGCAAATCGAACGGCGGCACCTGGCCGGACGCGCCACCGAAAAGCACCATCGTGCCCCGGATGCGCAGGCTCGCCAGAGAGGCGTCGAAGGTGGCCTTGCCGACACCATCGAAAACCACGTCGACGCCGTCGCCTGCCAGCACTCGGATGATGCGCGGCAGTTCGGTGGCCAGGTCGGGGATCTCGGAATAGACGAGCGCGTCGCTCGCGCCATAGCTCTTCGCCAGTTCGGCCTTCTCCTGGGTGCCTGCGGTCGCGATCACGCGTCCACCGTGAGAGGTGATCAGCTGGGTCAACAGGCCACCAACGCCTCCGGCTGCGGCATGGACGAGCGCGACCGTGCTCTGCGACACCGGATAGGTCGAGCGGCAGAGATAATGGGCGGTCATACCTTGCAACGGCAGTGCGGCGGCAGCCTGCAGATTCATGCCCTCGGGCATTGGCAGCAGCTTCTCGGCGTTCACCGCGACGTATTCAGCGTATGAACCGGGACCTTCGGCCCAGGCAACCGCGTCGCCCTCGTTGATGCCATCCACCTCGGGGCCGACCGCGACCACATGGCCGGAGCCCTCAACGCCGACGACATGCGGGTAGTCCATCTTGTAGACCCCGGAACGACGATAGGTGTCGATGAAGTTCACACCGGCCGCAGCAACCTTGACCACGACCTGGCCCGGTCCAGCGACAGGTTCAGGCAGATCGGTTAATTCGAGTACTTCGGGTCCGCCCGCGGCGGTAGCGATGACAGCCTTCATATCGCCATTCAAGCACCGACGGGGCGCGATTGCCGTCCACCCGCCCCCATCTCGCGCCACCCGTCCCCATCTCGCGATCGTGTAGATCTGCGGCCCATGACGGGCCCAGGATCTACACAATGCGTGGAGGAAGGGCATGGGAGGCAGGGACACCGGCACTGGGGCACGGCCCTGATCAGCTGAAAGCGGCTGCCAGAGCCAGGTCCAACGCTCCTGCGAAACGGGTTTCGCGTTCTTCGGGTGTCATCCGGTGCCCGTGCTCAGGTTGATCGGGTTCCGCGTCCAGCAGGTGATCGGAGACCGTGAGCACCGCGAGCGCCTGCTTCCCGAACTCGGCGGCAGTGGCGAACAAAGCCGCGGCTTCCATCTCGACGCCGAGTACGCCGTATCGTGCGAGCTTGGCCGACCATCCCGGATCGGGATTGGGGACGTAGAAGTGGTCGTCCGAGACGACCATGCCAACGTGAGTTTGCTGGCCGCTTCGCGCAACCGTCGAGGACGCAGCGTCCACCGCTGCCCGGACGAGCCCGAAACTGGCCACGGCCGAGAAATTCAGCCCAGGCAGCCGAAGCTGATTGATATTCGACGTGGTGTGTGCGCCGACGGCCACGATTACATCGCCGAGCCTGACCTGAGACGAGATGCCACCACAGGTGCCGACCCGGATGATCCTCTCGACACCAAACAGGGAGAACAACTCAGTAGCGTAGATGGTGATCGATGGTTGGCCCATCCCGGAACCCATCACGCTGAGTGGGCGGCCATCGACGGTGCCGGTGAAGCCGAGCATGCCGCGCACATCTGTGACGAGTTTCGCGTCCGGCATCAACTGCGTCGCGATGCGCTCGGCCCGCCGGGGATCACCGGGCATCAACACTGCCGGGGCAAAATCTCCGGGTTCGGCCGCGATATGGGGAGTCGCCATCTGTGCGGGTCCTCTCAGTAAGGGGGAGAATGGCCGGGTGGGGCGTAATCCTCAGGATAGACCGGGGTAAGGAGTCACCATGCAATCAGCGGGCAGCGCACGCGAGTGGATTGCGCATGATCCCGACGCGTGCGATCGTGCCGAGCTTCACTCACTGCTCCAGGCAGCCGAGGCGGGCGACTCGGTCGCCGCCGGAGAGATGGACGATCGGATGTCCGGGCTACTGGTATTCGGGACAGCCGGGCTTCGCGGCGCGATTGGCGCCGGCCCCCATCGCATGAATACCGCGGTAGTGAGCATCGCCACAGCCGGACTCTGTTCGGTTGTCCGTGAGAAGGCAGGTGACGAATTCGGTGTGGTTGTCGGATACGACGCCAGACATCGCTCGCGCGAATTCGCGCGCACTGTCGCTGGTGTGGTGACTGCAGCCGGTGGACGCGCGCTGCTGTTGCCGCATCGCACGCCGACGCCGATGCTGGCGTTCGCCATCAATCACCTGAACGCCGAGGCGGGCGTGATGATCACTGCGTCACACAATCCAGCCGCTGATAACGGCTTCAAGGTCTATCTGGGCGGTCGGGTAGCCTCGGGTTCGGGTCGGGGCGTCCAGCTGGTGAATCCGATGGACGAGCAGATCATGGCGGCGATGACAGCAGTAGGGCCGGCCGACGGCATACCGGTCGCGGCGGCAGGATGGCACACACTTGACGCCTCCATTGAGGATGCCTATCTGGCGGCTGCGTTGGCATTCAATGATCGGTTGGCTACGCTTTCCGATGCTCCCGCCGAGGTGAGCGGGTTACGAGTCGTACTGACCGCGATGCATGGGGTGGGCGCCGATCTAGCGTTGCGGGTGCTGCGGGCGGTAGGCGTCGATGATCTGCATCTGGTTACGGAGCAGTGTGATCCCGATCCGGATTTCCCGACAGTCGCCTTCCCGAATCCGGAGGAGCCGGGCGCGCTCGATCTAGCGATCGGCCTTGCTCGTGAGGTGAATGCAGATCTGGTGGTGGCGCTCGACCCGGACGCGGATCGTTGCTCACTGGCCGTGCCCAATGCCTCTGCTGCCGAGGGCTGGCAGCAACTGAGTGGCGACGAAGTCGGTGCGTTGCTGGGGGAGTACCTCGGTGGTTGCTTCGCGGGTGATACCCGTCACGTGATGGCCAGGTCGATCGTCTCGTCGTCCATGCTGAACGCGATCACCGCCGACCATGGTCTGGGTTCGGTGCAGACACTGACCGGTTTCAAGTGGATCGCGCGGGTTCCCGGCCTGGTTTTCGGCTACGAGGAAGCGCTCGGGTACTGCGTGAACCCCGAAGCGGTGCGCGACAAGGATGGCATCACCGCGGCGCTGGTTGCCTGCCGGCTGGCGGCCTCCCTGAAGGCCACCGGACGCACGATGCTCGATTTGCTGGACGATCTGGCGGTCGAGCACGGCCTCTATTCGACAGCCCCACTGACGTTCCGGGTGGGCGACCCAGCCGAGATCACTGCCGGGCTGAAGCGCTTGGAGAGTGCTCCGCCGTCGTCGTTGGGCGGCTCGGCAGTGTGCGGCTTCGTCAACCTGGATGATGGATATCTCGGTCTGGAACCCACACCCGGCTACCGGTTTGAGACCGAACGCGGAGACCGGGTCGTGGTACGCCCATCGGGCACCGAGCCGAAACTCAAGTGCTATCTCGAGGTCATCGAGGAGGTCCCTGGACGCGGACAGCTCGCCGACGCGAAGTCCGCGGCTGCCGCACGCCTGGAGTCGATCCGGCAGGAGCTGACGGCCTCCCTGGGGTTCTAGGCCGATAATCCCGCTGACGAACGCGTCCGCGGGATTATCGAGTTCACTTTTACAGCTATACGTGACAAAACTGAACTCGATAATTGGATGGCTCCATCGTCGGCGTGATCGAATAGCAGCCGACCTCGAAGACCTGGAGTGGGCTTCAGGTGGAACGGATTCTGACGCAACTGGTCAATCTCGCTTCTGAGATCAATGGTCATGTCGCCGCGACCGGAGGACCATCCCTCAGTCGTCGGAGGCGAGCAACATCAGCGCTCCCACAAATCGGGCTGAACGCCGGCACCCCGTTCGTTGACCGACGACCGGAACCAAGGCAGCGTCATCTGCTGCACCAGCTTCGTCCGCTCGGCATGATCGAGGAAGAGCGCGGACGCCCCGGCCAGCGCGATCTGGGCCATCTGCATCGTCGATAACCCGAAGGCCTCACTGACCAGCGCGTATTCGCGGCTCAGCGTCGTCGCACTGATCAGCCGGTTGTCGCAGCTCAGGTTGACGTTGAAGCCGAGCCAGATCAGGGTGCCGACCGGATGCTCACTGATCGATGACGCCACGCCGGTCTGCAGGTTCGAGCTCGGGCAGACCTCGAGTGGAATCTGTTGATCGCGGATGAAACGGGCGTGGCGTCCCAGCGAATACCGTCCGCTTTCCGGGTCACGAGTGATGTCCTTGACCGTGTTGACGCCGTGCCCGATCCGCATCGCCCCGCAGACCTGCACTGCCTCGTGCAATGAGCTGAGCGGGCCTTCCTCACCGGCGTGAATCGTATAGAAGAAGTCGTTCTCGCGTAGCAGCTGGAATGCCGCCAGGTGTTTGGTCGGTGGGTTACCCTGCTCGCCGCCGGCAATGTCGAAGCCGACGACCAGGTCGTTGTCTCGATGGCGCAGCGCCAGCTCGGCGATTTCCACCCCACGGTCGGCGTGGCGCATCGCAGTCACCAGCTGCCCGGCGATGAACGGTTTGCCCGCGGACGCCGCCTCAGCCATACCTTCGCGCAAGCCTTCGGCGACCGCCTCGACCGCCTCGTCCAGGCTGAGCCCCGCCCGAAGATGTTGCTCCGGTGCCCAACGCGCCTCGGCGGCCACGACCCCGTCCGCGACCTGATCAGCCACCCATTCACGGGCTACCCGCCTCAGATCCTCCGCCCGCTGCATGCAAGCGGTGGTGTGGTCGAAGGTCGTCAGGTATTCGGCGAGCGAACCGGAATTGGCCGCCGTATAGAACCAATCTGCCAGCTCGTTCTCCGAAGTAGCTGGTAGCCGGTAGCCGATCTCATCCGCGATCTCGATCATCGTCTGAGGACGCAGCCCGCCGTCCAAATGATC
The DNA here is from genome assembly GCA_022837595.1 of Propionibacterium sp. Taxonomy (GTDB): domain Bacteria; phylum Actinomycetota; class Actinomycetes; order Propionibacteriales; family Propionibacteriaceae; genus Brooklawnia. The sequence goes on from JALHFX010000021.1 coordinate 27,863, forward strand.
GTGCAGCGCGACCTTGGGTAGATTGCGGAAGAACTCTTCATCGGCCATGAGGGCCATCGTAGAGGGTCGGCTGCCAAGAACCTCGCTCGCCAGCGCCAGTTGGCGGCACAACCGGATTATCGAGTTCACTTTTCCCTCGTATAGCCGTAAAAGTGAACTCGATATCCACGCGCGACTGAAATCAGTCGGATTGAGTGAAGTCGCTCAGGCGAGCAGCGTCCGGTCGCTCAGCTGAACACCCTTGAGCTTCTCGAACTCGGCCATCAGATCGGCGGTGGTGGCCTTTTTCTTGGCCTCGTCATGCAGCTCGAAGATGATTTGCCCCTCATGCATCATCAGCAGCCGGTTCCCGAGTGTCAGAGCCTGCTCCATATTGTGAGTGACCATCATCGCGGTCAGCTCGTATCGTTCCACCATCTGTTTGGTCAGCCGAGTGATCAACGCGGCCCGCTGCGGGTCCAGTGCGGCAGTGTGCTCGTCCAGCAGCAGAATTCGAGGCTGGGTGAATGCGGCCATAACCAGCGACAACGCCTGGCGCTGGCCACCGGAAAGCAGCCCGACACGGGCCGTCAGCCGATTCTCGAGACCTAGCTCAAGGATTTTCAATTCCTCACGGAACTGCTCGCGCCGGGCATGGGAGACACCCAATCTCAGCCCGCGACCGCGGTTGCGGGCCCAAGCGATGGCCAGGTTCTCCTCAATCGTCAGGTGCGGGCTGGTGCCGGCCATCGGATCCTGGAAGACGCGTCCCACCTTTCTGGCGACGCGGTAGTCCGGCAACCGCGTGACGTCATCATCGTCAATCCACACCGAGCCGAGGTCGGGACGATAGCGTCCCGCGACAACGTTCAGCAATGTCGACTTGCCTGCGCCGTTCGAGCCGATGATGGTAGCGAAATCACCTGATTGCAGAGTCAAGGAGATATCGCGCAACGCGATTTTTTCGTTGATCGTGCGTGGAAAGAACGCTTTCGTGACGTGGCGTACCTCAAGCATCGGCGCGTTTCACCTTCTTCACGATTCCCGTACTCGGTGGTCGCGCATCGCCCGAATCGACCTCTTCGGGATCGGGGTCTCCCCATGGATCGAAGACGGATTGCTTGTCGCGGCTGCGGGCCCGGATCCTATTGAAGACATCCCAACGTGGCAGCAGCAAGGCGGTAACGACGATCACTGCGCTCAGCAATTTCATATCGTTCGGGTCGAACCACGGGATTGTCAGTGCCGCCTGAATGATCAGCCGGTAAACGATCGAACCGAACACGACTGCGGCAACGGTAATCCAGATGCGTCCGTTGGTAATGATTGCGGTGCCGATGATGACCGACGCGAGCCCGGCCACGATCAAACCGATACCCATACCGATATCGGCATAACCCTGGTATTGCGCGAACAGTGCGCCGGACAGTGCCACCAAGCCATTGCTGAGTGAAAGCCCTAGCAGAGTCATCGCACCGGTATTGACACTCTGAGCGCGGGCCATCCCCTCGTTGTCGCCGGTGGCACGCAAAGCCAAGCCAATGTCGGTTGACAAGAACCAGACCAATGCGATGACGAAGAGTCCGAGCACCAAAGCCAAAATACCGACCGAGACCCAGGTGCCCAGCAGTCCCCGCTCGCGCAACGGGGTGAACAGGGTGGTGCTGCGCAGCAAAGGCACATTCGCTTTACCCATGATGCGCAGGTTGATCGAATAGAGCGAGATTTGGGTGAGGATGCCTGCTAGCAGCGGGTGAATCTTTCCCCAGGTGTTCAGTGCTCCGGTGATGAACCCAGCGACCAATCCGAGCGCGGTACCCGCGAGAGTCGCGACCATCGGCTGCCACCCTGCAACAATCAGTGTGGCAGCCGTGGCAGCACCGGTCGTGAAGCTGCCATCGATGGTTAGATCAGCGAAGTCGAGTACCCGGAAGGTCAGATAGACCCCGAGCGCCATCAACCCGAAGATCAGCCCAAGATCGATCGCTGTGATCATCTGTTATTTGACCGTCTCGTCGGCCTGGTCGAGCAACGACTGCGGGATCGTGACGCCCATGCGCTCGGCCGCGGTCGTGTTGATGACCAGCTTCGGGGTCTTCTGGGACTCGACAGGCATCGTTGCGGGATCGGCACCGTTGGTCAGAATTTCAACGGCCATCGCGGCAGTCTGCTTGCCGAGCTGGTAGTAGTCGAGCCCGTAGGTGATCAGGGCGCCATTGGCAACGGATTCGGTCTCACCAGCGACAACCGGGATTTTGCGCTCTTCGGCAACCTGCAGCACCGAATCGAGTCCGGCGATCACATTGTTGTCGGTCGGCAAATAGATGGCGTCCACATCGAGCGATTGGGCGGCCTGCAGCACCTCGGAGGTGTTGGTGACCGTCTTCTCAACAACCTCCAGTCCGTCGGCCTCTGCGGCCTCGCGGGCGAGTTCGACCTGGACTGCTGAGTTGACCTCACCGGACGAGTAGAGGATGCCGACTGACTTGGCGTCGGGGGACAGCTGCTTGATCAGGCCGATCTGCTCAGCGACCGGGTTCATATCGGTGGTACCCGTCACGTTGGCGCCGGGAGCGTCATTGGAATCGACCAGGTCAGCGGCGACCGGATCGGTGACTGCGGTGAACAGGATGGGTGTGGTGGTGATCACCTGGGCAGTTGCCTGTGCAGTCGGAGTAGCGATCGCGAGCACGAGATCGGGGTTCGAGCTGGCGAACTTGTTTGCGATCGAGGACGCAGTGGCCTGATCGCCTTGCGCATTCTGCTCGTCATACTTGGTCTTCAACCCCGCTTCGGCCAGGCCGTCTTTGAAGCCGTTGCGCGCAGCATCCAACGACGCGTGCGAGACAATCTGGGTGATCGCAATGTTGTATTCCTGGCCCGAACCGCCCGCATCGGCGGTGGTCGAGGAGCCGGAGTCAGAGCCGCACCCAGCCAGAAGCAGAGTGCCGGCTGAAGCTAGCGCCACGAGCGTGCGCCAAGTGTTCTTCACGATGGTTCCTTCCACGTCACTGCGCTCCGCGGATCACTGCGGAGCGCTGCAGGCATTCACGCTACCTGCTGGCGATTTACCTATCTTCAGCGTCTCATCGGGATGCGGCCGAGCGAAACTCGACCATGCACAAAGATATAAGCGTTACACGATCGAAAGAAAACCGGAGGCCGCGAGTTTGCTGTTACCGCGAAGTGCCCGCCTCGATCAAGCTTTTCCAGCGGGCGGCGGTTGGTTCCAGCGGCTGGGGCCAGAGCCGTCGTCCGAATCGAACTGATCGGATGCCTCTGGCGGAGCCGCAGGGTTTTGACCGTAGGGATCTGCTAGATACGGATCAGCATGGTGGTGCTGCGTAGGACCGGGGTGGAAGCCCTGATAGGGCCCGCTCGGTGGGGTCTGCGGATCGGGCTTTCTGTTTCGCATTCCGCGCGGGAAGACGAACGCGACCAGGATGAACACCCACCAGAACGACGAGTAGCCATTGCCGACCACCACTAGCAGGACCAGAGCCATACCCAGCAGCACACCCCAATACCTACGCAGAAACTCTTGCCACTGTTTTGGCTGCTGCGTGGGCGGCTGAGATACCGGCGCAAGCTGCTGGTCGGGGGAGGGTGTCCAGGTATAAGCGCCCAGTCCAGGCAGATCCGCCAACAGATTGTTGAGCTGGTAAGGGTCGTTGGTTGCCAAAGCGATCTCTACCCGCTGCTTGAGCCCTGCATCGTCGAGATAGCCGGACGCGCGGCTGCGCTGCAACGCAGCTATTACTCGGTCGCGTGCGGCATCGTCGATGGGCATCTGACTCATGCGTCCAGGCTACCCGTCCGCCGACAGCGGCCTGCTCATCGTATTGCTCGGCCAGGGGCTATTCCTCGTCGTCATGCGAATCCGAGAAGATGACCGCAGACTCCACGCCATCGATTTCGGAGAGTTCTGCGACCAGATCGCGTAGCGGCAGGCCACCGCTGAAACGGATGGTCACCTCGACTCGTGGTGGGTCACTGGCGCGCAGCTGGTGAGTCGAGACCACCGATGACTGGAAATCCATCTCGGAGGCCGCGGTCAGTACCCGGCGTAGCGTGCCGACCCTGTCGAGGTAGACCAGTCGCACCAGCATCTTGCGGTCACCACTGGGCAGCCGATTGAGGAGCGGGCCGACTCCGGCAACGATGATCAAATACAGCACAGTCGTTGTGGCGGACAAGACGATCAGGCCGGCACCGCAGGCCACGCCGATCGCGGCCGACAGCCAGATGCCGGCTGCGGTCGTCAAGCCTCGAACGGCATCCCGGTTGACGAAGACCACGCCAGCACCCAGAAAGCCGATACCGCTGACCACTTGAGCAGCGACCCGCATGGGGTCGCTGGTCAATCCGGCACCGGCCAAAGGGTGCATACCGACCAGTGTGAATAGGCAGGCTCCCATGCCGACCAAGGCGTGAGTGCGTACCCCGGCATTCTTCTGATGAAGCTGGCGCTCCAGCCCCATCAGACCGCAAAGCCCGGCCGCTGCCAGCACCCGCAACGCCTCCGAGCCGAACAAAGACCAATCGATCTGTCCCATGCATCTTCACCTCCCGCAGCGATCCTATGGCGAGCGGCTAAAGTTGGACCGGTGCCCATTGCTTCAGCGGTGCCAGGGAGGCATAGATGAGCCAGAGTGAGCAACGGCGGATCGTCCAGAAGTTCGGCGGGTCATCGGTTGCCGACGCCGAGTCGATCAAACGGGTTGCCCGTAGGGTCCTGGCGGCCAGAGACGCTGGGAATCAAGTTGTCGTGGTGATTTCAGCGATGGGTGACACCACCGACGATCTGATGGATCTCGCGCTCGAAATCACTCAGGAACCGCAGGCGCGTGAGTTGGACATGTTGCTCACCACCGGTGAGCGTCAGTCGGCAGCGCTGCTGGCGATGGCTCTCAACGACCTCGGCGCCCCAGCGCTGAGCTATACCGGTAGCCAAGCAGGAGTCATAACAACACCCCAGCACGGCAATGCCCGGATCATCGACATCACGCCGGGGCGCATCGAGAGCTCGCTTCAGGCGGGCAATATTGTCATCGTCGCGGGTTTCCAGGGAGTCGCTCAAGCGACCAAGGACGTCACCACCTTGGGACGAGGGGCCTCCGACACCACCGCGGTGGCACTGGCCGCAGCGTTGGGTGCCGATGTCTGTGAGATTTATTCCGATGTGGACGGTGTCTTCACAGCCGATCCGCGAATCGTGCCGGGCGCTCGTCAGCTGACAAAGATCAGTTACGACGAGATGCTGGAGCTCGCGGCCTGCGGTGCGAAGATCTTGCATTTGCGTTGTGTGGAGTACGCCCGTCGTGAGGGTGTCACCATTCATGTGCGCAGCTCGTTCAGCGACAAGCCGGGCACCTTGGTCACCGGTCTGGTCAACTATGAGGAAGGTAACGTCATGGAAGACGCCATCATCAGCGGCATCGCACACGACCGAAGCGAGGCCAAGATCACCGTGGCGGGAGTTCCGGACAGGCCTGGCGTGGCGGCTGCCATCTTCGATGTCATCGCCGAAGCGGATATCAACGTCGACATGATCGTCCAGAACGTTTCGGAGATCGCAACCGGCGCCACCGATATCACTTTCACGCTGTCCATGAACGATGGCGCGACCGCCATGGCCGCGCTTCACAACGCGAAGGAAGCCATCGGGTTTGCAGAAGTCCGCTATGACGACAAGATCGGCAAGGTCTCGGTCGTCGGTGTCGGTATGCGAACCCATCCCGGTGTCACTGCGAGCTTCTTCAAAGCACTGGCCGAGGCGGACATCAATATCTCCATGATCTCCACCTCCGAGATCCGTATTTCGGTGGTGGTCGATGCCGCCGATGTCGACGCCGCTGTGCAAGCCGCCCACACTGCGTTCGGCTTGGACAGCGACCAGGAAGCCGTCGTCTATGCGGGGACCGGCCGTTGACCGATGCCCGAGAGCCCTGGGAGAAGCCTGCTCCCGGGGCCCAGCCCAGTGATCCCGGCGCGTCTGCCGCCCCGAGACGGGCGGCAGGCTCAGATGAGCCTGAACAATTCTCTTTCCAACGTTTCGATGATCCCGAAGCATTCGTAGAGACCCGAATGATCCCGAGGATCGTCTGGGATCCCGAGCTGGATGCGTCGATTCCTGGCCGTCGGGCTGAAGGCCGACCGATGCGCTCGCAAGAGTCGCCGGATCAAGGCGATACGGCCAGTCGGCATTCCGGTGGAGCGCAGCAGACAGCCGAAACAGGTGAGGCCCTCGTCGACGCCATCGATGAGGAAGACCGTAAACACCTGGCACGTAACTCGCTGCTGATGGCCTCAGGCACCTTGGTCAGCCGGGTGCTGGGCATGGTGAATGCCTCGCTGCAGACCGCTGTGCTGGGTGTGGCGGTTGCGGGTGCTGCCTTCAAGGCAGCCAATACGCTGCCGAACTTCATCCTCGTGCTTCTCTCCGCAGGTATTCTCCAAGCGGTCCTGATCCCGCAGATCACCAAAGCGATGAAACGCCCGGACGGCGGCCAGGACTTCGTGGACCGCTTGGTCACTGCCGCGCTGGTGCTCATTGCTGTGGTTGCGGTGCTCGGCACGGCGGGCGCGGGTTTGCTGATGCGATCGTTCACCTCTTTGAGTGGTCCCGGCCTGCAACTGACCATCGCCTTTGCCTATATCTGTATGCCCCAGGTACTCTTCTACGGCATCTTCGCGGTGCTCGGGAATATCTTGAATGCTCGCGGCAGATTCGGCGCCTATGGCTGGGCGCCGGTGGCCAACAATGTCGTGGCGATCACCGGGCTGGTGATCTTCTTGAAACTGTGGGGGAACCAGCCGGACGCAGCTGTCTGGACGCCTCTGATGATCTGGGTATTGGCGGGCACCGCGACCCTGGGCATCGCGGTGCAGGCGGCGATCCTGCTGCCGTCGCTGCATATGAGCGGGTTCCGTTGGCGTCCTCGCTGGGGGCTTCGCGGCCACGGCTTCGGTCAGCTCGGACGCTTCGCCAGTCTCACCTTCTTGGCTCTGCTCATCGCCCAGGGTGGCGGGCTCGTCACCATGAAGGTATCCACCTATCTGGCCGATGGAGCTGATGCGTTAGGCATCGAGGTAGCCAACTACGTGCATTACCAGAATGCTTACAGCCTCTTCCAACTTCCCTATTCACTGATCGCAGTGTCGCTACTGACCGCACTCTTCCCACAACTTGCCAGGGCCTGGCAACGACGTGACGATCCACAGATCGGGTTGAGCGATATGCAGGAACTGGTCCGGCGCGGATTGACACTTCCCGCATTGGGCATCATTCCAGCGATGGCGCTGTTCATCGCCTTGTCGCTACCCGCCGTACGGGTGGTTTTCTTCAGTTTGAGCGCCGAGGCTGCGTGGGCAACAGCATTGCCGATGATCGTGATGTGCGCGAGCATGCTCAGTTTTACGATCGTCACGCTGCAACAGCAATACTGCTTTGCCACCGAGCAGGGATTCACGAATCTGTGGATGCAATGCCTGCTCACCGTGATTCAAGTGGTCTTCGCCTTCCTGGCTTATGCAGTGCCGCTGGAATCGGGGCTGGTGGTGGTCTGCCTGGGAATGTTCGTCGGTAATACCACCCTGGCGATCGTCTTCATGCTCTATGCCCGTCGACAGATCGGGGACTTCGGGCTGAAATCGATCGTCGCACTGTATCTGCGGCTGGGAATAGCATCGGCCGTTTCCGGAGTGTTGGCGTTTTTCGCCTACCGGGGAACGCTGCTGCTGGCCCCGCTGCCGGAATCAGAAATGGCCAGCACTGCGGTCTGGTTCTGGCAGCTACTGGGTGGTGTCGCAGGCGGTGTGGTTTTCATCATCGCGATCCTGATCACCGTGCGACTCTTCCGAGTACAGGAGTTCTTCGATCTGCTCAACCCGTTGTTGCGCAGATTGCATTTGCCGCAGATCCGCTGACTGAGGACGATGCCGACTCAGACGTCGATGTCATCCCAAGCGAACTGTGGGTTGAGTAGCCATTCCAATGATCTCAGCCGTTGGGCAACGATGCGCGCATCCGCGTCCGAGTGAACAGCAGGACGCATCTTTTCCTGGTTCTCCAAAGCCCAATCCAGTGAGGACAGGCACTCATGTTCGTCGAGCAACTGGTCGATATCTCGCAATTGGAGCTTGTCCAAGAAGCCCTCCTCGCCGCGACGCAGTACCCGATCCTTCACCTGGGCGGGGTGGCAGTTGACCGATGGCCAGCCTAATGTGGTGCGATCGACTGCCCAAAGCAGTTCATTGGCGGCCTCGATGAGAAGCAGCATTTCGTGGGCGGTTTGGGCGTCCTTGCGCTCGAAGAGTTCTCGTTCGGAGTCGGGGAGTGCTGCCATCGCACGAGGGAAGACGGCCTGCATAGCGCGTTGATCAAGTGGGCTGTTGGCGATGATCGAGGTGGCGAAGTCGCTAGTCATCACCAACCCGATGATGCGCAGGCCGACCTCTGCAGGGTCGCGGGTGAAGGTCTCGGCCTTACTACGCACCGGCGCGAAATCGCCAGGGACTTGCAGTCCGTGGGCGGAGGCTAACCAGCTCCGGATCATTTGAGCACGCTCGGCTGACTCGGTGGTCAACGGAACCTTGCCGGTGGGCGCACCATGGGCTCCGGCCAGTAGCGGACGTCCGGTGGCGTCCAGTAATGCCCCTTCGGCGACCAGAATCGCGTTAGCCTCTGTAGCCCAGGCTGACAACTCGGTGAGTTGCGCAGGGTCATGGCCATCGATCGTGAACGCGTAGGAGCGTTGAGTATCACGCAGATGGCGCTGTACTGCGCGAATGCTGTCAGCAGGCTGCCCGACGCTGGCCCGATCGACGTAGTCTTCGAGCTCTGCCAACGAGTTCGTGAACGCGGCGTCCTGCTCGCCCGACGGATGCCAACGGGAGCGTTCGTCCACTTCTGTGAAACCATGTGGTACTAAATCGTGCCGCGTCGAATAGGCGTTGATCAGCATGGAGCAAACAATAGTGCGCCAGCTGCACATGATGGGCGTTGGTTCAGCAGAGTTCGGAGGCCTGCGTCGATTCGAGGTTGTAGTTCGATTGCAGGTCGAGCCAGAACTGCTCAGTCGTACCGAAATAGCGGGCAAGACAAGAAGCGATTTCGGCAGTGATGCTGCATTTGCAGCGGACGATCGAGCTAATCTGCTCGCGCGTGAGACCGGTCTTTTCGGCCAGACGTTTTTGTGAGATCCCTAGCGGGATCAGCAGTTCCTCCATCAGGATTTCTCCGGGATGGATCGGATCGGCGTTGGAGACGGCCGAGGGGGACATAGTACCTCTTTCGAGACGGACCGATAGATCCGGCGCCGGTAGGGTGCCGGCGTCGAGCTGGTACTGCGGGGCCGCCATTGCTGGACGGTCTCAGGTTCATGTCTGGACCCAGCGAGCAACGATACTCGCCTGTCAAGCCCGAAGCTAGCCCGGTGGTCGGAAATTTTCCGTGCACCCGATGCCCATCGTGCGAACAGCAGCTGGAGCTCGGGTGAAGACGCGGCGCCCCGTCGTTTCGCGCGTCGAAAGATAGCCGTCAGCGTGCAGCCAGGGGATCGTCGGCGGATTGGTCATTGGCATCCGCGATCTGAAGCAGGATCCAGCCCAGGCGCGACAACGCCATCATTGCGCTCGCTTGCGGAGACTGCGAACGGTAGGGCAGCGTACTCAGCAGGTCGATGATCACCGTCGGCTGGTTGTCTGCGGCGTCGGCTTCGGAGTCGACGCTGGGAGCGCTGCTCGGGTTTGACGCATCCTGCTCGTCGTCGGCGGCGTCGTTCTTCTCCGGACCTATCGCAGCTCGTGCGCGAGACAGGTTCGTCCGAATATAGGCGAGCGCCGTGTCCAGTGCCGTCACCGAATCGCCGGTGAACAATTGTGGTGGATCTGCGGTGCTGGCAGCTACCGCAGCTTGGGCGAGCTGGCCGGCTGCGCGGGTGGTTACGAACATGCGATGCACGGTGCGGTTGGCCCGATCGATCCCGATGCGCACGAATGACATGATCATGGACGACGCTAGTTGGTCGACCGCCGACTGTGCGCGGTCGAGTTCGTGCACGGCAGCCAAGACCGCAGCGTCCTGGTGTGAGGAAGTGAGAGCCGTCCGGGAAGCATCCAGAAGGTGTTTGAGGGCAGCGACGTAGTCGTCGACTTTCGACAGCAGGGCTGGCCGGGAGTTCAACGAGAAGACCAGGAAGGAGCACAACACTCCGATCAGGGCTCCGGACAGCGTCTCAGCAAGACGTAACTCGGCCAGCTTGAGGTTGAAGATGCCGAGTAGCCCGTACATGCCGAAGAGCATGACGGTCAGGCTGAAGGCCATCAATCCGTATTGCGATGGACCGAAGTAGAGAACGCTGAAGAGAGCGAGCACACATAGTGCGGTCAACAAGATCTTGTTGTCGTGCCCTAGGGCTACGATCGGAAATCCGACGAGCAGTCCGAGCGCGGTACCCCAAACCCGGCGATAGGCGCGGGTGAGAATACCTGCGCGGGTAGTGGTGCCAACGAAGACCAGGAATGCGGTGAGCACTGCCCAGTACCAGCGGCTTGCCGAGATGAGCTCGCCCACGACGGTGGCCAACAGCGCCGCGACCATCACCTGCGCCGCAATGCGGGTGCTCGGCTGCCACTTTCGCCATTCCCACCATTCAGGCTGCGCACGATGAGCCGGCGAAGCAACCCGAGATTCGGTCTGCTTGCTTACAGGCGTGGTGGCGGCCACCGTCGATCCTCGCGTGAGATCTATCTTTCGAAGGGCGTTGTGTGCGAGTGTGCTGCGCATAATCAAACTGAGTGCTGCGCGTTCACTGGAGGTGGGGTCGAGGCCCGAGAGCGCTGCGGTGGCTCGGGCGGCTGCCTCGGATACCGACTGGGGGCTGGACCGGTTGTCCAGGACGATTCCCAAATCGTGCAGCGATGGTGCGAGTGCTCTCCGAGCCGAGGTGGGGTCAGCACTTTGCCGCAGGAGTTGAGCAATCTCCAGGCAGGCATGTTCGATGTCGATACGCGCATCCAGGACCAGTGCATCCAAGGTGTCGGCGTCGCAGTCGATATGTCGCGCTGTAACGAACCGTTGCTGCCAAGAGCTGATTGCTAAGGCCACCTGGGCGAGTCGTGCTAGCCGCGCATGGAGGGCTTTCTGCGCGTGTTTCGCGGTGTGACCACCACTGTGGCCTGCGATGGCGGCCGCGACGGCGGCCTCCGAGGCGCTGCGGAACTCAGCGAGCGCCAAGGTGATCTGGCGACGTGGGCGCTCTCGCAGCATCAACGCATAAACGATCGTCTGCGAGCCGACTGCGCCTGCTGCGACGAGAAAGAAGAAAGGAAGGTCCGCGAGTGTCGGTCGCAGGAAGATCGCGAAGAAATAGCCGAAGAACGAGACGCTTCCCAGTGCGGTCGCGCGCGGCCCGAATCTCCGCAGCCAGGTTGCGATACCGGCGATGAGCACGAAGACGATGATCTCGACAGGCCGCCAGGCCGACAGCAGCGTGGCGATCGTGACCGCAGCACTGATCGGGACGATGGTGAGCACGATCGTGCCCAATCGCTCCTTCGGTGTGGGGTCTTTGGCGACAAGCCCCACCTGCATCGCCAGGAATGCGCCGATCGCGAGGAGTGCGCCCTCTCCATGCCAGAAATGCACCACGATCCATGCCCAGCCCGTGCTCATCGCTAGAGCAAGAGATGTTCCAACGGCGTTGATCAGCCGACCATGCCCGGGGTCAGTCGCGGCAGTCCGCCATCGAATCTCTTGTCGCAGCCTCATACGTCCCATTGTCGTGTAGATCGTGACATTAAGGGGCAG
>JALHFX010000256.1 GCA_022837595.1 Propionibacterium sp.
TCGTTCGCCGTTCCTCACTGTGGCCAGGGGCGGGGTCGAACCGCCGACCTTTCACTTTTCAGGCGAACGCTACTACCAACTGAGCTACCTGGCCGTGGCGACCCCGACGGGACTCGAACCCGCGACCTCCGCCGTGACAGGGCGGCGCGCTAACCAACTGCGCTACGGGGCCAGATCGCGTTGCCTTGTTCAGGCAACTCGAGAACTATAACGTGAACTCCGGAAAGAATGCAAAACAGCGCCGCCACAACGAGGAACTTCCTCATCGGGATCTGGTTGTTCGCGGCGGTCGGCGATGGCCGGCTGATCGTGCCCGGTCGTGACTGGATCTCCCCAATAGGATGGAGCGCATGACTGCAACACAGCGACCGGTCGTCCTGATCACTGGCGGGAGTCGGGGCATCGGACGCGCCATCGCGGACGCTTTGGCTGCCGACTGGCGGATCCTGGTCGGTGGTACCCACACCGGATCCGTGACACCCGTGGTCGACGTCCTTCCGGATGCTGCCCCCTTCGTCGCAGACCTCACCGATCCGGACGCAGTGGCGCATGCGGTAGCCGGTCTTAGTCGACTCGACGCTCTCGTCCACTCGGCGGGTATCTGCGAGGGCGGCGCTGTCGAACAGACTTCGCGTGAGACATGGACACGCCAGTTCGAGCTCAATGTCGTTGCGGTGGCGGACCTGACGCGGATGCTGTTGCCTTTGCTGCGTGCTTCCCGTGGGCATGTCGTCACCATTAACTCGGGGGCGGGCTTCAACTCGGGCCCCGGTAACGCTTCGTATTCTGCTTCGAAGTTCGCGTTGCGCGCTTTCACCGACGCGCTACGCGAAGAAGAGCGGGGTCGACTGAGGGTGACTTCAGTCCATCCTGGCCGGGTCGACACCGACATGCAGATAGCTATTCAAGCTCGTTTGGGTCACGCCTATGCCCCGGAAGCCTACCTGCGTCCCGCATCTGTGGCGGCAGCTGTCAGGCTTGCGCTGGATGTGAGTCAGGACGCGGCCATTGACTCGATTTCAGTGCGTCCATCAGGATTGCGTCTTCGTGAGTCGTCGTAGAGTGCTGGGCGACTTCGTGGACGAACACGAGTAGGTGAGGTTTTGGACCAGCGCGAAACGATGCGATTGCTCAGCCAGGTCGCTGAGGGCGATGTCAGTG
>JALHFX010000106.1 GCA_022837595.1 Propionibacterium sp.
CAACACGGTGATCGCCGAGTTGGCCGATCTGATCGAGGGTGTCGCTGGGGAATGGTCACCGTTTGAGGAGATGCACGGGTTCAGCATCGACGGTGTGGACCTCGACACGGCGGTCCTGCCGACCGGGTGGCGGGACCGGCTGGTGCCGGTGCAGAATGCGAACACCGCCGCCCCATCGGGGCGGCCGCAGTTCATCGGTTGGTGTTTGGATCCCGAGCATCTGTGCGTCGCGAAGTCGTGCGCCCACCGGAAGAAGGACCTCAACTTCGTGCGTGCCCTCCATACGGCAGGGTTGGTGGACGCCACCGTGATAGCACGGCGCCTGGGTCAAGTGGACGCCCGGCACTAGCAGGCCGCGGTAGTCGCGCTGCGCTGGCTGGGTTCCCTCCTTGTCCCGGCAGATACCACCGCCTCCGAGACGCCGGCCGACTGCCCGTCCGGGCACGTCGGGCCCACCGTGGGACCAGGTCACCGGTCGGCTCGACGGTTCCGCCCACTCGACGGTTCCGCCCAAGAGCGTCACGTCTCACCGCGGTCTCAGCCGCCGACGCCTGACCTGGGCTGGTGAAGACGGGCGTGCCAGCTCGGTCAGACGCCGCCCGGCACTGTCAGGTTCGGGACTGTACGTTTAACGGTGATGCGGTGGTGAGGTCGAACGGCCCCACCCCGGCGCGGCGATCCTGTGCTCGCGATTGACTGCTTCGACGGCCTCCCCTGAAAGACCGCAGTTCACGGCGAGCCACTCCTGCCCTGGTTCGATCGCGTGGGCCGCAAGATCGACGCGCTGGTCTCGGTGACGTTTCCGCCTGCCTTCTGAGGACAGGTCACAAGGATCTCCTCATCGCCGCATGATCGCGGGGTGGAGAGTGGTGGCTTCCCCGGCGCGGTAGACCTTGGCGGGACGTCCCCGTCCGTGGATGAGATCGCCGGTTTCTTCGACGAATCCGTCTGCGGTCAGGACTTTGCGTTGGAAGTTGCGGGGGTCGATGGCGGTGTCCCAGACGGCTTCGTAGACGCGGCGCAGGTCGGGCAACGTGAACGTGGCGTCGCAGAACGCCGTGGCGATGGTGGTGTATTCCAGCTTTGAGCGGGCGCGTTCGACCCCGTCGCGCACGATCTCGGAGTGGTCGAACGCGAGGTCTCGTTCGAACGCCTCATCGACGGGGACCCATTCGGCGCGGTCGGCGTCAGTGTCGGGGGTGGGATCGGGCAGGTCTGCGCCGAGGGCAAGCCAAACCACCGAGACGACTCGTTCGGGGCGGGGGTCGCGTCCCGGGTCGCCGTACGTGCGGAGTTGTTCGAGCCGGACGGCGTCCGGGGCGATGCCGGCCTCTTCTCGGAGTTCGCGGTAGGCGGCGTCCTGGAGTGATTCGTCGATGTGGACGAAACCGCCCGGTAGCGCCCAGCGGCCGGTAAACACCGAACTGGACCGGCGGATCAGCAGCACGCACAGCTGGCCGTCGCGCAGGGTCAACGCCACGATGTCGGCGGTGACGGCGAACACGGGGAACCGGGACTCGAACACCATGACCCCACCTTACATGTTGATTTGACATTTATGATAGCAACTGTTTAACATCATAAATGTTAGAGCGACACGAAAAGGTTGGTGGTTGACATGAGACGCTCCCCCCTTCTGAAGGACCGGGCCGGCGGCGTCCTGCTCGGTCAGGCGATCGGCGACGCGCTCGGCGTCCCGTACGAGTTCGCCCCCCGGATCCCCGCGGGCGAGGCCCGCATGGTGGGCGGCGGGTTGGGACCGTACGCGCCGGGTGAGTGGTCCGACGACTCCCAGATGGCCGTCTGCATCGCCCAGGTCACCGCGACCGGTGCCTACCTGCGTACCGACGCGGGGTTGGATGCCGTCGCGCAAGGCTTCCTGGATTGGCAGGCCCACGGCGCCACCGACATCGGCGCCCAAACCTCCTCGGTGCTCGGCGCCGCCCGCCGCGGCACCGGGCCGGTGGCCCGCCGGCTGACGGACGCCTCCCGTGCGACCGCGGCGTCCGGTCGGGCCGGCAACGGCGCCCTGATGCGCGCACGGCCGTCGTCGGCCTGGTGGCCCTCGACGACCCCCTCGCGACCGCGGACGCCGCCGCTCGCGTCGCTGCCCTGACCCACGCCGACGACCGGTGCGTGGACGCGTGCGTTCTGTGGTCCGAAGCCGTCCGGATCGCCGTCACCACTGGACGCCTCGACGTCCGCGCCGGACTTCCCCTGCTGCCCGAGGCCCGCCGCGCCGCCTGGGCCGGGCTGATCGACGGCGCCGAAACCCAGGGGCCGGCGACGTTCGCCCGCAACGGCTACACGGTGACCGCCCTGCAAGCCGCATGGTCGGCGATTCACGCCACCCGGCACATCGAAGGGCCCGACCACGTCGAGGCCGCGCTGCAGACCGCGATCGCGGTCGGCCACGACACTGACACCGTCGCCGCGATCGCTGGCGGGTTGCTGGGGGCCCGTTACGGGGTGTCCGGTTTGCCGTCCGACTTGGCGCGCCGGGTCCATGGCTGGCCCGAGCTGCGGTGCCGCGACCTGGTCGGCCTGGCAATCGCCACCGCCACCGGACAACAAGACCCGCAACACACCGGCGGGTCGATGCTGTCCGGGGACGCCCGCCCGTTGGCAGTCCCCCACCCCGACGACCCCGGTGTGCTGCTCGGCACCGAAGCCGACCTCGCCCGCTGCCCCGAACTGGGGATCACCGCGGTGGTGTCGCTGTCGCGGGTCGGTGCCCCTGACCTCGCCGCCGCCGGTGTGGCACCGGGCAAGCATGTTGAGGTGCGGCTGGTCGACTCCGAGGACCCGGCCGACAACGCCTACCTCGCCTGGACTCTCGCCGACGCCGCCCGCGCCATCGCCGCGCTGCGCGACCACGGCGAGACGGTGCTGCTGCACTGCGTCCACGCGCAGCACCGGACGCCGGCCGTCGCCCTGGCCTACAGCTGGCTGCTCGGGGCCGCGCCCGGGGCGTCCCGACGGATCGAGGACGCCGTCGGCCACCGGGTCGACGGACTGTTGTGGCACACCGCCCGCCAGGGAGCCCGGTGACCGGCCGGCCGCTGGTGGTCCTGCGGGACCTGCGCCTCGAGAACGGGCTCCACACCATTCTGGAGGCCAGCCTCACCGCCGACGGGTCGCTGGAACTTGAGGCCCAGGACCTCGGCGGGTCAGCGTGCCTGATGAACTCCGACGGCGAGTACGAATACTGGCGCACCATCGTCCCCGAACACCTGCCGGCGCTGGTCGCCCTGCTCGGCGGCCGGCCCGGCGACGACATCCTCACCCTGCTCGCCCGCGACTGGACCGGCTACCGGTCCTTCGACCTCGAAGCGCTGCTCCGCGACGAGCCCTTCCCGCTCCGCCTCTTCAGCTAAGGACCAGGAGAAACACTCATGGACCAGGCCACCCGGCTCGCCGCCGCCCTCACCCATCGGCTCCGCCTCCTGCGCGGCACCCAGGAATCGTTCACCGTCGACCTCGGTGACGTGTTCTACCAGGCCGCCTCCTACCAGGGCAACGCCGTCCTCATCGAGATCACCGGCGACGAGTTCCTCCCCCACGACCACCGCCTCACCGCCGCCCAGCACGAGCACCTGCTGCGGCTCGGCTTCACCCGCCCAGACGAGGAGATGCCGAACTGGTGGATCGGCATCGAAGACGGCCTCGACCGCGACCTGTTCGCCGCCGCCCGCGCCGCGATCAACGCGCTCGTCGAGATCTACGACGTCAGCACCGACGACCTCATCAAGGAGTTGCCGCTCTACCGGTACTCGCCCTACCCACCCCGGACCCTTGAGGCGCGACCCGCCCCGACCCAAGGCGAGGGCCAGCCGCTCGACGTCCAGACCACCTACGGCGACGTGCTGCTCTACCCGAACGGGTACGCCACCCTCAACGGCGCACCCTGGGCCGAACGACCCGTCAGAGAGTGGCTACGCCTCGACGACGGACGCCTCTCGATCACGATGGCGATCCCCGCCGACGACTACTTCCCCAACGTCGGGTTCGTCGCCGACACCGAACAGAACGCGGCCGTCCTGCGCGGTTTCCTGCCCAGCCGCGCCGACCAAGAACAACTCGCTCTGCGGCTGGCAGTGGCCGAGCACTACGCGCTGACCTGCATCGCCACCGGCACCATGTACCACGAACGCCTGTTCCGCGCCTCCCTGGCCATCGAGGAGGCCGAGGGTGCCGTCAAGGCGTCCGACGTCGTCGGATGGCGCCACGCCGCCCGCCTGGACGCCGCCAACGACGTCATCTCGGCCTTCTACTGGTCGCATTCCGCCGACAACGCCAGAGAACTCCACGGCGACCAACAGCACGTGTGGGAAGCGATCCAAACCTGGGTGCGACTCTCCCCGTGGAAGGACGACTTCGACTTCGACATCATCCCCACCAGTCCACACCCCCTCGCCATCACAGGCCCCGAAGTCGAGATCCAACGCCTCTACTGAAAGTGAACCCACCCGTGGACCACATCGCGGCCGCCGAACAGGTCGCCGCCAACGACCTGGCCCGCGTGGTCAAACAAGCCGACGTTCGGGACAACACGCACCCCGACTGCGTCCCCCAGCGGACGCCGAATGGCTGCGCCGCAAGTACCAGCACGCCGCCCGACCGCTGTCCACCACGGAGGCGTTGTCGCGGTCAATTCTGGAGGAGTAGCATCCGGCCATGGCTGATCGTGGACACCTCTTCGTCGTACAGGCCGACCTGACCCGGCTCGCCGCCGACGCGTTCCTGATCCCCTGCGACAGCGACCTGAGCATTAGCGGCACCTGGCGGCCATTCGTCGAGCCCGGCGCCCCCGCCCAAGCCAAGCGGGACTGGTTCCGCCCCGAAGGCGTCCACCTCGACAATGGCGTCGCCGTCCTGCCGGACCCCACCCCGAAGGACGCCACCCCCGACCAGGTCGTGGGCCTGCGGGTGCTGGTCGACTCCGTCGGCGTCGACAGCATCCCCGCCATGGTGGAGCGGTCCCTGGAGGCCGTGCGCCGCGCGGCCTCCGAGACGGTCATTCACGGTGGCCGGGAACTCCCCCTGGTGTCGATGCCCATCCTCGGCGTGGGCCAGGGCAAGTTCCCGGGACGACGAGCCGAGGCGGTCCGCGAATTAGTCACTCAACTGCTCGACTTCGTCGCCACCCATCCGATCGACGTGGCTCTCACCCTGCAGCGCACCGCCGACTTCGCTGCCGCCCAGTGGGAACGCCACCGAGTCACCCGGGAACTTGGCACCAACTGCTGGCCCGAACTCACCCCCGAACAACTGACTCTGGGGGACAATCTCGGCGTGAAGGCGGCCCATGGCGAACTGTCGGTGTTCGCCGGTGCCGGGGTGAGCCGTCCGGTCGGCCTGCCCAGTTGGAACCGGCTGCTCCAAGACCTGTCGCCGAACCGGACGCTCACGTTCACCAAGGCCACCGACTACCCCCAGCTCGCCCAAGACCTTGGCCGGCCCGACCTCAACGACGAGGTGGCCAAGCGGCTCACCACCCGCAAGCACGCCCTCGGTCACGCCCTCCTGCTCGACTTGCGCACCCCGTCCCTGGTGACCACGAACTACGACCCCTGCCTGGAGAACGCTGCCGACGTCATCCACCAGAACCCGTCCCTGCGGGTCATCACACGCCAGTTGGCCGTCGGTGGAAGCCCCTGGCTGCTCAAACTCCACGGCGACGTGGCCCACCCCAAGACGATCGTGCTGACCCGGGCCCAGTACAACGCCCTGAAGGACGAGTACCCCGCCCTGCACGGCGTGGTGCAGACGCTGATGCTGACCAGCCATCTACTGTTCGTCGGCTTCGGGTTCGCCGACGACGACTTCCTCAACATGTCAAAGGCCGTCCAGAAGGTGCGGGCCCTCGCCACCGACCTCCCCGAGGACGCCCACGCCGGCACCGCCATCGGACTCTGCCGCACCGACCGCCAGCAGCGGTACAGCGAACTCGACTACCACCACCTACGCACCGACGACGACCTGACCAAAGCCGCCCGCCAACTCGAGATCCTCCTCGACCGAGTCGCCTGGCGCAGCCAGATCGCCGGACGCGGCCGCGCCAGCTACCTCCTCGACCACGACTACCAGCAGGACGCCACCGACGCCGACCGCGTCCTGGCCGAAGCCCTCAACTCCCTGCGAGCCAAGCAGCCCGAATGGAGCGACAGCGCCGGCGCCCGAGCGGTGCGTGAACTCATGGACGAACTCGGCTGGCGAGCGTAGGCCCATCGCCTCCGGGCGACGGACCACGCCCCAGCCCACCCGTGAACCGCTACCACGGCTCCATGCCCTTGAAGCCCATGACGTGGCCGTAGAAGATATCGTCGGTCGGCGGCGAGGTCCTGGGCCTCGTCGACGATGTTCGCGTCGAACTGCTCGGTGTGGGTGAGCGCCGACGCCACCCCGGCCATCCGGCGGGGCAGGTCGACCTCCCAGAAGTCGGAGTCGTCCCGTAACCCAAAGTCGGTGACGCCCCAGCGGCGTCCCCGATCCTCGAACGTGGCAACGAACGCGCGCCACCTGGACGCCGACCCC
>JALHFX010000257.1 GCA_022837595.1 Propionibacterium sp.
TCACGCTGCCTCCTCGATGCTCAGCTGAGATTCCACGATCTCGCGGTAGGTCTGGCAGCTAGCCAGTAACTCGTCGTGTTTGCCAAGGCCGACGATCTTCCCGCCGTCCAAGACGATGATCTGGTCGGCGTGGCGCACCGTCGAGATGCGCTGGGCGACGATCAATACGGACGCCTCTTTGCTCCACCGAACCAAGGCCGCTCGCAAGCGAGCATCTGTGGCAACGTCCAGTGCGCTGAAGGCATCGTCAAAGACGTAGATTTCTGGACGCTTCACGAATGCCCGGGCGATGGAAAGTCGTTGACGCTGACCGCCAGAGACATTCGTACCGCCCTGAGCGATCTGTGCGTTGATGGTCGATTCCATCTCTGAGACGAAGTCTGCTGCTTGGGCAGCAGCCAGCGCATCCCAGATCTGGTCGTCGGTCGCGTCCGGGCGCCCATAACGCAGATTGCTCGCGACAGTGCCGCTGAACAGATACGGCTTTTGCGGAACCAGTCCGATGCGTGACCAGAGCAGATCGGGATCCAGCTCGCGCACGTCGACCCCGTCCACCAGCACGCGACCGCCGGTGACGTCAAAGAGCCGGGGAATCAGGTTGACCAGTGTGGTCTTGCCGGCACCGGTGGAGCCGACGACCGCGGTGGTCTGACCGGGGCGCAGTTCGAACGAGATATCGCTCAGCACCGGTGATTCCGCCCCCGGATAGCTGAACTCAACTTTCTCGAAGCGGACGGTACCAGCCTCGCGGAGTTCGGTCACTGGGTGCTCGGGAAGTAGCACCGTGGTCTCGGTGTTCAGTACCTCCATGATTCGCCCAGCGCAGACGACTGCTCGCGGGGCCATCATGCCCATCATCGTTGCCATCATCACGCTCATCAGGATCTGCATGAGATACGTGAGATAGGCGGTCAGTCCGAACCACATCACCGAGACGCTGCCCATGTTCATCACGAGCGTCACGAAAGGGAAGAGGACGGCGAAGAGCCCGCCGATGGCGTAGCCCAACCGCATCAAGTCGTCGTTGGCGACTCTGAAGCGTTCACGCTCGAGAGGTTCACGGTTGAACGCCCGGATTACCCGAATACCGGTGATCTGCTCCCGGACCACCTGATTCAGAGTGTCGAGTTTGCGTTGGTTGGCTTGGAAGAGTGGTGTCATCTTCGTCACGATGAGGCCGACCACCGAGCCGAGCAGCACAACCGCGACCACGATCAGCCAGCTCAAGCCGACGTTCTCGCGCAGCGCCATGATGATGCCACCGATCATCATCATCGGGGCGCCGACCATGATCGACCCGGTCATCAGCACCAGCATTTGCACCTGCTGAACGTCGTTCGTGGTGCGGGTGATCAGCGATGGTGCGCCGAACTGGTTGACCTCCCGGACGCTGAATGACAGCGCCCGGTTGAAGACGCCGGCCCGCACATCGCGTCCGAATGCCATCGCTATCTGGGCAGCGAAATAGACCGCAGCGATTTGCGCGAGAGCCTGAATGAGGGCGACTCCCAGCATGAGTGCGCCGTGGCTGCTGATGAAGGCGGTGTCTCCCTTGGCGACACCGTCGTCGATGATGCTCGCATTGAGGCTCGGCAGCTGCAAAGAGGCCACGGCTGCGATTAGCTGAAGCACCAAGACGGCAACGATTTTGCCGCGGTAAGGCCGGATATAGCGGCCGAGAAGTTTGAAGAGCATGTCAATCCTTAATGATGCCGTGCGCTAGGGAATCGGCCAGTAGTGTCGGATCGGACGAGAACGCGTCCTCGAAGACGAAATGCAGGGCGCTGAAGGCAGTGCTTTGAATGATAAAAGCGGCTTGTTCGGTGGAAACCGTCAGCGCGTCCTGCCATGGCTCGAGCGAGACAAGAATGGCGTGACGCACTTCTCGGGCGCGTTGTCGGAAGCTGTTCATTTCGCCTGCGCTGTGGCTCGG
>JALHFX010000107.1 GCA_022837595.1 Propionibacterium sp.
CTGCTGGAATGGTGTCATGCGACCGGCTGGAGTCAGCATGAAGACGTTCAACCGGTCGCGTCCACGCATCGCATATTCTGCGGACGAACCGGTGTCTCCACTGGTGGCACCTAGAATATTGAGTCTGGCATCGCGACGCTCAAGCTCATACGCGAAGAGTTCGCCAAGCAATTGCATAGCCATATCTTTGAACGCTGCCGTCGGCCCATTCGACAAATGCCCCAACCACAGCGGCCCGTCCCCGATTCTCTCGACCGGCACGATACTCGATGAGGCAAACTTTTCGGCGGTGTAAGCGCGCTGACAGATACCCAGCAGATCATCGCTGGGGATATCGTCCACGAATAGACTGAGCACCCGGTGGGCCAGCGCCGGATATCCCTGCGTAGCAAGCACGCTGCGCCAGCTTTCCAGCATGGCACTATCCAACTGCGGGTATTCTGCAGGCACATACAGCCCACCATCGGCGGCTAGTCCTTCAAGCAGAATGTCACTAAAGCTGGCAGTCGGCGATCCGGCAATCCCGCGCGTCGAGACATATCTCACGTGCCCTAGCTTATCTGGCGGGCTTGAAAACGCGGGGATAGACGGCTATATGCGCGCCGACCAAGTCGTTCGCGGCAATCCTATCGAGTAATCGGCAGGGCTAAACCACCATCAGCTGTTGCCCCACCCAACCCTTATTCGCGTATAACCGGCCACCAATAGGCCGATCGGTGGACTGGTCAGGCAGACAACTCGGCTCGCTGAGCCATCTGCTCGCGAGAGAAGAGTAGCGGCTCTTCTTCGCCGCGCACGGCCTCGGCTGTCACCACGACCTGACCGATCTCCCGACGACTGGGTACCTCAAACATGACCTCGAGAAGTAGTTCCTCCAAGATGGCCCGCAGTCCGCGAGCCCCGATACCCCGCTCCAGTGCTTTCGCTGAAATCTCAGCTACCGCCTCGTCGGTGAAATCGAGCTGGACGTCGTCGATCTCGAAAAGCTTGGCGAATTGCTTCACCACCGAATTTCGGGGCTCCACCAAGATGCGCTGCAAGGCGGTCTGGTCGAGGTTCGGGACGGTGGCAATCATCGGCAGTCGTCCGATGAACTCCGGGATCAACCCGTACTTGTGGAGATCTTCCGGGCGTACACCAGCAAAAGGATCGTCGACCCGTTTGGCCCGAATGTCCTGAGTAGCGGTGAACCCGAGCGGACGCTTACCGATCCTCGAATCGATGATCAGTTCCAGACCCGCGAACGCGCCACCTACGATGAACAACACGTTAGTGGTGTCGATCTGGATGAACTCTTGATGCGGGTGCTTTCGTCCACCCTGCGGCGGCACGGACGCGACGGTGCCTTCCAGGATCTTCAGCAGTGCTTGCTGAACGCCCTCACCGGAGACATCCCGGGTGATCGATGGATTCTCTGATTTACGGGCAACCTTGTCGATCTCATCGATATAGATGATGCCGGTCTCAGCCTTTTTCACATCGAAGTCCGCTGCCTGGATGAGCTTCAACAGAATGTTCTCGACGTCCTCGCCGACATAGCCTGCCTCGGTCAACGCGGTGGCATCGGCAATGGCGAACGGCACGTTGAGCATCCGAGCCAGGGTCTGGGCCAGGTAGGTCTTTCCACAGCCGGTGGGCCCGATCAGCAGGATATTGGATTTCGCCAGTTCGACGTCAGGATCATGAGCGTGTCCCGATCCGGCCTGGGCTCGGATGCGCTTGTAGTGATTGTAGACGGCGACCGAGAGCGTCTTCTTCGCCGAATCCTGGCCAATGATGTACTGATCTAAGAAATCACGGATCTCTGCCGGGCGCGGCAGCTCACTGGGGGTATTGGACGACGGCTCGTCGCTGAACTCCTCTTCGATGATCTCGTTGCACAGCTCAATGCACTCATCGCAGATATAGACACCAGGTCCGGCAATGAGCTTCTTGACCTGCTTCTGACTCTTTCCACAGAACGAGCATTTGAACAGATCGCCACTCTCACCGATGCGAGCCATCGTCTCTCCTTCGCCCCTAAACTGGGCTGGGCAGTTCCCTGTCGCGCCTTTGCTGAGGTCTCAACACTAACCCCCATCGAGGTGCTCGGGCTAAGGCCAGCCGCAATACGGTCAACGTTCCGGTTCGGACAGCGATGTGAGAATATCGTCGATCATGCCGTACTCGACTGCCTCTTGGGCGGTCAAGAACTTGTCGCGCTCGACATCGGCACGAACCTTCTCAATGGACTGCCCAGTGTTCTCTGCCAGCATCTGCTCCATCTGGTTTCGAATACGCATGATCTCGCGAGCCTGGATCTCCAGGTCGGACGACTGTCCGTATGAGCCGTCGCCCCCCATCGAAGGCTGATGAATCAAGATCCGCGAGTTCGGCAATGCCAGCCGCTTGCCCTTTGCGCCCGCAGCCAGAATCACCGCGGCCGCAGAGGCAGCCTGCCCCAGACAAACGGTCTGCACGTCCGGTTTGATGTAGTTCATCGTGTCGTAGATCGCTGTGAGCGCTGTGAATGAGCCGCCCGGCGAATTCAGGTAGATCGACACTTGACGTTCGGCGTCCATCGATTGCAAGCAGAGCAGCTGCGACATCACGGCATTGGCAATCTCATCGGTGATGGGAGTGCCCAGGAAGATGATGCGCTCTTCGAAGAGCTTGGTGTACGGATCGACACGGCGCACACCGTAGCTGGTGCGTTCCTCCCACTGCGGGATGATGTAATCCATTCGTGGTTGAGCGCCCGCCGTGCTGAATGGCTGGACAGGCAGGTTGGTGCCGGGGATCAGGTTGGGAGTCATCTGCTGCCTCACTGGTTTGGTGCGTCGGAGCCGGGGATCTGGGACGCACGCTCGAGAACGTGGTCGATGAAGCCGTATGAGAGGGCCTCAGGTGCAGTGAACCACCGATCGCGGTCAGAATCCTTGGTGATCTGATCGATGGTCTGCCCGGTGTGCTGGGCGATCAGTTCGGCCATCTGCCGCTTCAGGTGCACCGACTGCTCCCGGTGCGCCGGCGCAAAGGAGGAACTGGCCCATGGATGCTGCCAGGCCCATGGCCACGGTCGCTACGTCGTTGCTGATCCACTGCATGGTGTCGTAGATCGCCATGCCCGAGTCAACCGACCCGCCTGGAGAGTTGATGTACAGGTAGATGTCTTTGTGCGGGTCCTCAGCGTTGAGAAGCAGCATCTGGGCGCAGATGGCGTTGGCGTTCTCGTCGCGCACCTCAGAGCCGAGGAAGACGATACGGTTCGCCAAGAGCGACTGGTAGACGTTGTCGGTCATGCCTGCACCGGATCCGGCCGCGCCTGCGGCTCGCAGTGTTGTCATGTCTGAATTCACACTGACGAACTTACAACCCCGCGCTGACAAAACCGAACGTGCCTCTCTGCTTTTCGCTGGAGGCGTTCGCTGGTCGACAGTTCGAGGCCCTCAATAGGCGATTCCCGCTTGCGGTAGCAATACCAGCGTCGAGAATGGCGCTGTCGGCGTATCACAGATCTGAGGTGGCAGATCTAGCTCTGGCCCCAGGCCCCCCGCACTTCGGGCTGGTTCGAGATCAGCGAGTTGATCCATCGAGCCTTGGGGTCGGCGTCCACCAACAAAGACTTGACCAGTTGGGTGCATGGCAGCGCGATGAGCGCCCCCAACGGGCCGAAGACCCAGGACCACAAGAAGAGCGAGATCAACGCGACCGTGGCATTCACACCAACCGCATTGCCGGTCACCTTCGGCTGGAAGACCCCCTGAACAATCCACGTGGTGACAAGGTAAATGCCGAGCAGCCACAAGGCTGTCTGCCAGCCGTTGGCCACGAATGCGACCAAGAGCGGGGGGATGAGGGAGAAGAAGAAGCCGACACTGGGCACGTAGGTCATCAGCCACGTAAGGAGCGCCCAAACCACCGGCAGCGGCACCCCAAGAATCCGCAATTCAACATAGTTGAGTCCGGCCATCAGCGCTCCGAACCCGGTACTGACCAGCCAATACCGGCGAATGCCGGTGCTGAACTCACGCATTGCGGCGACGATGCGAGGATGGGTATCCCCGGCAACGGCGATCCGTCGGCCCCAACTCGGGACATCGAGCAACATCATGATCAGTGCGGAAATGATCACGCCGAGCACACCTACGATCCCGGAAAAACCGGAGTAGACCTGACCGGCTGCACCCAGAATCTGATTCATATTGACCTGGGCCTTTGACAAATCGATCGCGCTGCGTTCGATGCCAAGTTTGTCAAGCAATTCGGGCACACGGTTGATCAGATCTGATGCTTGGTTCCAGTACTGCGGGACGACCGAGACGATCTCGCCGACAGCCCAGGTTGCGACCAGGCCGACCACCCCGAGACTGACGAACAAGGCCCCTGCTATCGACACCATTGCGAGGGCTTTCGGAACGCCGTGGCGACGCAGGATGTTCTGCAGTGGATAGACGACGATGACCAGGTTCAGCGTGAGAAATGCTGGCGCCAGCAGCCAACCGAGTTGCCGCAAGAGCCATAGCGACCCAGCGACTCCGACCACACCGAGCAGAATGACGACCAGCCGAGGCAGCTGCGGCGGGGCACCACCATGCGGGCCCTGAGGCACTCGTGACGGATCGGAGCTGAAAGCCATATTGAAACGGTGTTGTTCGGCCAATAGTTCAAGCCCGGTCATCTCCGGACCAGCAGCTTCGACGACACGACGATCAAGGGCAGTGGCTCCTGCACCACCCCTCTTCTGCGGCGTCACAGTATCGCTGAACTCCGGTATCCGGTGTAGGAGATGGGGTTCCTCGTGCTTCGTTGACTCGGGATCCGGCATCGCTCACTCCCCTGAGAATTGGGTGCGACTACTCATCATCATCAAAGGATAGATTGTCGTCTGCTGGTTGGGCGTCCGCGGGATCGCTGGCGATAAGCGTATTGATCCAGCGGGCGCGAGGATCGAGATCGATGATCAGGGACTTGACCAACAGCGTCATCGGCAGCGCCAGCAAGGTACCCAAGCCGCCCAGTACCGAAGCCCACAACAGCAACGAGGCGAACGAAACGGTCGGCGTTACACCAACCGATTCTCCGGCAAAGCGCGGCTGGATAAGGCTCTGAATAACGAAGTTCAGCACCGAATAGACAACCACGACCATCAGCGCCGTCTGCCAGCCCTTGGCGAACAGCGCTACCGCCATTGGCGGGATCAGTCCGATCACGAAGCCGATATTGGGAATGTAGTTGGTGAGGAAGCTGAAGATACCCCAGACGATCACCAGGGGTACACCCATGATTGCTAGGGCAATGACGTCGAAGACAGCCACAATGAGACCGAAAACGGTTGTCACGAGCCAATATCTCCGCACGCCGTGGGCGAAGTTGCCAATACCTGTGAAGATTCGGGAGCGCTGCACCTTGAGCATCCCCAAACGAGCGTCCAGCCCGGGGGTGTCCATGGTCATGAAGACAATGGCAGCGATGATGACACCAATCAGCGCCAGCGCCGAGGATGATGCCGATAGTACGGAAGTCGCTGCTCCGATGAAACGGGTTGGGTCGAGGGACGACAGCATCCGACTGATCGCGGCGCTATCGAGACCGAGGGTGTTGATCGCGAAGCTCTCGATCTGCTTGTAGAAGACGTTGAATTCGTTGGCATACTGCGGCAAGATCCCGATCATCTCGGTCACCGACCAGACGAGTCCGGCAACCATCGCTATCAAAACAGCGAAGACGGCGAGCGAGACGACCACCGCGCTCAGCCAGGACGGGGTACCTTTGCGCACCAACCAGGTGTGCAAGGGATAGGCGGTAATCATGAGATTGATCGCCAAGAATAGCGGCGCGATGAAGTCGGCGAACTGACGCAGACCGATGAGGCAGATCAGCGAAGCTGCGATCCCGACGACGATGACATTGAATCGCGGATTCATCGTCGGTGCGCCCGAGAGGTTGAACGCCGGCTGGGCGTCCGCAGAGTTCGATTGGCCCAGCGGCATTGCTACCTCCGACTAGATGGGACAGCTTGCATCTTATTACAGGACTGCGGCTCCCCGAGGCCACCACCAAAGGCTGGTGGTCGGGGAGCCGCAGTCAGAGCTGACTCAGTTGTCAGATTCGGCCGCCTGGGCGTCAGTCTTCTTGAGTTTTCTTGGTAGCGGACTTCTTCTCCGCCTCGGTTGCGTCTTCGGCGTCGGCCAAAGCTTCCGCCTCTTCCTCTACGATTTCCTCGGCATCTGCGAGCGCGTCCGCCTCGCCCTCGGTCAGGTCGTCGAGCTCATCGTCTGCAGGGTCCGCGAGGGTGCCATCATTGTTCAACAACGCAAGAACCACCTCGTTGCCGTCAGTGTCGATCACTTTCGCAGCCGCAACCAGCTCGCCCAGCGCCTTGCCACGGCGGACTTCACTCATCCATTCAGCGGCGTGGTCATGCTCCATCATGTGCTGGAGCTCCTGCTCGGGCGTCGTGCCGTTCTGCTGCGCCTTGGCGAAGATCAGCTCAGTGAGTTCGCTCTGGTCGACCTGCAGGTCGGCATCCTCTGCATATTTGTCAAGGATGATCTGGGAGCGCAGGCCCTCCACGACGCGCTCGTCGATGTCGGCCCAGAACTCCTCGGGGGTTTGGGCTTCTTCATCCTCGGCCTCGTCAAGATACTGTTCCACGGTCAAGCCTGCGGAGCTGAGCTGCTGCTCGATGCTCTCGCGTCGGTTTCCCTGTTCAACGAAGATGAGCGATTTAGGAAGCTCGAATTCAGTCTCTTCCACAAGCTTGGCGAGCACGGCCTCGCGGGCTTTATTCGCCTGATCGATGCGAGCCAAACGCTCAAGGTTGTCACGCAGATCGGCGAGCATCTCCTCTGCGGTATCGAACTCGCTGACGAGCTGAGCGAATTCGTCGTCCACCTCGGGAAGCTCCTGCGATTGAACCTTGACGACCTCAACCTCGATCTCGGCGTCCTCGCCACGGTTCGGGCCGCCGACCAGGGCTGACGTGAAAGTGGCCTTCTCGCCGGCCTTGAGCCCGACAACTGCCTCGTCGAGGCCGTCGATGAAGCCGCCCGCACCGATCTTGTAGCTGACCTCGGAGGCCTCCGCCTCTTCGAGAACCACACCGTTCTGGCTGGCAGTCAGGTTGATGACGACGACGTCACCGGTCTGAGCACCGCGCTCGACCTCAGTTAAGGTGGCGAAACGGTCGCGCAACAACTCGACGCGCTCGTTGACGTCCTCATCGCTGACGACAGCGACAGGAACCTCGATCTCGACGCCGCTCATGTCGGCGATCTCGAAGTCAGGACGAACATCAACCTCAGCTGTGAATAAGACGTTGGTTCCATCGTTCAGCTCGGTGATGTCGATTTCAGGCTGACCCAGCGGACGAAGCTCGTGGGTCTGTACTGCCTCGGCGTAGGCCTGGGGCAGGATTGAGTTGATGGCCTCTTGCAGGACCATCCCGCGCCCGAAACGCTGATCGATCAAACGGGCTGGAACTTTGCCCTTACGGAAGCCGGGAATGTTCACCTGCTGCGCAATCTCTTTGTATGCAGCATCAACTGCCGGCTGCAGTTCTTCAAAGGGCAGGTCAATCGTAAGCTTCACCCGCGTGGGGTTCAGCTGCTCTAGGGTGCTGGGCACATGCTCTCCTGGCGTATTCGGGGCCGACCGCCATCGGCGACCGGCGCTAACCGTTTGATTCTAACCAGCCTGATAAAAGCCAGCCAATCAGGTTGGATCATAGGCGTGCTTCCTGTCGGATCACACTCCACCCACCGGGCACCGACTCGACCGACAGTTGTGCGGGGATGGATTCCTGCATCGACTCCACATGGCTGATCAGCCCGACCGTACGGCCGCCTTCGCGCAGGTTGTCAAGGGTTGCCATGGTGATGTCGAGAGTCTCGGCGTCCAGAGAACCGAAGCCTTCATCAATGAACAACGTATCCAAGCGCATGCCTCCGGCACGGCTCGTGACGACATCAGCAAGACCGAGTGCCAGAGCCAGCGAGGCTTGAAACTTTTCGCCACCCGACAGCGAATCCGGTGAACGAACGCTGCCGGCGTGGGCGTCCAGTACCTCGAGCCCAAGCCCCCACTTCCCGCGATTGGTCTCGATGGCGTCGGAATGCCGCAGTGTGTACCGGTCGTCGGTCATGGTACGCAGCCGGATATTTGCGATCTGCACGATCTCTTCCAATTGGGCGGCCAACACAAATGTCTCCAACTCCATCCGCATGGTGTTCGGTGGCAGACCACGCAGTGTGCTGGCCAACCGGTCGACCGTCTCGAACTGGCGGGCCTCAGCCGCGACGATCTCCTGCTGCTCGGCGATCTGGGTGGCGAGCCGGCGCATCTGATCGAGTCTGCGTTCGATGGTCAAGACCGCGCGGAAAGCTTCTTGTAGCTCGGTTTCGAGTCTGGTGACCTCTGCCTCCGGGCCTTTCACATCGACGGGTTCGACCGGGAGATCGCTCAGGTCGGCGGCTTCCAATGTCAATCTCACGGCCTCAGATCTGGCCTCATACTGGTCGACATCAGCGCGTAACCGGTCTTGTTCCTGCTGGGGAATCGTGGCGGTCTTCGCCTCCGCAAGGTCGCCGAAACCGGCTTGTTTCAGGGCTTCCGTGACACGGTCCTGTTCGACCCCGACGTACTCGGCCGCCATCTGGCGCGCCTGTTTCGCGTCCAGTAGCCGCTGGCTGAGCTCGACCTGGAGCCGTAAGATCTCCGCGCGTTGTTGGACGCTGGGCTGGTCGCCGCGAGCCTCGGCAATGGTTTTCTCGGCCTCGGCCAGGGTGGCTCGGGCTGACACTACGGCGGCGGCGAGTCCCTCGCGGCGCCTGTGAGCGGAGTCGAGCTCAGATGCGATGGCATCGGTCTTCTCTTGTAGTGCGGTAAGTGCGTGACGGCATCGGTTCAACTCTTGGTCGGCTGCCAGTGCAGCGTCGAGTGCGCTTCGGGCATGATCGGCGCTGGCGGTCGCTTCGGCAA
>JALHFX010000258.1 GCA_022837595.1 Propionibacterium sp.
CCCATCGCAGCTGCGCGCAGTACGCTCGGCTCGGCGCGGCAGACGACGACGAACGCAGCTGCCACGAGTACGCCCAGACCCCGCAACCACCAACCACGCAAACCCGCCTGCCTGGCCACCCCGAGGACGAAAGCCAGCATGAGCGTCAGATTCGTGCCACTGACTGCTGTCAGATGTGTCAGGCCGGTGGTCTTGAAGTCGGCTTTGAGCTGCTCCGGCAGGCGCGAGATATCTCCCACCACCAGCGACGGTACTAGCCCGGACTGTTCCGGAGGAGAATGCGCCATGGCTTCCCGCAAGCCTTCTCGAAACCGGTTCGCCAACAGCGCTGATGGCCCAGGTGACTCTACTGAGTTGACCTCACCACGCAGCATCAGTGTTACAGCTGAACGTTCTGAGCGTTCCGAGGGGCGGCTGAGCGCCACGAAAGTGATCGTTGTACCGACTGGTTGATCCAAGAACTGTGCGGCCTCGCCGTTGGCGCGCAACTGCGCAGGCAGTCGTCCCTGCCAGATCTCGCCGTGCGCCACAACCTGCTGAATCTCTATCGATAAAACTGCCGCGGCAGGCCGATAACCCGACGCCTGCCACTGCCGGGCATCCGAGCTGACCTGCGCCCGCACCTCGACGAGAGCCTTCTGGTGAGCCCACTGTGCTGGAAGCGAGCCTGCCAGCGCGATACTCCACAGCCCCGCGACCGCACCGGAGACTGTCATTGCCACTCCGAACGCGCATCCCGACCACATCCGCCGAAGCAGACTCCACCCGGCCGTGATGAAACCAAGGCCGACGACAAGGCCGATCCATCGTCCACCTTGAACGGCGATAGCCGCCGCTGCCCACGCGCCGGCAGCCGGCATGAGCAGGCGCAGATCGGTCGGCTTGTCGGTCTTGGGCTGCCCCTCAGACCTGGACGAGCGGGGCGAGCCTCGCATAGGTCTTGGCGCCAATGCCGTCCACCTCCTGAAGCTCCTCAACCCGAGTGAAGCCACCGTTGGTGGTGCGCCAGTCAATGATGCGTTGTGCCATCACCGGGCCGACGCCGGGCAACGTCTCCAGTTGCGCGGCACCAGCCGTATTGAGGTTCACCAACGTCGAGGCTGCTCCCCCACCCGAGCCGGCCGCACCACCAGCCCCACCGGAGG
>JALHFX010000259.1 GCA_022837595.1 Propionibacterium sp.
GGCGTTCAAGAAATACGCGACCACGCTGCCGGTTGAGGGCGGTGGGTTTGCGTATCACGAGTATTTCCGGAACAACCCCTATGGCCACAGTTCGCAGACGACACAACGGATAAACTACCTGTTCCAGAAGATCGCCGACCGTAAATCGGCAATGGCAGACAAACTGTGGACATACGGCCTGATTGCAATCGGGTTGTTAGGCGCCGTGGGTGTGACCATCTATATCATCAGCCTGGCAGCGGGATGATATGATGGATGAGAACCTCACCCTCCCAGGCATCATCGAGAACGTATACCTGGAGACGGTGCACCAGACCGCCGAGGCGCTCAAATACCTCCATGCGCCAACGGGACCCCTGAAACAGAGGATGCTCAACCTCGCCATCCCGTTTTACGAGCTGTACCAACACACCCGCCACATACCTGCCGTTGCGGAAGTCATGGGAAACGACCCCGGCAAAACGGCGGAACTCGATAACTGGTTCTTCTCGTCGAGATATTCGCCCGATGCCCTGAGGTGCGGGATAGATTTATTCTCCTGGTATCAAAAGATTCTCTTAGAATCGAGGGTGATCACAATTGAGCGGCAGTAGATCCGGAATCAACGACACGATCAGCGCTGGAGCCGCGGCAAACATTGACGACACCCCCAAGGTGTTTGCCGGGCGAAGCGGGATCGATCTATACCTGGCACATATCCTGTTTTCGCTGAACCGGTGGGACTGGATGATCTCCAACCTCACAAACACCGGGGATATACGGATCGTGCCGTTTACGCGGACGATCATCAGCAAACTGCACAAAGACCAGAAAATACTGGAGATCTGCCAGAACGCGATCTCGGTGGTGTATGATCACGTGATCCAGGAGTATGTGCTGAGAGAGACCACCGTCATCCTGCCGATGACGCAGGATCCAACAGAGGAGGACGACACAGATGCCGATAGTGTACAGACGCCCGACACAGACTATTGACCCCCTGTATTCCGAGTCCGAACCATCCTCGCTGCAATGGGACCAGGTTACCGACAGGTATGCCGCGCTCTGCGGCAACTCTGATGGTAATGCCAATGATGAGATGACGTTTAGTTCCCTCGCCGAGATGCTCTCCAGGCGCGTGTGTTCGAGATACAACAAGAACGTGATTTTTGCCATGTTCGGGGAGCCCGGCAGCGGCAAATCCATGGCAGCGCTCAGTCTGGCCGAAAGTTGCGCGAAATGGATCGCCAGGTTCCGCGGCGGCAAGCCGGAGGACTATTTCACGCTCGACAACGTGGCGGTCATCCACCCCATAATGTTGCAGGACCTGGTCAAACGTATGCAGAGCCACAACATTTACATCCTGGATGACGCGGGTGCCGCGTACGACGCCCGAAACTACATGAAACAGGATAACAAGGCTCTGGGATACGTGCTCCAGACGTTTAGGACACTGAACTCGATCCTGATCGTGACCGGTGTGGACGGGGCAATGCTGGATGTCAACCTCCACCGCACCGCGCGATATTATGCCGAGGTCAGCGAATCCCACCACGATCTTGGCTACACCGATGTCAAGGTTTTCCGGGCACTCCGGAAGTACCGGCAGAAAACCGTCCATTACCGATACCTGAACCAGAACCGGACACAGATTATTCGATACCGGGCGTACCTACCGAGCAAGGATCTCATCGAACCTTACGAGGCGCTCCGGAAAGAGCAGGCGCTCCTGATCCAGACGATGGAAGACCAGGCAGAGAAGAAGAAACAGGAA
>JALHFX010000108.1 GCA_022837595.1 Propionibacterium sp.
GCCCCGCGAGCTCGAGGACTTCGTCGGCCTTGCCGAAGCACTCACCGCCATCGACGCCGTCCTCGAGGACGAAAGCCTCTCCGCACAGGTTTCCTGGAAACGCTCGCAAACCAGCGTGCCGTCGAAGGGCTTGCTCTTGAGGAACCGTTCTGCTGTATCTGTATGGCAGCTCTGCTGTCGGCTCTGTCTCACGAGTGTGACGGGCGATACCTTTGTATTGCTATCTCTAGCACATAGTGAAGAGTTATGAATAGTGGGCGATCCACCGATCAGTGGAACACGTGGATATTGCGCTCCGTGAGGGCCTGTGTTCCGTTTCGTCCACCAAGATGTCGCAACGATCAAGGTCACGACCAGCGAAGGCGAGATCTCCTCCACGATCAACCACGCGTTCTATCTGGAGGACAAAGGCTGGCTCACCGTTGGCGAACTGCACGAAGGCGACCGCTTGCGGACACCCGAAGGCCGCCTCGTCGAAGTTGTCACCGTCCAAGCAACCGGCAAAGTGAGACCGTCTACAACCTCGCCGTCGAAGGCCTCCACAACTGCCACGTCCAAACCGGCGATGGGAAACCCGTCCTCGTCCACAACAACGGTTGCGAAACCACGAGTACTGATAGCGACCTGTTTGCATTCGGGGTCGTGGGGAAGCGGCACGGTCAGCGCCACATTTTGGAGAATCGCGGCTCGTCTCACGGCGAGGCTGAACTTGCAACCGTTGTAGAGATTGCACGAGGAAGCGGAGCGAGTGCCAGGATCGTCCCGATCTTGCGTGGGATGGGCAGAGTGCGCCGACTGGCGTTGGTACCGCGTTCAGGGATCGGCGTCTTGTTCGCTTGGCCGACATGGTTCAGGCGTCATCGGACCGGCTCGGGTTCCCAGTAATCGATGATGCGGCGCCACTCCGGCTGGCCATCTCCACCAACGTCCAAGAAGTCCTCCCACTCGCGGGGCACTAACGTTGTCGAAGTCAGGTTCGGTGGAAGGAACACAATTGTCGGATTCCGGTCTTGCGATCGTCCGCGAAGGCGCAGATATTGGCGGACCGCACGCGCCTGGACACGTAACGCTATATCCGACGCAGGATATGAGTCTTGGCGATTTCCAAGACAGAACTGCCAACTTGGGCTGGACTCATGAAGGGAGGACTCGGTAGTGGCTGAAGATTGGTTCGACAGGCTAAGCGCGGACGCCCGTGATTCTGCAATCACCCTTGGAATATCGAAGAGTAATCTGGTGTCTGAGTTGAAAGAAAGCTTTGTTAAGTCTGGACTTTCTCGCCGCCAGTTGGCGATATTACGTGAAGCTCCGGAGCGGATTGTAGACCAGTTTCCAATTGAACTAATCACGAGATCTACGGTCGGCGGTGACCCGCTTGCC
Organism: Propionibacterium sp.; assembly: GCA_022837595.1. Classification (GTDB taxonomy): domain Bacteria; phylum Actinomycetota; class Actinomycetes; order Propionibacteriales; family Propionibacteriaceae; genus Brooklawnia. The sequence continues at coordinate 1,381 of JALHFX010000108.1, forward strand.
GCGCGAACGGTTCTGTTTCGAATGAGTTCGTCCGGACTACGCTCCGCTATGCAGGCTTGGGTGGATGGCGTAGTGTCCAATAATTCATCGGATTGGGAATTGTATCGCAGAACCGCGGAAATCCTGATTATTGCGGAGTATTGGGATTTGTTGGAGCAACTGACGGCCGCAGCAGCGACGTCGCGAGACCCGGATATCAGGGAGGTTGCCGATGATTATGGCGGAGATGTGTCGGCAGACTTCTTGGCTGACGACTACTGGAAGGCGATGCGTGCGAGCCTGCGGGCGGGGAACCTCAAATCCTGATAGTGGATCACGGCGATCGCACACGCGGAGAGTTCGTTGGTTGATGAATTACGGATTGAGGCTATTGTCGGGGCGATCGAGGACGGTGTCGACGGTGGCGCGTCCGGAGATCGTCAAGTGGGCCTCGATTGGCGTCGCGGGTGTGGTGATAGATCGGGGGGCGGCGAGATCGTGTTTGGACATGCGGAATGATTGCTCAACATGCCACAGATCGTGGTAACTGGAGGTGACCTCGCTGGCGGGCGTCACCTCGGCGGTGATGATGGTGACGTAGCCTTTCAGCCCGACCAGGTTCTCGGCCCGTTTGCATCTTTCCTCGTCAAAGAATAGTTCAGCACCACTAGTCTTCACGAATCTGGTCTTTCGGGCCTGCTTGCCTGCCTCGACGACACCGATCGCCTTGGTGCGCTGCTGATTCAGCGTCTACCGGTGCCGCGCAGGCGTCTTGCCGTCCAGCCCCCGATGGACGCGCCCGTTGTTGTAGTACTCGTCGAACTCGTCGACCAGTTCCTGCAAAGTGGCGATTGTCGGAGCTGGCGGGCGGGCGTTGAGTCACTTCTGAAGGGTCTGATGGATCGCTACCGAGGTTCCGTCAGCCGGCGACCACGCGAACACATCGATTTGCCAGCAGCAGTCCGGTGCCGGGTAGACGAACCAGCGGTTCGCAGCCCGTGGGCGCTTGCGAGGCGCAGGCAAGCGGCGCAGTCCGGTCCATGGTGCGCCAAGTCAACTTAAACCAGTTGACAGTTGTTTGGCCAAACGGAAGTGTGGTGCCCTGGTCGTCATGGTTCAGCCTGTCTTGACATGGAATGATGGACGAACCGAACAAGAAATCGCGGCTCCCTCAAAAAAGACGTCGAGAGCAGAATCGCTGGGCTCGATGGCATCGAACGGGACCTTGTGATTCTCGATCGTGACGATTCCCACTTTGCGGTCGGAGGTTCCGCTTCTGAGGGACTTGTCGCATATTGCACTTTCGATAACCAGGAGTTCTGGCAGTTGACCTCGGGCGGCGACCCGGACGCCGAGACAACTGTCATGGCAGGTCGGCAAACAGGTGACTATCCCGCCAATCAGGTCGTCGGCCTTGCCGAAGTGCTGACCGCCGTCGACGCCTTCCTCGAGGACGGAAGCCTAGCCGTGAAGGTTTCCTGGAAGCGCTCGTAAACCAGAGTGCCATCAAAGGGTTTGCTCTTGAGGAATCGCGCTGCGCTATCTGCATGGCCGCTCTGTTGTCGGCTCTGTCTCTCGAGCGTGGCGGGCGATAACTTTGTATTGCTATCTCTAGTACATAATGAAGAGACACGAATAGTGAGCGATCGACCGATCAGTAGAACACGTGGTAGACAGAGATGGCGAATGGCAGACGACTCACCGAGACGCACAACAACCGACGCGAATCGACGCCAGCACCTTTCGGCAACCAATGGCAACTGAGCGAATCCTGATACGCGAGAGGCGACCATCCGCTGGTAGCATCGCTTGCGGTGCGTCGGGAAGTCTGGTCGACATGAACTGTAATCGACCAGGAAGCACTCATGATCCGCAATCATCGCACCTTGTCTTCACGGGTTCTCTGGCCAAGAAGGCCGGCAGCCTCGCACTCGGATTCCTTTTCTATAGCGGCGAGCCTCCGCAAGGAGTCTGTCGGCGGTCTGCTTCTGGTGGGTTTCGCAGCGCTCGCTCTGATCTGGGCGAATTCACCGTGGGCCGCTAGCTACTTCTCCCTACGGGACTTCGAGATCGGATTCGAATCGTTGCATCTGCGTCTCAGTCTCGGCGCCTGGGCAGCCGACGGTCTGCTCGCCATCTTCTTCTTCCTGGTGGGCCTCGAACTCAAGCGAGAATTGGTTGCCGGCGATCTGCGTAAGTTCAGCACAGCGCTGATACCGGTCGTAGCGGCGGTCGGCGGGGTGATCGTGCCCGCTGGGATCTTCATGATCGTGGTGGCCGGCTCACCGGAACTGAGCAACGGGTGGGCTATTCCCACCGCCACCGATATCGCCTTTGCGGTCGCAGTCCTCGCCCTCGTTGGATCGCACCTACCGGGCGCTCTGCGGGTGTTCCTGTTGACGTTGGCGGTCGTGGACGATCTGATCGCGATCATGATCATCGCGATCTTCTATACCGAAGCAATCTCGGTTATCCCGCTGATCGCAGCGCTGCTGGCCATTGGGGTCTACGCGATGATCGCACACCGGTACCAACAGATCTTGCGGCTGCACCCGGCAGCAGCCTGGCTGGTACTGCTGCCGATCGGTGTTGTTGCCTGGGCGCTGCTGCACTCATCGGGGATCCACGCGACGATCGCTGGGGTTCTTCTCGGATTCGCCATTCCGGTGAGGCACAAGGCCGACGATTCTGTCACCGGTCCCGGGTTGGCGGAAGCCTTCGAGCATCGATTCCGCCCGCTGTCGGCTGGTCTCGCGGTGCCGCTCTTCGCGTTCTTCTCCACCGGCGTCACCATCGGGGGTATCGAGGGATTCCGCTCGGCTTTGAGCGATCCGGTGACGATCGGTATTGTGCTCGGCCTGGTCGTCGGCAAGCCACTCGGGATCACCTTGGCGACGTGGGCCGTGACGCGCATCCGGCAGGTCAATCTTGATCCTAAATTGCGAGGACCACGCCAAAGTGGCCGTCCTTGCCTCATCGCTGTGCGCGGCGCTCGCTGCCTCGATCATCCTGGGCATCCGCAACCGGCGGTACAGTCGCGAAGAACTCGAACACAGCTCGGTTATCCCGTCCGAGACCGAGACATCACGCGGCGAGTTGGTGAGCACCGGTGCGCGTGGCTAGCCGGGCCAGCTAAGCCAACTGTCGGTGCTTCCTCGTACCCTTGTCGATGTGAGACAACTCGACGAGCCCAGCGGTCTGGCGACCCCCAACACGTGGCGCCTCGGACTCGCCTATGCCCGCCAGGGGCGCGTCAAGGTGATGCGCCACGACCAGCTGCATCAGCAGATCACCGCTCGTTGCCGAGGCTCGCACCACCGCAACTACACCGTGCATGTCAACTACGCGGTGGTAGCGGCCGAGCTCGGTCTTGGTTCCGGCGCCCACCCTCGCCAAGCGCCGAAGAGCGAAGACCGCGATCCGGCACGCCCGGGGCTGGAGGGAATAGGCGCGGGGCTGGATGGCATGGAGATGTCCCGATGGCGACGCACGCTCGATCAGATCTTCGTTCCTTCTCTGGCCCAGGACCCACCCGAGCGAGTACCGCTGGGGCTGCTGCTGAGCTTTCAGCCCGAGCCGAACCCCGATGACCAGTCGGACACTGCGATGCGTTCGCGGTACGCCGCCACAGCATTCGGCCGACGGTTACTCGAACTCGGACATGCCTTTCCCGGCCGCCCGGGATTTGTGCGCGCCGTCCCGGTCCGGGCCGGCAAACGTCAAGCGTGGGTACGCGGCGGTATCTCCTGGATGCAGCTGCGCAGCAGCGAAGCATTTGATGCTGACCCAGCACAACTCAACGCACTCAACGCATTACGTCGGCTCTACTCAGACGTCGACACCTATGTCGGCCCGCACGACTCAATCTCGCTGGAGCGTATCAACCAAAGATCCCTCTGGTCGACACTGCGAGAGATCGTGAACTCTGGAGTGGCCCTAGTCGAAGCCGACACATTCCGACCTGTCAGCCTCGAAGCTCAGGACGGCAAAGCGGCTATCGAAATCAGTCGGTATCCGAGTGGTGAACTGGGCGTCCGAGCTGCGATCCGTCATCCACGACTCGCAGACGCTTCCGAGTTCACCAAGCTCGGGGATCCCCCACACGGTTTCGCGTGGCGTGACGCAGAAGGCATCCATCTGGCCGGCTTCGAGCAACCAGCGGACAGGGCCTGGACACAGCTGGCTGCCGAACGAGACGAGATTCGTATCCCAGCAGCTGACTACGAAGAGTTTGTGCAGACGATGCTGCCGCGGATCGCCCGCATCGGCTGGAGTTCCCCCGACGCCAGTTTCGATCCTCCCCCGCCTCCCGCCCCCAAGCTGCATTTGGAGTTGGCGGTTGTTCCGGAAAGCTCGCAGGGTCCCGGACCCAAGGCTCAGCTACGTTGGGGTTGGCACTACCGAGATGATGCTGGTCGTGGACGCGGTCCACTGCCGCTCAGATCAGCAGTGGGCGACGCCAGCCGCGATTCCGCAGCGGAACCGCGAATTCTGGATGCTGTCATTGCCGAAATGGCTGAGCTACCCGCGACATTGAGCGATCTCTCGCAGACCGCCTATCTGACACCGCAGCTTCGCCCGGAGGCCGAACTATCCGGCATGGATGTCGTGCGGCTGGTCGAAGAAGTGCTGCCCAGACTCGAGGAGTTGGGCGTGGTCGTGGAATCCGAGGAGATCCCTGCCTTTCAGGAAAGCTCCGCACCCCGAATCCACGTGGGCCTGGGCCAACACGCCAGTGGTAACGACTGGCTCGATCTCGAGCTCACGGTCGAGGTCAGCGGCCACGAGTTGCCGACTTCAACGCTCATCCGGGCGCTCACTGCCGGTGATGAAGCAGTTTTCCTGCCGGATGGTGTTTACCTGAAACTGGACGATCCCGAGCTCGACCGATTGCGTCAACTGCTCAAGGAGGCCGCCGAGCTGGGCGACCAACGCCGCTCGGGTCTGCACGTGCCGAAAGTCCGGATGTCGTGGTGGGAAGATCTGCTCGACCTGGGGATCGTCGAGACCACTCAAGACGCGTGGTTCGATGCGTTGCGGCGTGCAGCCACAGATCCTCCGCCACCGGCCGAGCTACCCGACGGCTTGGAAGCCCAGCTGCGTGCCTACCAGTTGGTCGGTTACCAGTGGCTGGCCGGGCTCAGACGCTCGGGTCTGGGCGGGGTACTCGCTGACGACATGGGTTTGGGTAAGACCGTGCAGGCGCTCGCGATGGTCTTGGACGAACGCGAGCAACCGGAACCGTCGACCGCGCGACCCCACGCGATGCCCTGGCTCGTGGTTGCGCCCACGTCGGTCGTCTCGAACTGGGTGGCTGAGGCCAACCACTTTGCGCCGCAGCTGCGGGTTACAACAATTGAAGCGACCCAGACCCGACGGGGCGTCGCGTTGAGTGAGGTGGCCGCTCAGGCTGACATCGTGGTCACCTCGTATGCGTTGCTACGCCTTGAGGCCGAGCATTATGCAGCGGTTTCGTGGACGGGCATGATCCTGGACGAAGCACAGAACGCGAAGAATCACGCGTCCAAGCTCTTCGCGGCACTCATGAGCGTGGGCGCCCCGATGACCTTCGCCATCACCGGCACGCCGATGGAGAACAACCTGGGCGAGCTCTGGTCCATCTTCGCGTTGACTGCACCTGGATTGTTGGGTAGCCCGCACCAGTTCAGGGATATCTATCGGCGTCCGATTGAACGGCACGAGGATCCGGAAGGATCGCAGATGACGCTCTTGCGACGCCGGATCGCTCCTTTCTTGCTGCGACGCACGAAGAGCCAGGTGGCCTTAGATCTGCCGCCGAAACATGAACAGATCGTCCACGTCGATTTGGCACCCGCTCATCGGCGAATCTACGAACGTCAGCTTCAGCGCGAACGCCAGCGGGTCCTGCAGCTAACCGATGACATCGATCACAACCAGATCGAGGTACTCGCCGCTCTGACCCGGCTACGCCAGTTGGCTATCGACCCGACCTTGGTTCAGCAAGGCACCGAAGAGACCAAAGCCCCATCGTCGAAGCTCGACGTGTTGGTGCCGCTGCTGCAAGAAGCCGCGGCCGAGGGCCACCGCGTGCTGGTCTTCAGCCAGTTCACCCGCTATCTGCGCAAGATCGCCGAACGACTCGACCGCGAAAAGATCGGCCATTCGTACCTGGACGGAACCACCACGCATCGCCGACAGGTAATCGATGGCTTCAGTCAAGGCGACGATCCGGTCTTCCTGATCAGCCTCAAGGCAGGCGGCGCCGGTATCAATCTCACCGAGGCCGATTACGCGATTCTGGCCGACCCGTGGTGGAACCCGGCGGTGGAGAACCAGGCGGTCGACCGCACGCACCGCATCGGCCAGACCCGTCCGGTGCACGTCTACCGGATGGTCTCGAAGGGCACCATCGAAGAGAAGGTGCTGGCCTTGCAGGACGCCAAGCGGGAGCTGATCTCAGGGGTGCTGGGTGTCGGCGATGAGGACGGCGCGGCCGGCTCACTAGCAGTCGGGCCTCGTGGCCGACTTAGCGCGGACGATGTTCGGCTGCTGCTCAGCTGAGCCCGGCGCCAGATCTCCATGGAATCGGGGTGACCCGTCATTCAGCTGAGCACTCTGAGGGCACCCAGCACCAGGTCCCGAGCATAGGGAGCCGCGATCTTCCTCAAGAAGACCGTGAAATCAACGGTGGCATCATGATCGGCACGGTCCGAGATTGTTCTGGCCACAGCGAACGGGACACCGGCTGCCGCGCAGACCTGAGCGACAGCAGCACCTTCCATCTCGACCGCCAACGCGTCGGGCAGTTCATCCCTGAGACGTTGCGAGCCTTGCGCCGTCGCGACGAAGACATCACCGGAGATGATCAAGCCCGGGTGGATCGTCGGATTCTCCACGCCCAGCTCGGCGAGCTCGTTGCGGTGCCGCGAGCAGGCCCCCACCGCGGCCGCCGCGAGCGCGGCCGTCAGATAGGCGTCCACCGGTATCCGTGCCGTGCCGACCACCGGTGATACCCAGCGATCCCACAACGGTCGGGCATCCAGGTCGTGCTGAAGCAGTTCTGTGGCGACCACCACGTCACCGGGATTCACCGCGGCGCCCAGACCACCCGCGGTCCCGACCAGGATCATGCCCGAGACGCGTTCAGCGAGGATCGTAGCGGTGGTCGCGGCCGCAACCTTCCCCACACCCGAACGAGCCAAGACCACCTGCTGCCCCGCCAATGTGGCGTGCATCAAGGTGACACCGGCAACGATTTCGGAACGAAGTTCTCCTTCGGCCTGGGCGGCAGCCACGATGGCCGACAGTTCTTCCTCTAACGCCGCGATGATCGCAAGCATTTGCTACCCCTTCGGTTCACCAGACCCCGTGACGACCTCGATGACTAAAGCGCGAAGTCACCGCGGTTGCTCGCGACGCTGCCCTGCTTGAGAACGAGTAAGATCCTCGAATTATCGCTGAGCGAATCGATATCTGCGAGCGGATCACCCTGGACGACGATCACGTCGGCGAGCTTGCCGGCCTCAAGTGTACCGAGTTCGTTCTCCAATCCGCACAGCTCGGCCGAGGTGCGGGTACCGGCCACGATTGCTTGCATCGGTGTCATCCCACCGAACTCAACCAGCAGCCCGAGTTCGCCAAGGTTGGCGCCGTGATCGGGCACCAGGCCTGCATCAGTACCAACGGCGATCTTGACCCCGGCCTCCACCGACGCGCGAATGGACTCCTGCGCGAGTGCATGCCATTTCGAGCTCTTCGCAACCGCGGCAGGTGTCGCGGTATCCGGGTGCAGCGTTTCGATAAGCGTTGGCACCAAGAACTGCCCACGTTCGACCATTTCCTGGCGCAAGTCATCGGTCAAGGCATAACCGTGCTCAACGCTGTGGACCCCACCCTGCACGGCAGCCTTAATGCCTGCGAACCCGATCGCGTGCGCAGCCACGTGGCGCCCACCGTAGTTCTCCGCTTCTTCGACGATCGCGGCGACCATCTCAGTGCGCATCCCCAACCAGTCGGGGTCATCGTTTGGGGACGTGACGCCACCGCTGGAGGCGATCTTGATAACGTCCACGCCCTCGCGCAGCAATTTGCGTGCTTCGAGACGCGCCTGGTCGACCGAGTCAACCAGTTGGCCGCCTAGCTCGAAAGTGCCGTCGAGGCCCGACTGCAAATGAAAATCGGCATGCCCACCTGTCTGACTCAGCATCTTGTTGGCGACCAGTAGGCGTGGTCCTGGAAGAATGCCGCTAGCGATCGCATTGCGCACCCCGACATCCACACCCATCAGGTCGCGCACCGTCGTTACGCCGGCTTCCAAAGTCACTTTGAGCCGTGGAAGGGTCTCCAGCAGCGCGAACGACTGCGGCACTACTGCTGTCTGCAGCGGCGAACTCTTGGTCCCAGGCAACGAAAGATGCACATGGCAGTCGAAAAAACCGGGGCAGATGGTGTTGCCACCTAGATCAACTCTCTGAGCTTTCGCTTCGTCGACCTGCGGAGAGCCGGACGCCGATCCTGCGTATACGATCTTTCCGTCCTCGATCATCGCCGCGGCGTCGGCGACAGCTTCGTTGCCGGTTCCATCGATCAGACGTGCATTCTGCAGAATAAGGGTCATGTGTCCATCTTGACGGTTGCTACACCGAACCGCAGTATTCTTGTCGGTACAATTCGACCCCTCGTTCGCAGCCGCCCGGTCTACAGTCCCGCAATCTGATCGGCCACGACCGGGCTGACCGTGAGTCAGAGCAGTTCAGGGCTACCGATCTCAACCGGCACATGAGTGCCATGTCCCTGGGCGCGGAGAGCTTCGCGTACTTGCTCGGTGGCCACAACAAGCTCATCGGGAGTGGCGTCCCCGTTGGCATTGGCAAAGCTGAGTTCGGCCTCACCCCAGGCAGGGATCACATGCAGATGCAGGTGCGGTACCTCAAAGCCTGCGATGATCAATGCCGCGCGAGAGCCGGTGAATGCCTGCTCCTGCGCTCGCCCGATGATCGCTGCGACCTTCATCAAATGAGCCAGCAGATCGTCACTCGCCCGCGTATATGACGCCACTTCCTCGCGGGGGACGACCAGCATATGGCCGGGGCTGATCGGTTCGATGGTGGCGAAAACGACACAGGTTTCGTCCGCCCACGCGAACTTGCCCGAGAACTCGCCGGTAATGATCTTGGTGAAGACAGTCGACATACCTCAATGCTGGCATGCCGAGGTCAAGATGCTGAACAGCCGTGCTGTCCGACGTAGGCTGAGAGCCATGAAGCGACCATTCTTTATCGTCCTTGCCATTGCAGCGATCGTTGGCGGTCTCGTCATCTGCAAGGCGCGGCTCCGCGACCGCGCTGAAGCCGAGCTATGGGCGGCTGCCACCGACGATGCCTAGGCGTTGGCCCGAACGGTCCTAGGACGATCTACGGGACTCTAGCGTATGGTCAATATTGCGCTAGAGCCCGCTATCGAGAGGAATCGCGTCTGACGTCCGGATACCGCTACCCCACTCAAGGCGCAGTCTGTGCCGGGTACCGGTAATCTCGATCTCTTCAGGGTTCCGAGGTACTTGGACCCCAGGGGCGTTATAGCGTGGGTACTGCGAATCGATGATCCGACCGTTGACCTTGAATTCCCTACCGCTAATCAAGTCGAAACGGTCGAACGGGCTAGTCAACGTGAGCCGTTTACCACTCAGATCTAATCGGTACTGCTTCAATTGTCTGAGGAAAGCCGCGAATGAGGTGTGCTCCTCCTCATCTCCGACGAGCACCGCGTAACCAATGTGCTGACCGCGTTGAACGATCTCGGTTTCGCTGATCAGCTCGAAGGTTCCGGTGCCGAGGATACCGATATAGCCACGGCCGCGGCGTCCAGCCACCCAGTCGACGCCTAGTCTGGTCTGATCGAAAAGCACGAACGGGAAATGAATATGCACTAGCTCAGACCGTGGCCCTTCATAACGACCCTTGCGTGCGCGCAAATCGTACTGGGCGAGCAGTACATTGTGGTGCTGAGCGACATCGGGGTTCACCCCATTACCCACCCACTGGCTCGGGGTCGCCGGCCGGTCCTCGGGGTGTAGCTGAGTAGCGCCGGGGTGCGTCCCGAAAACGTCGATCTCGCCGGGTAAACACGCATGCCAGATGTGCTGTTGATCGCCGAAACCGCCAGGCTGGTAACGCTGCACACTACTCAGCAGATAATTGCTGGTGCTGATCGTCTGCACATTGGCGCGGTTCAGCGCCTTACCACTCGTGATCGGATTCAACGTCCGCAGAGTCGACAGGAGCATCAGGCTCGGCATCCTCAGATAAGGGCGCATCGGAGCCAGGATGCGAGAATCCTGCAGACCGAAGATGCGCATTGCTCGGGCTGAATCGACGATCGTCTCCGGTGTCGTGACGGCCTGCTGACCCCACCAGAAGCGGACCAGGTCGAGACTCTGGCTACGCGGGTGGAAGGGATGACGGCGCAACTCGTCTCGTACCTCGGTGGCATCCAGGCCATGTGTGCTCAGCACCCGACGCACCGGCAACTCGGTCGCCAGCTCTCGGATCGCCGCTGGCACCTGGTAGTGCTCAGCTGTGATGAACAAGCTCGTGAGCTTCTCGACATCCAGCTGTGGGGTTTGACCGAAAGCGGCCTGCCAGATCGGGACGATCTCCGCGCTCTCGGGTGACATGATCTGCTCGACATGTGCCCGTCCCATCGACGGTGCGAAACGACCGTGGAAACTGTGCAGAGCGACATCGAGCAGCGCGATATCCATCACCATCTTGGCCCGCTCGACGAGTGCCTCGTCGGCGGCATGATCGACCAGCAGGGCCAGGGCGGAAAGATCGTACGCAAGGTAGGTGCTCGACAACCACTCACTGAATCCGAAGCGAAAACGATCCGACAACCAAATCGTCAGTTGCGCATGAGCGGCCCGCTGATGACGGGCTCCCGAGCGGCCGTCATTGCTGAAGATACGGTCGGGGAAGAGCTGTCCTGCCAAGTACTCAGCGACCCCAGCGGTGACCTGATGACTCTCCGCCCACAACGTCAGCAAATCGTTGCCCGCTTCGAGCATCGAATAGCGGAAGCCGAGCACGGCCTCGGTCGCCGACTCTTGCAGATCACTCGGAAGATCACTGACCATCATGGATTTGAGTAGCAATAGCGCCCGATGATCGGCCATGTGCAGCCGCGCGTTCAAAAAATCGATGAGGCGCCGAATATATGGCGCCTCCACTCCTTCAGAACCAAACTGCGGCCACCGCGCCGAGTGATACTCGTCAGCGGACGACACGGCCATGAACAGTCCTAACAACGGAGGAGGGGATCCAATCCGAAATTAGCAGACTTCAGCACCTTACACATGAGTCTCACAGCTTAGCCTGTATCCGCAAATTCCCCAGGGTAACCGAACCACCGATTGCCCCCGTAAAACGGGTCTCTATCCTGGAGGGATGCAGTCCGATGCAGGCACCGAGTTCACCATGAGTTTCGAGGACGACCCGGTCGACGCACCGCGGGGCAGAATCTGGCGTATCGACCTTGCAGCGGCGGTCGTCTTGACAGCATGTACCGCGTTCTGGGGTGATCTGGTGGGCATCGGCCCGCGCAGCCCCTACTATTTGAGTTCGGTAATCACCTCAATACTCATCGTTCTGCCACTGGCGCTCCGCCGCACGCACCCGCTGCTCATGACAGCGCTGATCTCTGCGGGCAGCTTCGCCCAGGTGCTGTTGGTACCTGCCCCAACCTGGGCGTTAATCGCCATCCCGATGGCGAGTTACTCGGTGGCGCGCTGGGTCGACGGCCATGAGTCCAGGCTGATCGTCGTGGCCGGCGGCATCGGATCGATCATCGGTCCGATACGTTGGTCCGTCAAAGACCCGATCAATTCGCTGAACCCCGATCTGCTACCGATCGTCGCGCCGTTGACCGCTCTGTGTCTAGCGTGGACGGTCACACCGTATCTGCTCGGACGACGCGATCGAGAGACGGCGGTCGCACGTCACGAACGCGAGCTAGCTGCGCGTGAACGTTACGAATCGGAGCTCGTCAAACACGAGCAGCAGACCCGGATGATCGAAGCCCGCGTGCGCACCGATATCGCGCGCGAGCTTCATGATGTCGTCGCGCACTCCTTGTCCGTGATGATCGTGCAGGCCGACGGAGGAAAGGCGCTGGCACGTAAGCGCCCGGATGCTGCTGTCGAGGCCCTCGAAACGATCTCCGAGACCGGGCGTGAAGCGCTTGCCGAGATGCGCCGCATCGTCGGGGTATTGCGTGCCGACCCAGAAGACCCCAAACCCGTCGATTTCCAACCCGCACCCGGACTGTCGGAGATACCGGCGATGATCGCGAAAGCTGGCGACCGCGTCCAGTTGTCAGTGACCGGCACCCAACCCACCGTCAGTCCAGCGCTCGGGGTCACTGTCTACCGAATCGTGCAAGAAGGATTAACGAACTTCCTCAAGCACGGCGGGCCTGGTTCTCAAGCTACCGTGGCGCTGATCTATCAGCCGACCACCATCAGTATCGAAGTCGCCAATAACGCTCCTCAGTCCGATGCACCCGGTGAAAGCGCACCGGCCATTTCGACCGAAGGATCCGGTTTCGGATTGCAGGGGATGCAAGAACGCGTCAACGCAATGGGGGGCAAGCTGACGGCCAAACCCACGCGCTCGGGCGGATGGGTCGTGCGGGCAACGTTGCCGCTGACCACCAAGGTCAGCGCCAAAGCGTCTCGAAATGGGCAAGAATGGAGCAAAGCGTCAACAGAACGGTGAGCCGAAATGACCGAAGCTCTGACAGTCTTCCTGGCCGACGACCAGTCTTTGGTCCGTAGTGGGTTCCGGATGCTGATCGATGCCGAGGACGACATGAGCGTGATCGGTGAAGCTACCACCGGGCTCGGCGCTGTGACCGCGTTGACAGCGAATCCGGCTGATGTGGTCCTGATGGATATCCGAATGCCTGAGATGGACGGGGTCGAGGCTACCCGCCGCATCGTGGCGGCCGGACTACCCACCAAGGTGCTCGTGCTGACGACCTTCGACCTCGACGAATACGTCTTCGCCGCGCTGAAGGCAGGAGCCTCCGGTTTCATGCTCAAGGACGCTCGTCCCGATGACCTGCTCAATGCCATCCGCTCAGTGGCCGC
>JALHFX010000260.1 GCA_022837595.1 Propionibacterium sp.
CAGCTACTCGGGTTCGCAGCGCTCTGGAGGGGTTCGAACTCGGTGATGAATCGGTGCAGGAGGCGTACATCATCAGATGCGGTGACTCCGTTTCTGGTTCCTCCTGGCAGGGTCGGGCTTTGAAGTATTTTCGCTTCTCCTGGCTGCCCGACTCGGGGACGGCTGCGGAAACCACGGAAAAGGGCAGCAACTCCGTGTCCATGACATGTGGGTGGTTGATGAAAGGTCCGTCTGCAGATTCGACAGTCAACCCGCCGGCTCATGCCAATCCTGTGTCTCATCAATAGATGGCTAATAGATGGCTGACAATAGATGGCTGACAACGCGATTCGATCATTCCAGCACACGATCCGGTGGGCCGGCTGCCACGGGTCGGCACCAACGACCATCTCATCGAATCAAATCGGTCGTCACCGTTGAGAGCCGAGCCTACGCGGCGAACATGCTGGTCACAGACATGAAGCCTACGGGAGGACTCGAACCGTGTCAGGAGCCCTGGTGCTCGGGCCAGGCGCTACTGCGAGTGCCGAGCCAGATGCCGCCAGATGCCATCGAAGGTGCGGTTGTCCGAAGGTCCCCAGCGATATCGCGCACGCGCTGTAGTTGTTCATCAGACACGTCGAACGTTGAGAGCTGAGTCGTGTTTTCATCGCTTCGATGTAGTCCGCGAGCGCGAGAAGTGCTGTCGCGGCCTCGCTGCTGTTTGCGCTGAGCCACACCCGCAATCGGTTGGCTTTGGAGGTGCGATTTTCTGCGTGCTGTTCGTCGGCGATGCTGGTACCGAGGCCTTCGAAGAGCTGCCCGAACGACGTGCTGGAGAGGTCGGGCACGATGCCGCCCTGCATGTTCGGCAACCGCGACTGACGGCGGGGTGCCGCGCACTTGGGTCGAGCAGCAGCGCATCGGGCACGCAAACGTTCGAGTGACTACGCGTTGCTCTTTTTCGGTCATCGTGGATGCGTACCGGGCTGGCCACGCCTGATGGCCGGCAGCATCGTGGACGGCGGGGTGGCAGGCAACGCACCGATGAGGTGCTTCCTGACCGTTTCCTTGGCGACCTGCCGGACCCGGATGATCGTGGAACGGTCCACTCCCGCCTCCGCTGCGGCCTGCGCGATCGTGGTCTC
>JALHFX010000022.1 GCA_022837595.1 Propionibacterium sp.
GCATTCGGATTGCTGTCACTCATGTCGACTCCTTGCCTGCAGGCCGTCTGTTGCGTTTGACCCGAGCAGGCTTCAAACCGCCGGTGATCGCTCGTCCTGCGATATTGACGACGAAGGTGATGACAAAGAGCACGAGGCCCGTTGCGATCAATTGCGGAACTGCGAAGCTGTCGGCCTCCGGAAAGCTCAACGCGATATTCGCCGCGATGGTGTTCGGGTTATGGGAGGTGAGCAGTCGAAATGTGATGTCGCGGCCGCCCGAAAGCACCATGGCGACCGCCATCGTCTCACCTAGCGCGCGTCCCAGGCCCAGCATCGACGCCGAAACGATGCCAGAGCGCCCGAAGGGCAGCACGACTTGCTGAATCATCTCCCAGCGAGTAGCGCCGAGAGCCAGCGAAGCCTCTTCATGCAGCCTGGGGGTACGCAAGAAGACCTCTCGTGACAGCGAGGTTATGATCGGCAGGATCATGATCGCCAGTACCAGAGCGGCAGTTAGCATGGTGCGCCCGGTGCCCGAAACCGTCCCGCCGAACAGTGGTATCCAGCCCAGATGGGTGTTCAACCATCGGTAGACGGGCACCAGCATCGGAGCCAGGGTATTGATGCCCCACAGACCGAAGACGACCGAGGGCACCGCGGCCAACAGGTCAATGACGAATGCTACGGGGACGCGTAGCCGCTTTGGAGCGTAATGGGAGATATAAAGTGCGATCCCGATAGCAACCGGGACTGCTATCAATAAGGCGAGAAAACTCGCCCAAATAGTCCCGAAAAGGTAAGGAGCGACGTATATCCAGGTGTTCCCATATTGTTGATAATCGGGATCTCCCAAGAAAGCCGGCACCGCCTGCATAATGAGGAAGAGCGCCACAGCGGCGAGGATAACCAGGATCAAGATTCCTGACCCGACGGAGATTCCTTTGAAAAGAAAGTCCCCGATGTGTCCGTGGTTACTAGTGAGGGACTGGTTGCTTGCCGGTTCGTCGACTTCGGCCCGCGGGCTGTCAGCTGTCATAGATTCTCCGGACGCATTTGTGGAAGGCGCTGGTTAACCAGCCAGGACGATTGACCATAGCCTGAAATCGGGATTGTCGTGCATTCTAGACTCATCTTATGGACGCCGCAGCGGCCTGCACGCCGGTGGCCAGCGACCCCGGCAGAGGCGCATTACCGGCATGCGGGACAGCAGCCTGTTGGCCGGCATCCGAGACGACGTAGCTCATATAGGCGTTCACGAGTTCTCCGGTAGCAGGATCCTGGTATTCCTGGCATACGATCGCGTAGGAGACCAAGACAAACGGGTAGCCAACCGCGTTGCGGTTGAGCTTCAGCGCCCAATCATTGGGGTCGTGTTGGTTAGCTCGCGATGCGGCCTCGACGAGCGCAGCTGCCGCCGCAGCCTCCGGGCCGACATACCCACCGATGCCGGTCTTGCTGTACTTGGCCACTGTCATGGTTTCCGGGATGCCGGATTCGTCGGCGTAGCCGATGGTCCCAACGCCGTTTTGCACAGCGGCGACGACACCCGAAGTGCCCTGGGCGGCTTCGCCCCGAATCGACGACGGCCAATCCCCGGACGCCGCATCAGTCCAGATCTCCGGGACAACTTCGGCCAGCGTGGCGGTGAAGTTCTCAGTGGTGCCTGAGTTATCGGATCGGTGTACCGGCGTGATGGCTAGATCGGGTAGTGGGAGATCAGAGTTGAGCTCGGCGATTGCTGGATCATTCCAGTTATTGATCTCTCCACGGAAAATCATCGCGATCAATGCAGCACTCAAATACAACTCTGAGACACCTTCGAGGTTGAAGACGATCGCGATAGGAGCGACGTAGATCGGTAGGTTGAGCGGTGGCGTGTCGGCAGCGCAGCTGGCGAAACGACCACTCATCTGGTCGTCGCTGAGCGCTCGATCGGAACCGGCGAATGCGGCCCCGCCGTCGCGGAAGGCGGTGCGTCCGGCCCCGGAACCATCAGGGGAATAATTGATGGTCACCTTGGGATGCGCTGTCTGGAATGCCGCTCGCCAGACCTCTTGGGCCGACTTGGTCGAGCTTGCGCCGACGCCCTGGAGTGTGCCTGCCAGGGTGCTCTGCGTACCGGAATCCGCAGAACCTCCGGCAGCGGTCTCGTTGGTGGCACAAGCCGAAAGCAACAGCGCAATGGCGGCAACTGAGCCGATGCCGTTACGCACAGTCTTCACAATCGTTCCCTTCAGGGTCCGGGGCGCTGCACGCCTGTTGGTTCGACCACAACTGAACACGTGGACGGCACCGATAACGGGAGATGCAGCAGTCAACAGCCTATGCCCACCCCTGCCACGTTCACACTCTGCTACTTCTCGGCTGTTGGTGTGACAGATCCCTGTGCGACAGCCTCATGTCGGGTGATAGTGATCGCTTTCCTGCCGCTGAATACACGGCGCAGCGGTGTATTGTGCGCTGCGAGATGCGCTGAGATGTGCGCATGGGTTGTTTCATCTATGTGATGGCGCAGGCTGTAGAAGACGAGGCCGATGCCGACCAAACCGATACCCAGGAGGTTCTGCCACCAGGTGTATTGGAAGAGATTCGAGAGTGCGCCAAGGATCGCCAGGATCGGGATCGTGTACCCCAATGGCAGCTTCATTCCGGTACCAGGCCATTTCTTCACGGCCAGCGCAAGAGCAGTCGCAGAAACGATGACCAGCGCGACGACGGTCGCCACATTACTCAGCACGACTACCGTCTCGAACGCATTCGACACGATGAGCACGAGCGCGATAGCACCAGTGATGATCACCGGGATTACCGGCCGACCCTTATTCGTGAGTTTGCCCATGACAGTGGGGATGTCCTTATTTCTGGCCATGTCGACGAATAGCTCGGCTGAAGCCAGTACGTTCGCGTTGGCACCGGACAAAGTAGAGACGACCGCTGCAAGTGCCACCAACGTGCCCATGAACCCGCCGAGACCGAAGGGTTTGCCCAGTGCCTCGGCCGCCTGCGCCACACCGGCACTGCCGAAATGCTTGACCTCACTCATCAGCAACGCGACGGCGACGAGAACATAGGCGATCATCACGATGACAAGGGAGAGGATGACCGCAGCGGGGATTGTCTTCTGCGGATTCTTCACTTGGCTCGCAATGTTGGTGACGACGTTGAAGCCCGTATATGCGGTGAACAAGATCGCTGCAGCATAGAACATCGATCCGGGGGCGGTCATCGAGCCGTGTACGGAGATCAGCAGGTCAGGACGGAATGCGATCAATCCGAAAACGATCATGACCAGCAGTATGAGCAGCTTGAACCCGACCATCCAGGTCTCCGCCTTGCCGATCATGTCGCTAGGTCCAAAATTCAAGAAGATAAGCAATACCGCCGCGACCAATGCCCACAGCAGCGCAGTGTCCTGCATGCTGTCCGGCAGGAAATAGAGCAGATACGTCCCGAACGAGACCAGTACGAAGGCGATGGCCGCGACGCCCATGATGAAAAACGCCCACATTGTGAGGAAACGCCACATCGGGCCGAGATAGGTCGCCACCGGGTAGTAGCTTGATTTACCGACAGGTGCTCGGGCAGCGACCGCCGCGAAGCACAGCGCGGAAAAGACCATGATGATGCCTGCCAGGATGAACCCGACCACAGCCCCTGATCCGGCCTTGTCCACAACTGTGCCGGACAGCGCGAACACCCCACCGCCGATCATGGTTCCGACCGCGAAGGCGAGACAGGCGATCAGTCCGATCTGCCGGGCTGTTTGGCTTTGAGCTGACCTCGTACCGCCAGTATCGCCAGCTACATCAAATCCAGCCATGTGAGTGCGCGTTCCTTTCTGCGCTGGCCATCGCGGCTTCCGGACCGCTGCCTTCTGGCTCCTGGCGTCATATTAGATGACCTCACTGCGGCGGGCGTGACCGGTGAAGCTGGGGCATGCTGCGACGCAGCGATCGCCCGGGCTGGTCGCCAGCACCCAACGGCGTCAATGACGAGTCACTCATAGACGAGGAGCGATACACAAAATGTCGACCGGTTGCATGGCGGGGTCGACGTAGACGATGGCGACTTCCCCTGGACGCAAGGTGTGATTCGGCTTCACGCCCAGCGCATCGAAGATGGCCGGTAGCACTGGACGGTGTCCGCAGATCGCAAGTGGACGGTCGGCCTTATGCGCCAACTTGATCAACTTCGACATCGCCTGTAATACACCTTGAGGGTTCTTCGCAGCGGCCTCCTCGCTCAGCGACTCGAAGGCCCGGATGTCGAGACCGGCACGGTGGGCATAGGGAGTGAGCGTCTTCATGCAACGGGTTGAGCTCGAACTTGCCAGCTCGCCTACTCCGAAGGCTTGCAGAAGCCCGCTGAGTGCTTTGGCTTGACGTCGACCGCGTTCGGTGAGCCGACGATCTGCGTCGCGTCCCTGCCATTGCTTGCGGTTCATCGCTTTGGCGTGGCGGACGATGAATAGCGGCGTGGGTACCGGTTCGCGTAATGCCTGGACAACATTGCCGACATCATCGTCATAGCTGAGCTCTCGGATGGCTTTGCTGGTGGGCCACCATTCGACTTTGTCAGCTTCCTTGTCATGGCCGACGACCTCGTTGCTGGCCAATTCCGCTAGCCACCACTGCACGACCTTGATATGCGAGTTGATCGGATACCGCGCGGTATTCAACCGGCGCACCAACCGGATAGCGTGCCCGGTCTCTTCTTGGACTTCGCGGACAGCTGTCACAGGAAGGTATTCGTCCGGCAGCATCTTTCCCTTGGGCAGACTCCAGTCGTCATATGACGGGCGATGTACCACGAGTACTTCGCGGTGATTGCGCTTGCCACGCAGGACGACCGCGCCACTGGCGTTGACTATCTTCGTCATGGTCAGTTCCGCCGTGCAGAGACACGTCTGATGAGGTACTCCTGGAGGTCACGCAGGGGTACACCGTCGTCGTCGGTGGTGACCGGCGTCCAATTCTGGTCATGTAACCGCCAGCTGACTGTCTGATCGTCGAAGGCCAGATCGAAGAGCTCCCCGATTTGAGCGATGTGGCCCGGATTTGTGATCGAGACAATCGCTTCAACACGCCGATCGAGATTACGGTGCATCAGGTCGGAACTGCCGATACCTACCGAAGGATTACCGCCGTTCTCGAACCAGAAGAGCCGGGAATGCTCGAGGAACCGTCCAAGGATCGAACGCACCCGCACGTTCTCGCTGAGTCCCGGAACACCTGGCCGCACCGCGCAGATACCGCGGACCCACATGTCCACAGGCACCCCCGCGTTCGAAGCGTGATAAAGCGCGTCGATGACTGCTTCGTCCACGACGGAGTTCACCTTGATACGGATTCGTGCCGGCAAACCGGCACGGTGATTTGCGATCTCGTGTTCGATATTCGTGATCAGGCCGGTACGGATGCCTGCGGGAGCCACGAGTAGTCGTCGGTAGTTGGTCTCGCGGGTCATACCGGACAGATGATTGAAAAGCCGCGCGACATCGTCGGTGATGATCGTATTACTGGTCAACAAGCCCATATCTTCGTACAACCGTGCGGTTTTCGGATTGTAATTGCCGGTGCCGATGTGGGCGTAGCGACGCAGGCCATCGGGCTCGTCGCGGACGATGAGCATCAGCTTGCAGTGGGTCTTAAGACCGACCATGCCGTAGACGACGTGGACACCATATTTCTCGAGCTTCCGTGCCCAGGCGATATTGGCTTGCTCGTCGAAACGAGCCTTGATCTCGACCAGTGCTAGCACCTGTTTGCCGGCCATCGCGGCCTCGATGAGGGCATCGATGATCGGTGAGTCGCCGCTGGTGCGATAAAGAGTCTGCTTGATCGCCAAGACCCGCGGATCTGCGGCAGCCTGCTCGACCAGCCGTTGCACGCTGGTGGCAAACGAATCATAGGGATGCTGGACGAGAACGTCTTTCTTGCGCAGCGCCTTGAAGATATTCGCCGGTTTGGAGGAGACAACTCCCATCAGTAGATCGGGGTGAGTTTTCGGCAAGAAACCGGGATAGCTGATGTTCTCGCGATCGACTCCCGCAAGCCCGAACAGCCCCGTCAGATCCAACGGTGCCGGAATCTTGAAGACTTCCCTCTCGGAAATATCCAACTCGCCGGTGAGCAGTGTAAGCATCTCATCGTCGATGGTCTCCTCGACCTCGAGGCGAACCGGCGAGCGCCCGACCTTGCGGCTGAGCAGTTCCTTCTCGAGCGCGAAAAGTATGTTCTCGGCATCGTCCTCCTCGACCTCGAGGTCTTCATTGCGGGTCACTCGAAAAGTCGTGTGCTGCAGCACCTGCATTCCGCTGAAGACTTCGTCCAGATGCTCGATGATGAGCGTCTCGAGTGGGATGAAGCGTCCACCGCCAAGCGGTACGAATCGTGAGAGTATGCTCGGCAGCTTTATGCGAGCGAACTGACGACCTTCCCTGGACGGGTGGTTCAGGAGAATCGCGAGGTTGATCGAAAGTCCCGAGATATAGGGGAAGGGATGGGAGGAGTCGACTGCCAGCGGGGTCAGCACCGGGAAGATACGTTCGGTGAACAGTGCATGCATGCGCTGCTGCTCATCGTCGGTGAGCTCGGCCCAATCAAGAATCTTGATGCCCTCGGTCTCGAGCGCCGGACGCACGTCATTGGCGAAAACCTGCGCCTGATCGATGACCAACTCGGAGGTACGGGCGAGGATAGCGTCATGCAGGTCGCGAGGCATGATGCCCGCCGGTGAGGGCACCGCAACACCGGCGTCGATGCGCCTTTTCAGGCCTGCCACCCGCACCATGAAGAACTCATCAAGGTTGGATGAAAAAATCGCCAGAAACTTGGCGCGCTCGAGCAGTGGGACGCGCTGGGCATCCTTCGCAAGATCGAGCACCCTGTTGTTGAACGCCAGCCAGCTGAGCTCGCGGTCGGAATAGCGGCCTTCTGGAAGCTGGGCTTCGATCGGGAGTTGAGGCGCTGTCTGTTGTGTCACCAATCCTCCTTGACATGGCCGTAAGAGACATCGACGTGGATGACCTCGAATCCTGCCGCCCGATAGATCCCGACGACTCGCTCGTTGGCCGCTTCGACGTATAGATCGATGATCGACGCGCCCCGGTTCTGCATGTGAATGATACCGGCTTCGAGTAAAGCCCTGCCAAGCCCGCGTCCATTCAGACCGGGATCTATCCCGATGACGTAAACTTCGCCTTCGTCGCCCTCCACTTTGGTCCAGTGGTAGCCCACCAGCTCTTGGGTGCGAGCATCTCGGGCAACCAGCAAGTCTGTGTTGCGATACCAGGGTTCGTTCATTCGAGCCTCGAAATCCGCTGCCGTCAAAATGCCTTGTTCAGGGTGCGTGGCGAAGGCTGCGGCGTTGACGGCTACCAGCCGGGCAAGGTCACTGGATCGGTAATGATCGAGGACGAAGCCGTCGGGCATCGGGATCGCGGCCGCGAGCGCGGACCGGGAGAGGTCGAGACGCATGACCAGCAGTCCACGTACCACCGCCAGCCCGAGGGCGGATGCGAGTGCTCGCGCCCCAGGCAGATCGCCGAATGCCCACCAACTGAGCGGCTGGTCGGTGCCGGTGATTCTCTCGGCGAGGGCTCGCCCGATGCCTCGTCGCCGCTGGTCCGGGGCGACCACGAGCTGGACGCTGCGATCTCGAAGATCCAGCTGCGCATAGCCGACCAATCCGGCCACCGGATCGGCAACGGTGGCCAGCCAGTGGACGACCCGCGCGGTGCCTTGCCCAGCCAAGGCCAGTTGCGCGGCCTCATTGAGCGGATGCACCCCGTCGGACCGGTGGGCCATGGCGGCCAGCCGATGCACGGCAAGTCTGTCGGTATCCGGAAGATCTAGGTGGCGGCTGATAACGGTCATGAAGGTCTGTCTATCGTGAATCTGAACCCGACGGCAGGAACCGGGCCGATGGGGGAGCCGAATTCTGGGACCGGGCGAGGAGCCCTTGATGCGGGACGCCCACAGGATCCGGTCAGGATACCGACCCCCAATCATCGGAGTCGAGAAGTAGCGTTACAGGGCCATCGTTGACAAACTCGACTTGCATATTTGCGCCGAAGATACCGGTGGAGACTTCGGCCCCGCGTTCGCGCAGCGCGGCGCAATATGCATCGACCAGAGGTTCGCCGATCGACGCGGGAGCTGCCTTGTTCCACGACGGTCGCCGGCCCTTTCGGGTATTCGCGTAGAGCGTGAACTGGCTGACGACGAGAATCGGGGCATTCAGGTCGCTTGCTGATAGCTCATCTTTGAGGATGCGGAGCTTCCAGGTTTTATCAGCCATCTTCGCCACGATCGGCTCATCGTCATCGTGGGTGATACCGACCAGTGCCAGCAGCCCAGGTCGTTTCAGCTCACCGGTGACCCGGCCATCGACCACAACTTTCGCCGACCTTGCTCGTTGAAGTAGAACACGCACGGCACAAGCCTAGAGCCAGCGCTGGATGGTCGCGGATCTCGCGGTCCGTGCTGGCTCTCGCGTCGTCGCTGCCGCTACCGAAAGGGGCAGCGGCTACCGGTTTGTACTGCGGTCTTTCCAGCGGCTACCGATAGTTGCAGCGGCTACCGGAAATTCGGTAGCCGCTGCAACTATCGGTAGCCGCTGTTACCGGACCGGAGCTGTTCGGTAGCTGCTGTTGCGTCCTCGCAACCGCGGTGCGGCCGTGAGTCGACGTGCTGAGGACGGTCGGCTGAAACGGATTGGCCTGCGCGGCCTAAGCTTACTGAATGGCCGTGCTCACCGTGATCGTCTTGGTCGTCGTCACCGCACTGGTAGGGCTGGGCGCACTGCTCGGCTTGTGGCAGGTGCTGTGGGCTGTTCGCCGTGGATTAGAAGCATAGACAGGAGCAGACGTGGCCTTTGAACTTGACCCAGATCTCAATCAGGCGCTGCTGCCGTTGGCGTGGATAATCGGCACCTGGCAGGGTAACGGACACGGTAGTTGGCCCGGCATAGGTGATTTCGAGTTCGGTCAGCAAATCGATTTCGCGACCAATGGTGGACCATACCTGCACTATCTCTCACAGACATGGACGCTGGACGCAGCAGGCCAGCCCGATTCGTCGTTGACCATGGAGAGCGGATTCTGGCGTCCGGGTGAAGGGGGCGATTTGGAGGTCGTGCTGAGCGATCCGGAGGGCTGGGCGGAGGTCTGGGCCGGTACCGTGCAGGGTGCCAAGATCGAGCTGACCACCGATGTCGTGGCACGCACGACAACATCGGCATTGACCTACACAGGCGGGCACCGGCTCTATGGCAACGTCGAAGGCGATCTGCTGTGGACCTTCGATCGCGCCACGAGCGATGTCGAATTACAACCGTATATGTGGGCGAGGCTGGCCCGGGCATGAGCCGTATTGATCTGGCTGACGGGCCCGATGTCGGCATGGCGTGGCATTTCGGGCGGCCGCTCGCCGAGCAGCGGTCAATGGACGAGGGTAGCGCCGCCGTCGAGCTGGCGAGCCGCGAAGTCTTCACAATATCCGGCGACCAACGGCTCAGGTGGCTGCATACGCTGACCACCCAGGCGCTCGACTCGTTGTTACCGGGAGAAGGCGCCGATGCTCTGGTGCTGTCACCAACAGGCCAGATCACTCACGGGTTCGGGTTGGTGGACGATGGAGCGGTGGCCTGGTGCTGGAGTGAGCCCGGTGACCGTGAGCCGCTCCTGGCCTGGTTGGAATCGATGAAGTTCTGGACTCCGGTGGAGATCGAAGCGCGCGACGATCTGCACCTTTGGTGGCTGGGCCGCGAGGTCTCGTTGCCGACCGCAGCCGTGGTGCAGCGTCCCGGAGCTATCGCGGGCGGCTCTTGGGCTATCTTGCCTGCGCGAAGCGGGATATCTGAGCCCACCCTTGCAGCCGTCAACGAGGTGGGCCAGTGGGCGTACGAGGCCATCAGAATCGCCGAGGGAGTGCCGCGGATAGGCTTGGATACCGATGCCAAGACTCTCCCGAATGAACTGGGCCTCTTCGGGACTGCGCTCGACAAGGGGTGCTACCCCGGCCAGGAGACCGTCGCGCGTGTGCAGACTCTTGGTCGTCCGCCGCGCCGATTGGTTCGGTTACTCTTTGACGGCGACCTGCCATCGCCGGGTGCAACGATCAGCTTGAACGATCGCGTCATCGGACGCGTCGGCACCCTCGCCCAACATTATGAACTCGGGCCGGTCGGGTTGGGACTGGTCAAGCGGTCAACTCCGGTTGATGCCACCTTGGTCGTCGAGGGAATTGCGGCGGCACAAGAGGCGCTGGTCGATCCCGAGGTTGGGGAGCATTTCCGTCCGAAGCTTTGACGGCCGCGGGCTGTCCGAGAGATCAGCCCATGGCTGCGGTCTTCGCGCGGTTACGGGTCTTGGCCCGGCGGTTGGCCGACAGCTCCACCTTGCGGACGCGAACCGCGGCGGGGGTGACTTCAAGGCATTCATCGTGGGCGCAGTACTCCAGCGATTGCTCCAGGCTCATCTTTACCGGAGGAATCAGGCGTTCCAACTCATCGCTGGTAGAGGCGCGCACGTTGGTGAGATGCTTCTCCTTGGTCGGGTTGACGTCCATGTCATCGGGACGAGAATTCTCCCCGACCACCATGCCCTCATAGGTCGGATCCCCGGGGGAGACGAACAAGGTGCCGCGCTCTTGCAGGTTGAACAGCGCGTAACTCGATACGGTGCCCATCCGGTCGGCGACCATTGAGCCGGTCGGACGAATGCGCATCGCGCCGACCCAGGGGATATATCCCTCGAAGACGTGATTCATGATGCCGGTACCGCGGGTTCCGGTGAGGAATTCGGTACGGAAACCTAGCAGCCCACGCGAAGGCACGATGTATTCCATCCGCACCCAACCCGAACCGTGATTGGTCATCTGCTCCAGCATGCCCTTGCGGGTCCCCATCAATTCGGTTACGGCACCCAAATACTCTTCGGGAACATCCACCGTAAGACGTTCGGTCGGTTCATGAACCTTGCCGTCGATCTCCCGAGTGACGACCTCGGGCTTACCGACGGTCAATTCGAAGCCTTCTCGGCGCATCATTTCAACCAGGATGGCCAGTTGCAGTTCGCCGCGGCCTTGCACTTCCCAGGTGTCGGGGCGTTCTGTCGGCAGCACCCTGATCGACACATTGCCGACCAGTTCCTGATCGAGCCTGTTCTTCACCAGCCGGGCGGTGAGTAGTTTGCCGGATTTTCCCGCCAGCGGTGAGGTGTTGATTCCGATGGTCATCGAGATCGATGGCTCGTCCACCTGAATGAGCGGTAGCGGGCGCGGATCGTTCGGATCGGTGAGAGTCTCGCCGATATTGATCTCGGGAATACCTGCGATCGCGATGATGTCGCCGGGGCGAGCCTCGTCCACCGGAACCTGATCGAGCGCCTCGGTGATCAATAACTCGGACAGCTTCATATTGGTGATCGAGCCATCACGACGGCACCACGCCACCATTTGACCGCGTTTCAGGGTGCCCTCAATGATCCGGCAGAGTGCCAGGCGGCCAAGATAGGGGGAGGAATCGAGGTTGGTGACATGAGCCTGTAACGGGGCTCCCTCGTGGTAGACGGGTGCCGGAATGAAGTCCCGGATGGTCTCGAAGAGTATCTCGAGGGTCTTGTCTGCGGGTTGTTCGCCGTCGGCCGGACGAGTCAGCGAGGCGCGGCCGGCCTTCGCCGAGGCATAGATAATCGGGAAGTCGAGCACGTCGGCCTCATCGTCCCCCAGCAGATCGAGAAAGAGATCGTAGGTCTCCTCGACCACTTCGGCGATCCGCGCGTCCGGGCGGTCGACCTTATTGATGACCAGGATGATCGGCAGCTTTTTGATCAACGCCTTGCGCAACACGAACCGGGTCTGTGGCAGCGGGCCTTCTGAAGCGTCGACGAGTAGAACAACACCATCGACCATCTCGAGCGCGCGCTCGACTTCGCCGCCGAAATCTGCGTGACCAGGAGTATCAACGATGTTGATCACCAGCGACGAGCCGTCGTCGGCCATGGTGTGGTGTACAGCAGTGTTCTTGGCGAGGATCGTGATGCCTTTTTCGCGTTCGAGGTCCATCGAATCCATCACTCGCTTCTCGACCTCGGCGCCTTCCCGGAAGGCGCCGGATTGCCAGAGCATGGCGTCAACGAGGGTGGTCTTGCCGTGGTCGACATGGGCGACGATGGCTACGTTGCGCAGATCTGAACGATTCGGCATCAGGCTCCTGACAGCTACGGGGCGATACATGAAAAAACCGAACCCACCGGAGGTTCGGCAGCACCGCGCGTCGGCCAGTTTACGCCGATCTCGACAAAACTCGTTTGTCGAAGCTCACGTAGTTGTCAAATCATCAACCACCGACAACGCGCAGATGCCACCGCCGTATGCTCAATGACTATGAAGGCTTTCGGTTTCCTCAGTTTCGGCCACTACGCACTTCCTGGTCAGAAGGGGCCCGATGCTCGCGCCGTTTTGCGTCAAGCATTGGAACTGGCCAAGTTTGCCGACCAACTCGGGGTCAATGGCGCGTACTTTCGCGTTCATCACTTCGCGGCGCAGGGCGCTGCACCCATGCCGCTACTCGGGGCCATCGCGGGTTCGACCGAGCATATCGAGGTGGGTACCGGGGTCATCGACATGCGCTACGAGAACCCGCTGCAGCTGGCGGAGGAAGCCGCCGCACTCGATCTGCTATCGGGTGGACGACTCGCTCTCGGCGTATCGCGGGGATCGCCCGAACCCGCGGCACAAGGTTGGAAGGCGTTCGGCTACTGGTCTGAGGCTGCGAACGGAGCCGACATGGCACGCAGCAAGTTCGAACGTCTGCTGGCAGCGGTCGAAGGGCAAGGCATGGCCACTGCGGCGTCGCTGGATGAGCAGTACCCCAGGATTTACCAGCCGGGCACCCTGCTACCAGTCTTCCCTCATTCGCCGGAGCTACGTAAGCGCATCTGGTGGGGTGCGGGAAGCCGCAAGACCGCGGAGCAGGCCGCCCGCGACGGAGTGAACCTGATGAGCTCCACGCTGGTTACCGAGGCGGATGGCCGGTCACTGGCGGAGCTACAGGCCGACCAGATCGCCCGATACCGGGCAGCTTGGAAACAGGCCGGTCATGATTGGACGCCGCGGGTTTCGGTATCTCGTTCGATCTTCCCGCTGGTAACTGCCCGTGATCGCCAGCTTTTCGGGTTGCAGGCGACCTCTTCGGACGAAGTCGGCTATCTCGATGACGGCGACGCCACCTTCGGACGCAGTTATGCTGCCGAGCCCGATCTTCTCATCGAGCAGCTGAAGGCGGATCCGGCCATCCAGGCAGCAGACACCTTGATGCTGACTGTCCCGAACACGCTCGGGGTGGAAGCGAACTTGGCGATTCTGCGCAATTTCGCGGACTATGTCGCGCCTGCGCTTGGTTGGATCCCGGCAACTTCGGGCCCGGTCAAGGGGTATCCGATTAAAGACGGGTAGCCTCGATTGGAGAGTCAGCACCATCGGAGAGGAAGTCAGATGAGTGACACCCCGGCGTATCCGCAACCCCAGAATCCGCAGGCTGCGGTACAGCCGCTGACCCCGCCGCCATCGGCGGCCATACTGACACTGGAGGCCCCCGCGCCGCCGCCGGTCGTGTTGGCAACCCAGGCCCCGCAGTTGGCACCGCCTGTCACCGTCGAGCAGCAGCCGGTCCTCGATGCCAAGGTCAACCAGTTCATGAGCGCGATCATGACTGAACAGGCCAACAGTCCCCAGTTCACTGCTCAGGCGGATGCCGTACGCAGTATGGGAGACGCAGATATTCGGCGCGCCGCCGAGATGAGTAATAGGCTGCTCGACACACCGATCAAGGAGCTGAAATCCGGTGGGCTGAGCGACGTCTCGAAGGTCTCCGCCACCCTGATCGAGTTACGCAAGACTGTGGAAAGCCTTGATCCGTCCGAGGTGACCAAACAGAAGAAGCTTCTCGGGTTCATCCCCCTCGGAGACAAAGTCCAGGACTACTTCCGCAAATATCAGTCGAGCCAGCAGCACCTCAACGGGATCTTGCACGCGCTGCGTTCCGGTCAGGACGAGCTGACCAAGGACAATGTCAGCCTCAACATGGAGAAGCAGCAACTCTGGGACACCATGAGCAGGCTCAACCAGTACATCTATCTTGCTGAGCGCCTCGATACCCAGCTGTCGGCAGCCGTCGCTGAGATGCAGACCACCGATCCGTTGAAGGCTGATGCTCTCAATAAGGATGTGCTCTTCTACGTGCGTCAGAAGCATCAGGATCTGCTTACGCAGTTGGCTGTCTCGATCCAAGGTTATTTGGCCATTGACGTGATCATCAAGAACAACATGGAGTTGATCAAAGGCGTCGACCGGGCGTCCACCACTACGGTTTCCGCGCTGCGGACCGCGGTCATCACAGCGCAGGCTCTGGGCAACCAAAAGCTCGTGCTCGATCAGATCAGCGCCTTGAACACCACTACTTCGGGTCTCATCGAGCGCACCAGCGAGATGTTGAAGACGAATTCGGTCACGATCCAAGAACAGGCCGCCAGCTCGACGATCTCGATCGAGTCTCTCCAGAAGGCGTTCGCAAACATCTACGAGACGATGGATTCGATCGACAGTTTCAAGATCGACGCCCTCAACACCATGAGCCAGACGATCGGGACATTGGAAACCGAGGTCACGAAGTCGCGGGCCTATCTTGAGCGCGCTCGTCAGTCCGGTGACCGGGCGGCGATCGCCAGCTCTTTATCGGTGCCCGACTTCAACGTGGGCTGAGCGTTCGCATTCCGAAAGAAGTAGATGATGGGAATCTTCGGCTGGTTTCGGGGAGAGCAGAAACCTGCCGACCCCGAAGCTTTGGCACCCCGAGCTCCGACCTCAGAGGATATCGAGGCGGCACTCGTCAAGGCAGAACGAATGGTCATAGACGGTCACGCGCCGACTCCGGTGCTCGCTCGGGTGCTACGCATCATCACCGTGGTGCGTGCAATCTTGCCGCGGCTGAGCAACCTGGGGCTCGAATCTCAGGACGTCTATACGGTGGTTGCTACGGCCACGGATTATCTACCCGAATCGGTGGCCGCGTATTTGGCGTTACCGCGCGACTGGGCCGACACTCGTCCGGTTGCCAACGGAAAGTCATCTCTGCTCTTGCTCGTCGACCAACTTGACCTGCTCAGCTTGACCATTTCGCGTATGTATGACGCGACTAATCGGATGGACGCGGCTGCATTAGTCGCTCAAGGCGCTTTCCTTGATTCGAAGTTCGGTGGTCAGATGAAGCCGGCCCGACTGGACATGCCGATCTCAGCATCCAAGAATCCGTTGGATCTTTGATCAGCTGCTAATCGCTGAGCTGTCCTGGCTGGGGGAGCGTTGCGCCTTTCGGACGATGGCGGCGCAGCAGTCGCGGTTGCCGATGCTCAGCTGCCCCACTGTCAGGTCGGGGTCGATGACGCGAACGAAACCCTCTAAGAGCCCCTGATGGATCGCACAGACCAGGGGCAACTGTTCCGGAGGAATCGTCGCGCGGAACGGGCAGCGCATAAAAGACAGCACGGAGTCCTGGACGTTCAATCCAAAACCTTGCTTTGCCAGCCCGCGGCTGATCTGATCCAGTGACTCGCTTGGGGCGGTATCACGTTTCGGCTCCTCGGCTGCAATATTGCGCTCTGCAAGGCTTTCGCCCCATCTGCGACCGGCTTGCTCGGCGAGCTTGAAGGGCTTAGCGCTGGTCGCCGCCAACTCGCATAGCAGTAACTGAGTCAGTTCGAGTAGATGTCCGATTGTTACTGAAGGTGCCTCATTAGTAGCGTGGTACTCGAGTGGCGGCCGGCCGTGAACGCTCGCGGACGACCTGGTGCGCCGGGCGTGGCCGGTTTCGACCAGTGCGGCCAAATGGAATCGTGCAGAGTTCTTATGCAAACCCAACGCGGCAGCCACCTCGTTGACGGTTAGCCCCCGGATGCTGGCCTCCAGTAAGTCCAGTACCTCGGCGCGCGTTCGTCCCAGGCCATTTGGGCGCGCGCTGAGAGCTTCGGGGGACACGACACTATTCTCACACTCCGGATTCTCGCGCTCAGGTCGTCCGGAGATCTCGGCGGTCTGCTGGCTTGAACGTACCTCTCGAGAATTGGTCGATAGCCGCCCACGAGCCACCGCTATCGTTGAAAGATCTTCACGTCGTCTTCGGGGCAGACCACAGCGATTCGGATATCGTCACTAGATGAGCCCATGCACAGGCTTACCAACCACGAGTCCACGGCTTCGATGATGCGAGGTTCGTGTCTTGAGCCGGGATGATGAGCGTGATCGGAGAAAATGCGGCGATGCGCAGTTCCGAAGACGAGCGGCGAGGATCGCGAGTCACAGTCGTCCTCGGCGGCGGTCGATCGACGCGGATGGGCACCGACAAGCTCGGGTTGCGCATCGACGGCAGCACCCTGCTGGAACGGGCCGTGGCAGCAGGCCTGAATTGGAGTGACCGGGTGGTGATTGCAGGGCCTCGACCACAGCACTGGCGTCCTGATTCGAGAGTCAGCTTCGTGGTGGAGGACCCACCATTCGGTGGCCCGGTCGCGGGCCTGTTCGCTGCGCTGGAGGCGGTGCGCAACGCCGATGAGGTCGTGATTCTGGCCGGGGATCTCGCTGCCCCTGCAAGGGTCGTCGCTATCTTGGCTGAGGCGCCGATGGGCCGTGACGGCGTGGTCTTGGAAGACAGTGACGGGTGGGCCCAGTATCTGGCAGGTCGGTATCGCGTCGGGGCGGTCCGTCAGGCATTGCGTGATGTGGGTGGTGTTCGCGGCGCGTCTGTGCGCCGCACGCTGAGCCCGCTCCGTCTGCATCGGGTGCCAGTTGCGTCGGCAATAAGCCTCGATTTAGACACGCCTAATGATGCGAAAATAGTGGGTGCGGCCAATATTTAGAATGGATTACGACGGTTTGTCTCTATGGGTCGTTAATCCAAATACTTTGTGCGAAACTGGCTTCATGGATGACCGCGCAGAACTGGATGGGCCCGCTTCTGAAGCGCTGCTCAAACTGGGCCGCTTCTTCACAAAATGGGATGAGACCGCCGATCAACGTGCGGTCTTCCGTAAAGGTGGTAGGCAGGGCGATATTTTCTACCGCGACCGCTGGAGCCACGACAAGATCGTCCGTTCAACCCATGGGGTCAACTGCACAGGGTCGTGCTCATGGAAGGTCTATGTCAAAGACGGGATCATCACCTGGGAGTCTCAACAGACCGACTACCCATCCACGGGGCCGGATCGTCCAGAGTATGAGCCGCGTGGCTGCCCCCGCGGAGCCTCTTTCTCCTGGTACAGCTATTCGCCGACCAGGGTCCGTTATCCCTACGCGCGCGGGGAGTTGTTGGAGCTCTACCGCGAAGCCAAGGCGCGGCTCGGCGACCCGGTGGCCGCATTCTTAGAGATCTCGACCGACCCCGTGAAGCGCCGTCGCTATCAGCGGGCCCGCGGCAAGGGAGGCCTGGTCCGTGTCTCCTGGGAGGAAGCCCTCGAGATAGCGGCGGCCAGCTACGTCAACACGATCAAGGAATACGGCCCGGACCGGCTTGTCTCGTTCTCCCCGATTCCGGCGATGAGTATTGTCAGCCACGCGATCGGCACCCGTTTCACGCATTTGTTGGGTGCGGCCATGACCAGCTTCTACGACTGGTACGCCGATCTCCCCGTGGCCAGCCCGCAGATCTTCGGTGACCAGACCGATGTGCCCGAATCGGGCGACTGGTGGGACGCGACTTATCTCATGATGTGGGGCTCCAACGTTCCGGTGACCCGCACTCCGGATGCCCACTGGATGGCCGAAGTACGATACCGCGGCACGAAGGTGATCACGGTCAGCCCCGACTATGCCGACAACGTGAAATTCGCTGACGAATGGCTACCGGCCCAAGCCGGCACCGACGCGGCGCTGGCTATGGCAATGGGTCATGTCATCCTCAAGGAGAATTTCGTCGACAAACAGGTGGACTATTTCGACGACTATGTCAAGCATTACACCGATCTGGGGATGCTCGTCACTCTCGTCGAGCATCCCGATGGACATGGTCTGACGGCGGGCAAGTTCCTGACCGCAGCAGATCTCAAAGACCACAAGCATGTCAGCGATGCCGCCTTCAAGACAGTGATGTGGGACGACTCAACCAGCGGCCCTGCGGTGCCAAATGGATCGATGGGCTACCGCTATTCCGAGGACGGTGCCGGACACTGGAATCTCGACCTCGGTGATCTGCGACCGGCTTTGTCGCTGCTGGATATTGACGGTTCGCAAGGTGTTGAGATCGCGTTACCGTGTTTCGAGGATCCACGAGGGCAGGGCAGTATCATCCAACGCGGAGTTCCCGCACGTGTGATTGATGGCAAGCTCGTCACAACGGTCTTCGACCTGATGCTTGCGCAGTACGGTGTCGGCCGACCTGGTCTGCCCGGACGCTGGGCGAGCGGTTATGACGATATCGAAACGCCCTACACGCCTGCCTGGCAGGAAGAGATCACCTCGGTCCCGGCTGAAGCATGCATCCGTGTTGCGCGGGAATTCGCGGCCAACTCGGCTGAATCCAAGGGACGCACGATGATCATCATCGGTGCTGGCGTCTGTCACTGGTTCCATGCGGATGTCACCTACCGGGCGATCACGGCCCTTCTGATGTTGACCGGATGTATCGGTAAGAACGGCGGCGGGTGGGCCCACTACGTCGGTCAGGAGAAGGTTCGCCCGATGACCGGCTGGTTCAATATGGCCAATGCCATGGACTGGCAGCGTCCACCGCGCACCATGATCGGTACCGCCTACTGGTATATGCACACCGACCAGTGGCGCACCGACGGTTTCTCCGCCGACCAGCTGAGGTCGCCGCTGTCGACCGGTTCACTAGATGGTCTGCACACTGCGGATGCAGTTGCGTTGTCTAACAGGCTTGGTTGGATGCCGTTCTATCCACAATTCGACATGAACCCGCTCGATCTGGCGGATGAGGCGCTAGCCGCGGTCGAACGTGGCGAAGCTGCCTCGGTGCAGGAGTATGTCGCGGCGAAGGTCAAGTCCGGGGAGCTCAGAAGTGCCATCGAAGATATCGATGCACCCCAGAACTGGCCGCGGACGATGGTCTTGTGGCGTTCGAATCTCATCGGCTCCTCCGCCAAGGGCAGCGAGTACTTCCTCAAGCATCTGCTGGGTACCCACAACAATGTGCTGCCCAACCAGTACGCGGCAGATAAACACCCCGAGGTGGTCACCTGGCATGAGGAGGCACCTGAGGGCAAGCTGGATTTGCTGATCACTGCAGATTTCCGAATGACCAGCACAACACTGGTCAGCGATCTCATCTTCCCAGCGGCCACCTGGTATGAGAAATACGATATCTCGACCACCGACATGCACCCCTATGTGCATGCCTTCACTCCCGCAATCGACCCGCCATGGGAGGCCAAGAGCGATTACGAGTTCTTCTCCGAGCTGGCGCTGGCTATCTCCCGGCTGGCGAAGGGACGATTGGACACCCGCAAGGATCTGGTTGCGGTGGCGTTGCAGCATGATACGCCGGGGCAAGTCGCTCAGCCAGGCGGCCACGTGCCGGACTGGCGCGGCACCGACGTACCCGCGATCCCTGGCAAGAATATGCCGGTGTTGGCCGTGGTCGAGCGTGATTACACAGCCATCTTCGACAAGCTCAGCACCGTCGGTCCGCTTGCCGACGAGCTCGGTTTCACCGTGAAGAACGTCAAATATGACGTCTCACACCAGGTCGAGCAACTGGCCAAACTTCACGGGGTTTATCCGAGCGGTCCGGCTGCCGGTCGTCCGGCCATCAACACCGACGCGCGTATGGCGGAGGCGATTCTGATGTTCTCCGGTACTACCAATGGCGAGCTGGCTACCCAGGGCTTCCGCGATCTGGAGAAGAAGACCGGACGCAGGATCGCCGACCTAGCGGAGGGATCGGAGGAGAAACGGATCACCTTCGTCCAGACCCAACAGGCCCCTCAGTCGGTGATCACTTCGCCCGAATGGTCCGGCTCGGAGACCGGAGGGCGCCGATATGCGGCATTCACCATCAATACTGAGCGGCTCAAGCCATGGCATACGCTGACCGGCCGGATGCACTTCTTCCTCGACCATGACTGGATGATTGATGCCGGCGAACAGCTGCCGATCTACCGTCCACCGCTCGACATGAGCAAAGCGTATGGCGAACCAGAATTAGGCCCGGACGGTGCGAAGACGATCACCGTGCGATACCTGACGGTGCACAACAAGTGGTCGATCCACTCGCAGTATCAGGACAACCTCCTCATGATGACCTTGGGTCGCGGCGGCCCACAGGCCTGGTTGAGCGTCAATGACGCGAAGTCAATCGGGGTCGCAGACAATGACTGGATCGAGTTGACGAACGCTAATGGCGTCTTCGTCGCGAGAGCGGTCGTGACGCCGAAGCTGCCAGACGGGATTGCCTACGTCCAACACGCCCAGGAACGCACGGCTGGGGTGCCGAAGTCGGAGACGACTGGCAGACGTGGCGGTGTCCACAACTCGGTGACCCGCATCTTGCTGAAGCCTACCCACCTGATTGGTGGTTACGCGCACCAGGCATACGCATTCAATTACATCGGCCCCAGCGGCGTACAACGCGACATCATTTCGACCGTGCGCCGCCGTTCGCAGGAGGTGACCTACTGATGGGCAGGCGAGTGATGGCCCAGGTGGCCATGGTGATGAACCTCGACAAATGCATTGGCTGCCACACTTGTTCGGTGACCTGCAAACAGGCATGGACGAACAGGGCAGGCACAGAATATGTCTGGTTCAATAATGTCGAGACTCGCCCCGGGCAGGGGTATCCCCGGGGTTATGAGGACCAGGAGAAATGGCAGGGCGGCTGGATCCGTACCAAATCCGGACGACTGAAACTGCGCTCGGGAGGTCGTTTCAAGAAACTCCTGACGATTTTCGCCTCGCCCACCCAACCGGGCATTGACGATTACTACGAGCCGTGGACCTACGACTACGAGACGCTCACCACAGCGCCGCTGGGCGACGATTTCCCGGTGGCACGTCCGAAGTCTTTGATCACCGGCCAAGACATGGCGATCAAGGCTTCGGCGAACTGGGACGACGCACTCGGTGGTATCGCAGAGACCGGCGACCAGGACCCGATCGTCAAGAAGCTGCGCGAGCAGGCGAATCAGCAGATCAAGTTCGAGTACGAGAAGTCATTCATGTTCTTCGTGCCGCGCATCTGCGAACACTGTCTGAACCCATCCTGCATGGCCTCGTGTCCCTCGGGAGCGATCTACAAACGCAGCGAGGACGGGATCGTGCTGGTCGATCAGGATCGCTGTCGCGGCTGGCGGCAGTGCATCACCGGCTGCCCCTACAAGAAGATCTACTTCAACCACCGCTCTGGCAAGGCAGAGAAGTGCACGATGTGTTATCCGCGGCTGGAGGTCGGGCTGCCGACGGTCTGCTCGGAGACCTGCGTGGGGCGGTTGCGCTATCTCGGCATCATCCTCTACGACCCGGAGAAAGTCACGAAGGCGGCATTGGCCGACGAGCAGGACCTCTATGAATCGCAGCTGGATCTGATGCTCGACCCATCCGATCCGCAAGTGATCGCCGATGCTCGCGCCAGTGGCATACCCGATGACTGGTTGAGTGCTGCGCAACGCTCACCGGTCTACGCGTTGATCAAGCACTTCAAGGTTGCTTTGCCGCTGCACCCCGAGTACCGCACCATGCCCATGGTCTGGTACATCCCTCCGCTGTCACCGGTAGTCGACCTCTTGAAGTCGCAGGGACATGATGCCGAGGCGGGCGGTAATCTCTTCGGTGCCATCGACGCGCTGCGCATTCCGCTGGAGTATCTTGCCGAGCTCTTCACCGCAGGTGATGTCGAGACAGTCCGGCTCGTGCTTCAGAAGCTGGCTGCGATGCGTTCCTATATGCGCGATGTGACGCTGGGACGCCCGCTCCAGCCGGAACTGGCCGAAGCTGTCGGAATGTCTACCGAGGCACTGGAACAGATGTACCGGTTGCTGGCTATCGCCAAGTATGACGAGCGTTATGTGATTCCGACAGCGCATGTCGCTGAGGCCCACAATTTGGAGGAGATGGCCTGCTCTCTCGATTTCGAGGGTGGGCCGGGCGCCGGCGGTAATGGCGCATTTGCATCGGGTTCGGGACGCCCGATACCGATCGCGCTTGAGAGCTTCGCCGAAACCAAGGCGAGGCGCGATGCAGCGGAGGCGTCCCGGTGAGTATCACCTCGCAGATCCGCATCCCACGCAAGCACCGGGTCATCTATGCCGGTGCGGCGGTGCTGCTGAGCTATCCCGACCAGAAGCAACGCAAGCTGCTCGGGATGGTCGAGCAAGCAGCTGCCGAGGCCGGCGTCGGCGAGCACTTCTCGCCGACGATTACCCACTTGCGTTCGATGCGGTTGCTGGACGCGCAGTCGTGGCATGTGCAGGAGTTCGACCTGTCGAGGCGTCACGCGCTCCATCTGACGTACTGGACAGACGGCGACACGCGTCGTCGCGGTGAGGTTCTGGCCGCCTTCAAACAGACCTACCGCGACTCCGGACTATTGGTGGATCTGGCCGGGGAACTACCGGACTATCTTCCGATGGTGTTGGAATTTGCGGCGAAGGGTTCTCCCGCGGCAGGTGTCGGATTACTGAACACCTATCGTGCCTCGCTCGAACTTCTGCGGCTCTCACTGGAAAGCGATGGGTTCCCGCATGCTGGCGTCGTTGCCGCGATCTGCCAGACGCTCGGAGGTCCGTCCCCATCCAGTCGGGCGGAGGTTGAACGGCTCCTCGGTGGGCCGCCGGTCGAGGCCGTCGGGTTGGAGCCCTATGTCTTGTCCACTGATCGACCCGAAGAACAGACGCCTGCGAGAAGCGGCGATCTGTACAGATCTCACTAGAGGCTTCGAGGAGTTGCCATGGAGTTCCTGATTTGGGGCGCGTTGCCTTATGCCGTCGCGGTCATGCTGATCAGCGGACTGATCTGGCGTTATCGCTATGATCAGTTCGGCTGGACGACCCGTAGTTCGGAGTTGTTGGAGTCCAAGGTGCTGAAAGTGGCTTCGCCACTCTTCCACTTTGCGATTCTCGTGGTGCTGATGGGACATTTGGTCGGACTGCTGATTCCGATGGCGGTGACGAATTGGCTCGGCATTGACAACCATGACTACCACAGGGGTGCCCTCATTGGCGGCGGCTTCGCCGGCATCTGCCTCGTGGTGGGGTTGGTGTTGCTGCTCTGGCGGCGCAGCACCAAAGGTGCGGTCTTACGTGCCACGACCACTAATGACAAGATCATGTATCTGGTCCTCGCCACGGTGATCGGACTCGGTCTGGTCGCCACGCTGACAGGTGGCATCGGACCGGGCGGTGAAGAGCACAACTATCGCGAGACGGTGTCGGTCTGGTTCCGCTCGCTGCTCATGTTTCACCCCGATGTTGCGGCAATGCAGGCTGCGACGTGGCAATTCAAGGTGCATGTACTGATGGGGCTGACCTTGTTCGCGATACTCCCGTTCACGCGTTTAGTGCACTCCTTCACGGCTCCGCTGCACTACCTCTTCCGTCCTTATATCGTCTATCGTTCCCGAGGCGATGGGAAGACCCTTTCGCGCACGGCCCGTGGCCGCGGTTGGGATCCGGTGGGCACACCGGACAACGCGCGTGGACGCCGCTGAGAACAGCTGAGGTTGAGCGAGTAGAAAGCACCGATATTGACCAAGAACCTCATTGAGGTCGCGCCAACGCACGACACTGCGAAGGGCGCGGGCCGCGTGATGGCCATGTCCACCGTCTCGTTCACGCTGATGTTCGCGGTGTGGATGATGTTCGGTATCCTCGGCATCCCCATTCAGAAAGAACTCGGGATCAGCGACCAACAGCTCTCCTGGATCTCCGCCGTTGCGGTTCTCAACGGCTCCATGTGGCGGCTGCCGGCAGGTATCTTGGCCGACCGCATCGGCGGTCGCAAAGTCACGCTTTTCATGCTCTTCGTGACGGCGATCCCGGCCTACCTGGTCAGCTTCACCCACAGCTATCACTGGCTGCTCCTCCTCGCATTCCTGGTGGGTTTCGCGGGCAACCTTTTCTCCGTGGGCACTGCGTGGAACTCGTCCTGGTTCGGCCAGGACCGCCAGGGCCTAGCCTTGGGGGTCTTCGGGGCTGGCAACGTTGGCGCCTCGGTGACGAAGTTCATCGGTCCGCCACTGATCGCTGCCACCGCGGGCAGCACCTACTTCCTTGGCATCCATGGTGGTTGGCGGCTGATCCCCGTCATCTACGCCTTCCTATTGATCTTGGCGGGTATAGCGACCTGGCTGATCGTGCCCCGTGTCGACCGTGCGCCCGGGGCATCGCGGCCGATCTCCGAGATGCTGGCTCCGCTGCGAAATGTGCGGGTCTGGCGCTTCAGCTTGTACTACGTGGCGGTCTTCGGCGCCTACGTCGCACTATCGTCGTGGCTGCCGAAGTATTACGTCGACAACTTCGCGGTGAGCCTTACCGCCGCCGGCCTGCTGACCGCGACCTTCATCTTCCCGGCCTCGCTGCTGCGCCCGGTCGGCGGCTGGCTGAGTGATCGCTTCGGCGCCCGCCGCGTCATGTATCTCAGCTTCGGCATGATGCTGTTGACCAGTGGCATCTTGATGATGCCCAATGGCTTCATTACGATCGTGCATCCGGACGGTAGCCAAACCACCCATCTCTATTACCAGATGCACCTGGTCTGGTTCGTGATCCTGGTCTTCTTGCTCGGTTGCTCGATGGGTTTCGGGAAAGCCGCTGTCTTCAAGCACATCCCCGAGTACTTTCCGGACAACGTCGGCTCGGTCGGCGGTTTGGTCGGAATGCTCGGTGGTCTGGGCGGGTTCATCCTGCCCCCGCTGTTCGCCTACACGAAGGCCTGGTCGGGATTCCCGAGCAGCACGTTCTTCTGTATTTTCATCCTGGTGGCCATCTGTGCCATCTGGATGCATGTCACGATCGTCCGGATGCTGGATGAGAAATCACCCGAACTGGCTGGCAGTATCGAACGCCCCCTTGAGGAGAACAAGAGATGAGCACGAAACTGGAAACCAAGGGAGACTGGCTGGTCTCCTGGAACCCGGAAGACGAATCCAAGTGGGATAGCAAGCTCGCCTGGCATACCTTGACTGTCACGACGTTCACTTTGACGCTGTGTTTCGTCGCCTGGTTCTTGCCCAGTGCGATCATCCCGAAGCTGTCCGCCTTGGGCTACACCTTCACCAAGTCGCAGCTCTACTGGATGGCCGCGATGCCGGGCCTGTCCGGTGGTCTGCTGCGCCTGGTCTGGATGGTGCTACCACCGAAGATTGGCACCCGCAAGCTCGTCACGTTGACGACGCTGCTGCTCATCCTGCCGGTGCTCGGGTGGGGGTTCGAGGTCACCAACCCGCATGTGCCTTACTGGCGCTTGATGGGGTTGGCGTTCTTGTCGGGTATCGGCGGTGGCGCCTTCTCCGGGTTCATGCCTTCGACCTCGTACTTCTTCCCGAAGCGTATGCAGGGCACTGCACTGGGTTTGCAGGCCGGTATCGGCAACTTCGGTGTCTCACTGGTGCAGTTGCTGACCCCGTGGCTGATCACCTTCGGCATGTTCGGTTTCCTCGGTTCCCAGACCATGTCGACTGCGGGCCAGCAGCCGGTGATCGTCTGGTACCAGAACTCGGCGCTGGTCTATATTCCGCTGATCATCGTCGGCGCCATCTGGGCGTACCTGGCGCTCAAATCGGTGCCGGTGAAGGCCAGTATCAAACAGCAGTTCGACATCTTCCGTAACCAGGACACCTGGTGGATGACGCTGCTCTACATCATGACCTTCGGCACGTTCTCCGGTTTGGCGGCGCAGTTCGGATTG
Source organism: Propionibacterium sp. (assembly GCA_022837595.1). GTDB lineage: Bacteria > Actinomycetota > Actinomycetes > Propionibacteriales > Propionibacteriaceae > Brooklawnia. The sequence goes on from JALHFX010000022.1 coordinate 25,896, forward strand.
CTGATGACCGACCTCTACGGTTCCGGCAACACTCAGATCGTGGAGGGCGCGGGGACGGCGGCGACGATCCTCATCGAGGGGTACTCGCTCCCGGACCCGGTGAAGTATGTCTTCCTCGGCCCGCTCATCGGAGCCGGTGCGCGAGTGCTCTTCTCGCCGCTGACCGACAAAATGGGTGGTGCGATCTGGACACTGATCTCGGGTGTCGGTGTGCTCGGCTCGATTCTGTTCACCATCCCCGCGCTCACCCCCGATCTGTCGAGTGCCGCCGCTTTGGAGGGTGGATTCAACCGCTTCCTGTGGGGCATGCTGGCGATCTTCTTATTCTCAGGCATCGGCAACGCGTCTACCTTCAAGCAGATGCCGATGATCTTCGAACGTCGCCAGGCCGGCGGCGTGATCGGCTGGACCAGTGCGATTGCCGCATTCGGTCCGTTCCTCTTCGGCGTCGGGCTGACAATCATGAGCCCCACACTGTTCTACGTGATCGGAGCTGTCTGGGCAGTCGGATGTATCGCGATCACCTGGTGGCGCTACGCTCGCAAGGGTGCACCGAAGCCGAGCTGATCGGGGCAGTCGATCTGGAGCGTCGAGCTCCCTGAACGAAACAACCGTTAGGTGGCGCTGGCCGGACGATTCAGATCGTGGTCGGCGCCATCCAGCTGTTCGACGAGATGAATCAGCAACGGCGAGAGAAGATCCAGCGCATCACGTGCCCCACCTCGCGAACCGGGCGCGTTGAAGATGAAAGCTCTGCGTCCGTCCCGATCGATCACGCCGGCCAAGCCGCGTGACAGCGCAGCCAGTGGAGTTTTGGCTGAACCTTTGGCGCGCACCGCTTCTGCGATGCCGGGGATTTCGTAGGCGAGCAATGGACGCGTCGCCTCCACGGTCACATCTCGTGGGCCGACCCCGGTGCCGCCGGTGGTCAGTATCACCCTCGAGCCCCCCTCTGCGGCCGCGAGGATCGCCGCGCCGATCTGGTCTTGTTCATCAGGCAGGATCACCGGCGGCGTCATCGTGAAGCCCAGCGCTCTCAAGCCGGCCCGCAGGACGGCTCCGGAACGGTCCTCGTAGATGTCCGCGGTGGCACGGTCGGAACAGGTGATTACAGTGGCGAGATAGCCCATGAGCGCAGTCTAGTGACCCGGGACAGAAAACCTAAACAGGCTGGACGAACCGCAAATGCGGAAATTAATTCCAATGTGGGACGCATATGCGTAATTATGCTGTCAGTATTTCGAGGTAATACAGTGAAGCAGGCGGCTGGTTTGATCCCGGAGGTTGTGGTGCGAGAGTCATCTCGGCCGCGTAATCGGCTCTCCGGGGATATGGCGTATATAAGGAGTCATCGCGACGTATACAACGTGTCGATCTATCCCAAAACCCATGTTCGGAGCTTGGCCGTGTGCTGCTAGGTTGAAGAGCATGGCGAGGCCACCAGACCCAACCAAGGAGCAGTCGGCTGATCGGATCTCTGGCTGCTGACTTCGATGGAGCGACAATGACGAGCAAGACCCTACGCAGTGCCCTGGATGAGCTGGCGACGGTGGCTGAGACCGCGGGTCTTGATCCCGAAGCAGCTCGGGTCGAGGGCGAACAAATCGCGGCTGCTGTCTGCGAGCCGTCGGTCGGGGCTTATCTCGACTGGGCAGGCGAACTCGGACGCGCACCCGATCCTAAAGAGTTCTTCGCGGCGGTTTCCAAAGGCCGACGCTGGCGTGCTGGGCCCACGCCCTTGATGAGCCGGCTGGGCAATGTATCGGTCAGTGATGCTCAGCGCTATCTGACGGCGCTGGTCGACGTAATCGCGGCCGCGTGCACGCTCGGGCAGCCGACACCTCAGGTTGCCGGACTAGCGGCCTCCGCCTCAGCAGCCCAACAGCGCGCTCTGCCCGGTGCCGGGCAGGTGCATCGCGAGTCAGCGCCATCGCCAACCGGTGCTGCCGAGACAGGTGGGCTGAACCTGGATCTCTTGGCCAAATTGCAGACCTCCCAAGACCGGCTCCAGGCTATGGATGATTTCACCGAGGTGGGCAATCAAGCCTTCGAATCGGTACTCGAGCAGATGCGCCTCAACCAGGCCAGGATCGAGCAGATGCGCGCCTCGCCGGTGATCCAGTCGTCCAACCGACTCGAGACCTCGGATACCGCGATCCCCGGTCTGCCACTGCCCGGAGGCGTTTCGGGTGACGCTCTGCCGCCCGGTTCGGTTCAACCGGGGGCCGGCGCCGTGGCGGAGTCGTCAGCGCTCGGCGAAGCCGTCTCCACGCCGGGGGAGCCCGGAGCTGAAGCCGAGGAGCCGAGTACGCCCGAACGAAGTGTCGAGGAGCTGCTTGCCGAATTGGACGAGTTGATCGGACTCAGGCAGGTCAAGAGCGAGATCAAGCGGCAGGCGGCCGTGCTGCACGTCCAAGCGCTGCGTGCCCAGGCCGGCCTGAAGGTCCCGACCATCACCAGACATCTGGTCTTCGTTGGTAACCCGGGTACCGGTAAAACGACGGTCGCGCGGCTGGTCGCGGGCATCTACAAGGCGAGTGGGCTGCTGAGCAAGGGACAACTCATCGAGGTCGACCGTTCCGAGTTGGTCGCGGGCTACCTCGGTCAGACCGCGACCAAGACGGCCGAGGTCGTCGCCTCCGCCCTCGGCGGGGTGCTGTTCATCGACGAGGCCTACTCGCTGGCGGGGGACCAGTACGGAGAGGAATCAATCAACACGCTGGTGAAGGAGATGGAGGATAACCGCGATGATCTCGTCGTTATCGTGGCGGGCTATCCCGGACCGATGGCCACTTTCATCGCCGGGAACCCGGGTCTGACGAGCCGTTTCCGCACCGAGATCCAGTTCGCGAACTACACCGATGCGGAGCTGATCGAGATCTTCCAGCAGATGGTCGCGAAATCCGATTACGATCTGGGGCCCGGGGCGCTTGCCGCATTCGAGTTCGATTTGGCCCGTCAGGTGCGTGACGAGACATTCGGCAACGGACGCTACTGCCGCAATGTTCTGGAGGCCGGGATCAGCCATCAAGCATGGCGGCTGCGTGAGAGTTCCGCTCCTACCGTTGACGAGTTGCGGCTGCTCACTCGCGAGGACAT
>JALHFX010000109.1 GCA_022837595.1 Propionibacterium sp.
CTGGCCGTGCCACTGGCTGCACAGCTCGCTACGCAACCGATCGTCACAGCGTTATCCGGCCAGGTCAGCATGGTCGGGCTAGCGGCGAACCTCTTCGCCGGGCCTTTCGTCGGTCCGGTTACCATTCTTGGGCTGGCTGCGGGACTGGCCTGGCTGATATGGCCTGGTCTGGGCTCGGTAGTCGGCTGGGCTGCTGGCTGGTGCGTCCAACCGATCGTTCTCGTCGCTCGACTGGCAGCATCCGCCCCTGCCGCAGCGTGGACCTGGCGCAGCACGCCATTGAGCCTGGTACTGCTCGGACTCGGGTGCGGGGTGATAGCGGCTCTCGTGATACCCAGAATCCTGCCGAGTCGGATGTTGTCAGCGGGGCTGGCTCTGGTTCTAGTACTGGCTGCCGTCCGGGCTCCACCGCAGTCGGGTTGGCCGGGGGAGTGGGCGGTGATCGCCTGTGATGTAGGGCAAGGCGGCGCACAACTGATCCGGACGGCTCCCGGTCAGGCGATACTCGTGGATACCGGGCCCGAGCCCGAAGCACTGCGAACCTGCTTGTCGGCCTCCGGTATTCGGGAGATCCCCATACTGGTGTTGACGCATTCGCATGCTGACCACGTTGATGGCCTTGCGGCGGTCATCGATCGGGTACCCATTGGCATGGTGCTCGTCGGCTCGGATGCGCCGGACAGCTCAAAACTGAATGGCCTGCCCGAGCCTATTCGGACCAGACCGGGCGACACTGTTGAGGTTGGCTCGCTGAGATGGACGACACTGGCCGCTGGCCCCGCCAACAGATCAACGAAGACCGTGGAGCGATCCGGGATCGGTGAGGAGCCGGGTGAGAACGACGCCTCTGTCGTCGGCCTGATCGAGACGCCTGAGCTACGGATCCTGGTCACCGGTGACCTGGAAGTGGCCGGGCAGCAGGCGGTCGTGGCCTCTGGCGCCGATCTGCGGGCCGATGTGCTGGTCGTTCCGCATCACGGTTCACCGCGACAAGACCCGGAGTTCATCGCGGCCGTCCAATCGCGCATCGCCTTGATCCAAGTTGGCGAGAGGAACGGCTATGGCCATCCGGCAAGCTCGGCGCTGAAGATGCTGCAGACTAGCGGGGCCTTGGTATTTCGGACCGACGAACAAGGCGCGATTGCTGTCTCGGAAGACGGCACAAAGGTAATGACGCAGCGGTGATCGGCGCTCAAATGTGACGTGTGTGTTCCTGGAATGATCCAGGAACACACACGTCAGCGTGTCTGCTATACAAACAGCTGTGATCAGGCTGTGAACAGCGGCTTCAGGTGACGCTCGTAAAGGTTCTCGGTCACGTTGCGTGCAACGTCCTCGCGGTGCTCATCCAGCGCGTTCAGGTAGCGATCGCCCATCGCAGCGGCGAGCTTGAACGAGACATGCAACAGCTGACGCAGGTTGAGGTTGTAATCCGGGTTCGCCTGGTCATGACGCAGCGCATCGGCGAACTGCTTGCCGGTCCAGCCGTCTACCTCATCGGGAGTTGGCAGACCATCCGGATCGATATCGATCACATCGGCGTACGGTGCAGTCAGCTCCTCGAGCATGTCGAAAGCGTTACGGTAGATCTCCTTGGCGATCACCAAGCCCTCGCCGCCGCCTTCGGCCAGTCCGATGAGCTCCTCGAGCCACGTGGTGCCGGCAGTCTTCAGATGCAAACCTGTGTCGAGTTCGCGAATGATTTGCCCCATGCCAGGGTAAATCGAGAACTTGTCGGAACCTGTGTGCACCGAAAGCTTGAGGTTCTCGCGCAGGCCAAACTTCTTGATCGCGTACTGAATCACCGCGACATCGGCGCGGAACTCGGCCAAGAACTCATCGACATCGCCGACGTAGTCGACGCCCTTGTTGAAACGACCGACAAACTTGACTGCCACGGTATCGATCGGCAGTTGCTTGAAGGCGACCTCAGACAGAACTACCAGCAGATCGGCCGGGCCCTGACGCTCAGGTGATTCGTCCATAGCCAGCTCGAGGTGGCGGATCGTGCCGCCCCGTTCGAGAACGCGATCGTAGAGGCGCTTGGCATCCTCAAGACCGAACAGGTAGCGGTTCGCAAGCTTCTCGAGGACCTCCTCGGTAACCACGATCGGAGCATCCAGCCCTGGGATCTCATGGGCGCCCAGCAGTGGTTGGACGCGCTCCAGGAAAGCTGCTGTGTTCTCTTCGGTGGTCGCTTTCCCGATGAGATCGGTGATATCGATGGTGAAGAAGTCGCAAGCGTCAATGAACCAATCGGCATTTGTCATGTTGATGTGGTCAGCGTCGACATAGTAGTCGCCCTGCCAGCCCGTCGCGGCGACAGCGTCCTCAGCTGCCTTGCGCTGATCGGCCGGCGAGGTTCCGATGATGGTGTGCTCGCGGTTGGACTTATTCCAGACGATGTCGACCTCGACTCCGTCTGCCTTGATCTTTTCGAACGCAGCGACCTGTGCAGCGCCTTCTTTGCCGAAGCGGTCACCAGTGCCGAGGGAATATTTCCCGATCGTCATGCTATCTCCTCAAAGGTCATCCTGATCAAGACTGTAGACGGGAAGCGATCAGCCAAGCCACTACAATGGGCATCTTGCCATTGGTTGCCATGCGCCCTCAGCCAGCAGTCTGTCTGCAGGAGGTGGCACGATGGAGCTGTGGCAGCCTCATCGGTCTTCGGAAACACTGTGCTCATCCAGGGCTCTGAGCCCCTGATTGCAGAACGAGCCGTGGCCGGCCGGGTGGCCCAAGCCCAACGCGAGCACCCGGATGCCGAGCTGACACAGATCCATGCCGGCGACTTGGGAGACGGCCGCTTCGCTGATCTGACCGGCGGCAGCCTCTTCGCATCTTGGGTCATCGTGGTGGTTGACGATCTCGCGAGCCTGCCAGAGCAGTCGCTGCCGCTGGTGAAACAAATCGCGTTGGATCCTTTTCCCGAACTCAGCTTGACGCTCGTGCACGGCGGTGGAGCCAAGGGTAGAGGTCTGATCGACGCACTCAAGAAGGCGAAAGTTTCATGCATCGCAGCTGATCCGATCAGGGCGTGGGAGCTTCCCAAGTTTGTCGCGGCAGAGGCCCGGTCGTTGCGGATGAGCATGGATACGCAGGCCTCTCAGGATCTTATCGACGCCGTCGGAACCGATTTGAGATCGTTGACCGGGGCACTCCGGCAGTTGGCATCTGACTATCAGGGCGAGCAACTGAGTGCCTCGATGGTGCGCCGCTATTTCGCCGGACGAGCCGAAGTGACAGGCTTCGCCGTGGCAGACGATGCACTGGCCGGGCGTCCGGGGGCTGCTCTGGAGAAACTTCGCTGGGCGTTGTCGACAGGGGTGGCGCCGGTGCTGGTGACCAGTGCTTTGGCGGGCTCGCTGCGCGGGCTGGGTAAATACATCGAACTGCGCTCTGCGAGGATGCCGCAAAATGACCTGGCCCGCCAGGTGGGGGTGCCGCCATGGAAGCTGAAGGAACTCGCGAGGCTATCTCGGGATTGGGGGCCAAAGGGCGTCTCGCTCGCGATCCGTGCGGTGGCCCGTGCAGATGAACAGGTGAAGGGTGCAGCGGCCGATCCTGGGTTCGCGCTTGAACAGATGCTCCTGATCATCGACAAAGCCCGCCAATCCTAGCGTCAACGCTAGACGCGATCCGCTTTCAGATACCGTCGATTTCGGGCTCACCGATCCAAGACGACAAGCGCCCTGACCACCCAGCTGGGTCAGAGCGCTTATTGAAAAGCCAGCCAGAACTGGCGTAACTCAGAGAGCTGCGGCGCGCGACGAGATCGCGGACTTCCGGTTGGCTGCCTGGTTCTTGTGAATCACGCCTTTGGAGGCAGCCTTGTCGAGAGCACGATTTGCGATCTTCGCGTATTCCTGGGCCTTCTCGACATCGCCGGCCGCGGCGGCCTCGCGGAATTTACGAATGTGGGTGCGCAGTGCCGACTTTGTAGCCTTATTGCGGGCAGTTGCCTTGGCGTTGGTGCCGATACGCTTCTTCTGCGACTTGATGTTCGCCACTTGGTGAGCCTCTTTGAGTCGATGGTTTGACTGGGTAGCACGCCATCGGGCTGACGCCTGGTTGAACGCGCGACTGATCACGCTACCACAAGCATCCGATGGCGCTCAAGCCGTCGACGGTCGCCACGCGCTTAGCGCCTGGTGAAGGTCGGCAGTCAATCTCGTTGATGAGTCCGGACGATCGATATAGTTTCAGTTTCAATAGTTTATTGTGAAACTATAGAACGTCAGTGAGCGTGCTCATTCCGGACCTCCGAGCTTCCATCGGACGACCCCGACCTTGGTACCTCATGGCGACGATGACGTATCTGGAGAAAAGGAAGTAGTGATGGCGACTCAGGTTTACAAGACCCTGTCGAAGATCGTCGGGGCGGTCCTCGTAGTGATCGGTGTGGCGGCGCTGATCGGCGGGAGCTTCGCGCACCGTTACGTGAGCGATCAGCTGGCCGATCAAGCGATCACCATGGCCACCGAAGAGAGTATCGACGCCCAACTGGCCGCCGGACGTATCGGCCAGGACGACGCAGTAGCGCTGCGCAAGTTCGCAGGCCAAGAGATGACCACCGGCCCGCAGGCTGAGACGTTCGCCAATCACTACATCCATGCCCACATGGCCGCGGCGGCAAAGGCTGCGGGAGTGCCCGACGACCAGGCCAACTACAGCGCTATCGGTGCGCTGGTCACTCAATACACCAATGATCTCAAGACCGAACTGAAGGCCCTGCCCCAGAACGCAGATGCCACTGACGCCCAGATTGCCGCCCAGGCCGCAGCCGAGATCGCTAATCCGGAGACCACCTACCAGGACGCACAACAGGCTGCTGCACTACAGACTCTGCGGATGGACACCTTCCTGGACGGCAACACTCTGCGGGGCATGCTGCTTAATGCATATGGCTGGTGGTTGGTCGGTACGATCGCGCAGGCCGCCGGCTGGGCGATGATCGTCATCGGTGTCGCGCTTTTCGTGTTTGGTTTTGTATGGAGGAGAACAACTGCGCAAAACGCAGCGACCGGCGCCTGAGCGGCAAAGGGAACCCTGCGCTCGACTGTGCATCGTAAGGGGATATGTCAGCCCGCTGACGTATCCCCTTAGACTTCCCCTAGAATGCCTGAGAGGCGTCGTACGTCGAGCTGAGGAGCCATGGCAGAATCCGCTTATAAGGCAATGTCCAGGGTCTTCGGGATAGTACTGCCCGCGATCGGGGTCGGTGCAATGGTCGGTGGATCGTTCGCGCATCGATTCGTCGCTGATCAGCTCGCTTCCGAAGACATCACCATTCCCGAGTCGAAGGTCATCGCTCGTGAGCTGAAGATCGGACTCATCGAACCCGAGGATGCGGAGCAGCTGGCCCCGCATGCGGGAGAAACACTGAGCAACGGGCCACAGGCCCGGATCTATGCGGACAATTATGTGCTTGCTCATATGAAGGTGGCGGCCGATCGCGCCGGGGTACCTGCCGATCGGGCCACCTATGCCGGAGTCGGAGATCTCGCCAGCGAACTCACCGACGAATTGAAGGCCGAGCTCAAACAGGATCATCCCGAGATGGGGCCCGGTGAGATTGCTGGATTGGCCCGTATGGAGATCCAAGATCCCGAGACCGACTACGAGCTGGCACGCAAAATCAGCCAGCTGCAGCAGTTGCGTTCAGAGAACTTTTTCATGGGCAACGCGATCCGCGGCATGTTGCTGAACGCCTACGGCTGGTGGCTGGTCGGGCTGGTCGCTCGCGTCGCCGGAGCTGCTCTGGTCAGCATAGGTAGCGTCCTGGGTTTCGTGGGGTTCAGGAGGGGCCGCCGGTAGGCGTGGCCCTGCGCGTCTGACGTGCTTGCTCGTCGAGCCGCGTTGTTGTCTTCACCGCAATGCAGCGAAGGTAACGAGTTGGGACTGTGACCTGGGCGTGGGAGGATGGACGATGGCGCTGATCGCGTCCACGGCTCTCGACAATCACGACTGGAAAGAATGCCTGCAATTGCACCTGGCCACACTGACCCGGCCATCATCCGAAACTTCAGCATCATTGCTCATATCGACCACGGCAAGTCGACTCTGGCCGATCGTATGCTGCAACTTACGGGGGTGGTGGACGAGCGGGCGATGCGTGCCCAGTATCTCGACCGGATGGACATCGAGCGTGAGCGCGGTATCACCATCAAGTCCCAAGCGGTGCGGATGCCTTGGGTGAGCGATGGCACCGATTATGTGCTCAACATGATCGATACCCCCGGACACGTCGACTTCACCTATGAGGTCTCTCGATCTCTTGCTGCCTGCGAGGGTGCACTGCTCTTGGTGGACGCGGCCCAGGGTATTGAGGCGCAGACTCTCGCCAACCTCTACCTCGCGTTGGAGGCAGATCTCGCGATCATTCCGGTCCTCAACAAGATCGATCTGCCGGGCGCCCAGCCCAAGAAGTTCGCTCGCGAAATCGCGTCCATTCTCGGATGCGACACCGATGAGGTGCTCAGGGTCAGCGCGAAGACCGGTGAGGGCGTCGCCGAGTTGCTCGACCAGATCGTTGCCCACGTACCTGCTCCGATCGGCGATCCGGGTGCTCCTGCTCGTGCACTGATCTTTGATTCGGTCTATGACGCTTATCGCGGTGTCGTCACCTATATTCGGGTCGTCGATGGTGAGATCAGGAATCGCGAACGCATCTTGATGATGGCGACCCAAGCAAACCATGAGGTGCTCGAGGTGGGAGTGATCTCCCCGGAGCCGGTGAAATCGTCCGGACTGGGAGTCGGTGAGGTCGGCTACCTGATCAGCGGGGTGAAGGACGTACGGCAGTCGCGAGTCGGTGACACCGTGACCCTATCCGGCAAGCCGGCCACCCAGATGTTGGCCGGCTACCGCAACCCGAACCCGATGGTCTTCGCCGGTATCTATCCGATCGACGGTGACGACTTCCCGGAGCTTCGAGAGGCACTGGAAAAGCTGCAGCTCAACGATGCTGCTCTAACCTACGAGCCGGAGACCTCGGCAGCCCTGGGTTTCGGTTTCCGGGTCGGTTTCCTCGGTCTGCTGCACATGGAGATCGTGCGGGAGCGGCTGGAGCGCGAGTTCAACCTCGACCTGATCAGTACCGCGCCCAACGTGAACTATCACGTGGTGATGGAAGACGGCAGTGAGCATGAGGTGACGAACCCATCGGAGTTCCCCGAGGGCAAGATCGCCGAAGTACATGAACCAATCGTCAAAGCCACGATCCTGACGCCGGCGGAATTCATCGGAACGATCATGGAGCTTTGCCAAACCCGACGCGGTATCCAGCTGGGGCTCGATTACCTCTCCGAGGATCGTGTCGAGTTGCGCTATGAGTTGCCACTGGCCGAGATCGTCTTCGATTTCTTCGACGCGTTGAAATCGCGGACGCGCGGCTACGCATCGCTGGATTACGACGAAGCCGGCACTCAGGTGGCCGACCTCGTCAAGGTCGACATCCTGCTGAACGGCGAGCCCGTGGATGCCTTCAGCTCCATCGTCCACAAGGACAAGGCCTATGCCTACGGGTTGGCGATGGCTCGCAAACTCAAGGAACTCATTCCGCGCCAGCAGTTCGAGGTTCCGGTGCAGGCCGCCATCGGGGCACGCGTGATCGCCCGCGAGACCATTCGCGCCATGCGTAAGGATGTGCTGGCCAAATGCTATGGCGGAGATATCACGCGTAAACGCAAGCTCTTGGAGAAGCAGAAGGAAGGCAAGAAGCGGATGAAGGTGGTCGGGCGCGTCGAGGTGCCTCAGGAGGCCTTCGTTGCGGCCTTGGCGACCGGGGAATCCAGTAAGGACAAGCGCGGAAAAGACTAGCGTTGACGGCAGCAGCACCCTCCGCAGCTACCGAAAGCTTCCGAAAAGCCTCCGAAAAGCCTCCACGATCTGACAGCGGCTACTGAAATGCTCAGCGGCTACCGAAATTTCGGTAGCCGCTGAGCATTTCAGTAGCCGCTGCGGGTGGGGGCGGGTGTTTCGGGTGGTCGCTGCGGGTGGGGGCGGGTGCCGAGTTCGAGCTTCCTGCCTTCCTACGTCTGGTCGGCTGGTGGGGTAGTGCCGCCCACGGGTTTGCGAGCTACCAATGCCACCGCCTCCAAGTGATCCTGGTTCGTGTGGAAGACTTTGCGCATCGCCAGGATCCGTTTTCTGGCTTCGGGATTGCGACGCACGTTATTGAAGAAGCGCAACGCGCCGGCCAAACCTTCGTCCGCGATGATACGGCTCGGGTCGATCAGCTTCATCGGGTTGTGGCTGGTCCATTCGACCTCGAAGCCGGCCTCGGTGACCAACTCGGTCCACGCCTTCGTCGTGAGCGGACGAGCCCCCACCTTGATGGTGCGGGATAAGGCCTTGGACACCTGATCGATCACGGATTCATCCACATCATCGGGCTTTAACGAAAGTTCATGCATGCCCCAGCGTCCGCCCGGGGTCAGCGTACGGAAGACCTCTTGAGCGATTCGCGCCTTGTCGGCGGCCGATTGCATCGTGAGCATCGCCTCGGAGATCACCACGTCGGCGCAGCCATCCGCCAGCCCATTGGCACGTGCATCGCCTTCTTGCACCGATGCGTCGTGATGGCCATCGAGCACTGCGGCGATCTGCGTCCGGGCGTCCGCATTGGGATCGACACCGGTGTAGGTGGCGTAACTGCCCTCAAGCACCAGTTGTGCGGTTCGACCGATGCCGGGGCCGAGTTCGGGAGCCGATGGTGAGGGCAGCCAAGAGGCGGCGAGTCAATTCGATGCCACCCGGGCGCAGCACGCGTTTGCCCATCTTTGCCAGCAGCCAGTGGCCCGGCGCACGGTGTTCCTCGGAAGTCGTAGGGCCTCCGGTCTGCTGTGAATAATCTGTTTCAGTCATGTGGTCGTCTCTTTCCCGCAGCTGGTGGTCGGATTAGTGGTGGGCTTGTGTCGGATGCCCGTACGTGGACGCCGTACGTGAACCCTTTTCAGGCCTCTGGCTTGGGATCCACCATGACCAGCTGCAACCGACAGGGGGTGATTGCGGTCAGGGCATGAGGAGCGCCAGGTGCCAGATAGATCATGTCGCCAGCGTGCATGATGTG
>JALHFX010000261.1 GCA_022837595.1 Propionibacterium sp.
TCGGCCCGCTCAGGACCGTCCAGCGGCCATGCACATAACTGGCACGCCACGCGCCGTAGGGGGTCTTCATCGCGTTCTCCTCCCGAGATGCCGTCTTGCGGCCAATTTCAAGCCTGACAGCTTCGGGACCGAGGGGCAATTGTCCTCGCCGGAAGCTTTTCGTTGAATTCCACAGCTGCCCCGATCATCTGTTTCACAGACCGACAAAAGCCCCCAGCAGCAGGGGATCCTGGGGCAATTCCGGTCGCATCTGCGTGCTAACATCAAGCCAGCTTGACAACTACAAACGATCATGGCGGAACTTTGCATCCGGGAAACCGGATGCAGGAAATGGGTGTGATTCCCATACAGGACCGCTGCTGTAATTACGGAGCGGGTTCTCATCAAAGTCACTGGCCTCGAGGGGCTCAGCGTCCACGGTGAAGGCTCCTCGTCTTTGAATCGGGTTGTGACGTCATCTTTTATGACGCGGGGTCGACCGCCCCAATCCAACCCACCGGAGGCACTCATGGTGAAAAAGCTCAGTAGTCCCGTTTTGATCTTGATACTCGCGCTATTCTTCGCGGGCTGCTCGAGCCCGCAGCCGACCGCCTCGCCGACCAGTGATTCGACTGCCAGTGTGTCCGCGGATTCCTCGCATTACCCCGTGACCATCACCAACTGGAACTATGCCGGCGACGAAATCCACGAGACATTCGAAGCCGCGCCGCAGAAGGTATTGGCGGTCTATCAGGGAAGCATCGAGACCATGATCGCTCTCGGGCTCGAAGACCACGTTGCTGCTTCGTACGGGCTGGACAATGAGATCAAGCCGGAGTGGCAAGCCGGTTTGGACAAGATGAATTACCAAGACAGTGTCTTCGCCCCAGACAAGGAGACCGTAACTCTGTTAGAACCGGACTTCGTCTTCACCTGGAGTTCTTTCTTCGGTCCGGAGAAACTCGGCGATGTGGACAGTTGGCAGGCCAAGGGCACCAACACCTATATCAACACCAACACCCGTCGCGGTGATCATCCCCGCACCATCGAGAACGAATTCAATGACATTCTGAATATCGGCAAGATCTTCAACGTCGAGGACAAGGCTCAGGCGTTGGTCGACCAGATGCAGAATGAAATCGACCAAACCCTGACCGCCGCAGAGGGCCAGGACGCCCCGAGCGTCGCCATTCTCGAATTCCTCGACTCGGGGACGACGAACTACGGCGCCAACACACTCGGCGGCGACATGGTTATCCGCCTGGGTGGGCAGCTGACGATGCCCGACGCTGCGAAGGCCGGCTTCGAAGACATCGTGACTG
>JALHFX010000262.1 GCA_022837595.1 Propionibacterium sp.
CCCCGATACGTTGGATTTGAACGTGCTCGACGGCGTTATAAAAGTTTCCAATGAAGATGCCTATGCCTACGCCCGCAAATTGGCGCGGGAAGAAGGTATCCTCGGTGGTATCTCTACTGGGGCAGCCTTAGCTGCTGTGGCACAGAAAATACCACAGCTTACCGGAAACAAGCGGATATTGACGTTCAATTACGATACGGGAGAAAGGTACCTTTCTATTGAAGGGTTGTATTAACCTCTTCCAATACGGTTATAGCAGCCTCAACAGTTTTTATATTTCGGATGATTACCGAACGTTTTTTGCCGGCTTCCCGTAATTGGCAATCCCTCGGATGCGTTTGGATGAAGTTCAATAATTTATCGAAAGCCGGAGACTGATAGTAGGGAGATTCGGTGTCGGAAACGAGGAAGAGGGACATCCGGCCGGTTTTGAGGAAAATCTTTTCGATGCCGAGTGATTTGGCGAGGCGGCGAAGCCGTACAATACGGATCAGCTCCTTGCCTTGTGCGGGGATTTTACCGAAACGGTCCTCTATCCGTTTGGTGAAATCCAGGATTTGTGTTTCGGACTCCATATTGTCCAACTCGCGATACATGGCTACACGTTCGGCATCGTTGGGGATATAGGATACCGGAAACATCAGTTCCAAATCGCTCTCCACGGTAACATCGTCCACAAAATCCTCCTCCCTTTCGGCTTTCAGTGCCTGTTGCTCACGATAGAGCCCGGTAAATTCCTCCTTACGCAGCTCCTGTACGGCTTCAGCCAAGATTTTTTGATACGTTTCGTATCCCAGGTCGGCAATAAATCCACTCTGTTCCGCACCCAGCAGGTTACCGGCACCCCGGATATCCAAATCCTGCATCGCAATGTGAATGCCGCTGCCCAACTCGGAGAAATTCTCAATCGCCTGTAACCGCCGGCGGGAATCGGTGCTGAGTGTGTAGAGCGGCGGAGCCATCAGGTAACAGAATGCCTTGCGGTTGCTTCGTCCCACACGTCCGCGGAGTTGATGGAGGTCGCTCAATCCGAAGTTCTGCGCGTTGATAACGATAATGGTATTCACGTTGGGCATATCAATTCCCGATTCTATAATG
>JALHFX010000263.1 GCA_022837595.1 Propionibacterium sp.
CTCCACCGCCTCAGTGGGTATTCCGAAGACGACCAGCGCTGCGCGCGCAGTGCACGAACTCAATCCGGATATCCAGGTGATCGAGCATCGCTACCGCCTCACCGAGGCGAACGCCACTCAAACCATCGCTGACTACGACGTCGTGCTTGACGGTACCGATAATTTCCTCACCCGATACACCGTGGACGCAGCCTGCTCGCGGCTATCTGTGCCAGAGGTTTGGGGATCCATCCTTCGTTTCACCGCCCAGGTCTCCGTCTTCTGGACGGGGGATCGGGCTCGTGCCCACGGCGTCCCTGATCCTGGTGTCTGCCTTCGCGATCTGTTCCCCGCGCCACCGCCACCGGGCAGCACACCAAGCTGCGGAGAGGCCGGGGTCTTCGGGCTACTTTGCGGACAAGTCGGTTCGATCATGGCAGGTGAGGCGATCAAGCTGCTCACCGGAACCGGCGAATCGCTGCTCGGCCGTGTCTTACTGGTGGATACGGCACATGCTAGCTATGACACGCTCAAATTGACCGGCTCTGCTGATCGTCCGGAGCCCTTACAGGGGGCGGCATTGGTCGGAGCATGCACGCTGGTACCGAAGACCGCGAGTATCGACGTTGGGCAGTTGCGTGATCTGCTCGATGCCCGAGCGGCGGGTCGAGCACGATTCACACTGCTCGACGTGCGCGAGGACGATGAATGGGCGGTCAATCGCATCAATGGAGCCATCCATTTGCCACTCGACCGATTGCTGGACGATCCGTCGGCTGCGGCGGCGACTTTGGAACCGGGACCCGTCTACGTCTACTGTTTGGCCGGTACCCGTTCGTCGCGAGCAGCGCAGGCTCTCGCCGATACCGGGCTGAACGCCATCAGCGTGGACGGTGGCATCAAAGCATGGTGGTCGAGCATCGACACGACGATGGCGCGATACTGATGATGGCGATCATCAATTGAGTCCAAGAGAAGAAGAGCCAGGATGAAGTCGGTAGCAGACCATTACGACGATGTGCTTGACCTGGCGCGGGAACTGCCGGTCGAGGAGACCGATCTCGCCCGCGCTCGGGGGCTGACGCTCGCCGAGGAGATTCGAGCCAAGCTCTCGATT
>JALHFX010000110.1 GCA_022837595.1 Propionibacterium sp.
CGCGTGGGTTCCGAAACCTCATCAACTATCGCTAGGCCACTACTCAAAGCCGGCGACTTCCAGACCGCGACTACACCCTCGATTGGGATGAGCCGAGAATCAACCGCCTGGGGGATGAATAGGTGGGAGGCTAGTGGGAGCGTCGAGTAGCGCCACGGGGAGGCTTGCATCTTCGCTTCACAGTCGTCGCGTCTGACCAAGAAAGGAAACCGGGTGGCCGACCTCCTTGACCTCGAGTACCCATTCACAGGTCGATGGCTCGTCCAGAACAGCCCGGCCAATCGCGTGCCCAGCCACGGCACAGCGTTGTTCGCGACGTCGTACGCGATCGACTTCGTGCCCGTCAACGACGCGGGACGCTCCGCGCCCATCACGCTCGGCTCGTTGCTGCGCTCCGAACGCCCGGAGCGATTCCCGGGCTTCGGGCGCAGCGTGCTGGCACCTGTGCAGGGAGTCGTGATCGCAGCACATGACGTCGAGCCGGACCATCCCGCGCATCGCGGATTCCCCTCGATCGGCTACGCCCTCACCCAGCAACGTCGAGCACAGGCGGGATGGGTAGCGCTTGCCGGCAACCACGTCTTCATCGAAAGCGGCGGAATCGTGGTAGCCCTCTGCCATCTCGTCCATGGCAGCGTGCGCGTACAGCCAGGACAGCACGTACAGGTCGGTGACGTGCTCGGGCAATGCGGGAACTCCGGGAACAGCACCGAACCGCACGTTCATGTCCAAGCGATCGACACCGCTGACATCGCTCGCGCCAATGCAGTCCGCCTCACCTTCAACGGCTTGCTCCCACGCAATGGCGACGTCATCGACGCCACCGCGTGACGGCATCCCGCGCACCTAGGATCCGGCCCTCCTTCGATCCCGTCGCTGGATACGGGCAACTGCCGAGCTGGTCGCGAAGACCCGAGAGGATCGCTCGACACCGGTACGAGGCCGCCGCTGCGTTGACGTGGCCACCCGGCTGGAAGGTCGCTGTCTCGGCAACCACTCGCCGACGGGATCAACGCGGCCGACACAGCGGCGCCGGACACTTAGCAGCGAGACCTTCGTGACAGCTGCCACTGCGGCTCACACACAACCGGATATCGCTGAGTTGACTGCTGCTCAGCCCTAGTCTCGTGGTCACGTCCCCTCCAGCTTCGGACGCGACATTCACCGTCGCGAAGAACGCGTCATCTATCGGAGCAAGTCACACATGATGGTCCAGAAGTCGAGCAGGAACGTCACCCGCCCGTAGGGCTCGATGCGCACGACCTTGTCCGTGAGTGCGTCGTCCGGGCCGAATGCCCCATCTGTGCCGAACATCCTCGGCACTACCGAATGCTTCCTTTTCCCGTGTCCGCTGAAGGCGAGCCCCGGCGAGTAGACCGTCACCGGTGTCCGACCTGGGTTTTCTACGACCAGCTGTGCGACCTCGAGAGCTCGCCCGCGGATGACGGCCTGCGCTGCTTGGTCGTCCTTGAGAAGAAGGCGGCCCGACCGGTTGGTGGCGAGCATGACCTCAGGCTCCCAGATCGCCGTGTTGAGGTAGAGCCGCACGCGGCCGCCATCGAGGAAATGCTTAGCGAGCTGCCAAGCCAAGGCACCCAGCGCCGCGGCGAAGCTGAGAAGCGAGATGATCAGGCTCAGCGCGACAACTGAAAGACCGAGAATCTCAGGCGACGCTGGTGCAGGGTTCGGGTCCATAAATCCAATGTTCCCATTTCTGCGCCCACACCCTTGGCCGAGAGGCTAGAAGGGTCCCTCATCACCCTCGACTAGCACGAGGCGAACGCGCTGCTCTGCCGCGCTCAGAGTTGTTGTCGGTGCGGGACGCGTTCTTCGTCGGGAACCGACCTGTTCAGGGCTCGCAGGTGTTCCAGGTGCATGACTGCCCGGCCATTACTCTGCGTCGGTCCAGCGACTTGCAGCGCCTTGACCAGCGGACCGTTGTAGACGACCTCGTGGTCGGTGCCGGGCTGCTTCGAGAGTCTCAGGACGATGAGGGCAGACTCGCGATGCTTGCCCGACGTAGGGCGGATGGCGACGCTCGTGGTTCCGAACGTCGCCTTCACTTCCACCTTGCGGTCGTCGTCCGTGAGCGCGTCGTACCCAGCGGTGGACGTCGGGGCGAGGGTGAGCGCGAACAAGGCCTCGGCGGCAGCTTCCCCGATGGATCCCACGAGATGCCCATCGAGGGGGAACTTCCTGCCCGGGTGCATCTGTTCCAACTCACGCACGACGTTGAGAAGCTGCTGGATGAGGGCGGTGGTGCGCGCGCTGCGCGTCACGAAGTCATATTCCAGATTCTCGCCCGACACCCTCTGGCTGAGCCACCTTCCTGGTGGCCTTCGAGCTCAAAACCGGCTCGCTCCGACTCAGCCACACATCCATAATGCCAGCGCGCGCACATCCGCATGCCCCGCCGAGCCCTAATCGTAGCGCGCTCGGTCAGGTCGTTGTTGGCGAGCTAGTCGCCTTCCCAGTCCGGCGGCGCGGAGTTCGGGTGCTTGCCCCATTGATCTGGATCCAGCGATGGTCCGCCGGTGGGAGCGGTTTGACCCGAGTAATACCAAACGTCGATAAGGCCGAGTTCATTGAGGGTTAGGCCCCTTGCGAGCCACCACCCAGACACAGTTTGACGCTGTGCCCAGAAGCTGGAGCGGTCGTCGGCCGTGTGGGTGGTCACCCCATGCGGTGCCCTGAGGCCGCGCTTCTCCATCGCCTTGCTCGTGATCAACTCATCGGTAGCCCGTGTATCAAAATGCTTGGCTCGTCGAGCCCAACTAGCTTGGTGCGAGCAAATCTCGTAGAGCGCGTTCCGAGTGACTCTGAACTCGCGGTCGTCAAGTCGTCTGCCACGCTCATCGAGTCCTTGACTCCCCGCGTGTGCTGACCCTCGTGATGCGTCGACCTTAAGTGTTCGCTCGTGACCGCGAGGCAGCGCCCACTGCACAACGAGGTCGAGCAGCGACCAGTACTTGGAGCTGTTCACGAATGTGTCGAAAGCGACCTCCTGGCCGTGGGCGATGCCATGCCGCCGCCACGATCCGTCTGACTGGGCTTGGGTCACACCTTGGCTGTACAAGTCTTGAAGGCGATCGAGCGATGCTTGGATCGAGGCCAGATCGCTCCGATCCACAACGTCCGCCTTGCGGTCCGCGCGTCTGGAGAAGAAGAGACGTCCCTGTCCGCCCGCGACCGGTGCAGTCACTTGGGCAGTGATGCCTTCGAGCTGGGAAAGGACAATGAGGATGCTCGCGGCATACTCGCCGGCGCGATGGTGACGGGCTGCTTGGTGAAGGAGTCGCTGGCGTTGTTCGAACGAGTGCCGCCCCTCCGGAGTGCCATCTTGGAGGATCCCAACCCGGGCAATGATCCGAACGATCCATTTATGGTCGAACCATTTCGCGACGACTACATCCGCCCCCTCGGTGTCGTTTGCGTCGAGGAGTGCGCCGGCAGCTCGAATCACGTCAAGTCCTACGTTTGCGATGCCCCATCCGCGTTCTGTCAGAGGCTCCCAATACCTTTCAACAAGAGCGATATTCGCCTCGTACTCGGCGGCAGCGCGCCGCAGCTCATCGAACGCAGCGCCCGCCGGGAGGTGACAAGCAACTTCGATATCTCGCTGCATCCTCCCGTCAGGGTCGAGAGCCCTCAATACCTGCGCTCGGATCGAAGCGGTTGTCGGCACGGTCGTCATGAATCGAGGATCGCAGATGGCGCTGACAGACGGGGGCACGCATGCTCTGATGGCTCTCTCCCTTGGAGGGAACGCCCTGATCTGCCGCTGCGCGGACGGGGGTAACGCGCGAGTCTCCGGCAAGACCGCCGAGCTCGCTGACTCCGGTCGAGCCGAGTCAAGGTCTCCGGCGTCACCCGGAGTACGATGAAGTCGTGCCGAGCAAGGCGGAGCGACGGGCTGCACGCAACGCTGTGGCGACCTATCAGGAGGCGCAGCTGGCTGTCCTCGTTGCCCATGTCGGCGACGCTGTCGATCGGTTTCGCGCCGGCGAATTGGACGCCTTCGGCGTCGACGCGGTGCTCTACCAGTACGCCCGGGCAGCGAAGGAGTTGTGGAAGTTCTGCAACTACCTATCGCCGGAAATCGCAGCGCGTGTTCTTGCTGAGGAACCGCCCGACGACTGGTGGGAACGTGGAGCGCCTCACCAACGGTGACGGTTGGACGCTCGCACACCGCTCTCGACGGTGACGCCCTGATCGCAGTGGTCTGGAATGCGGTGCCGTAGCCTTCAACGACCCTGATGTCTTCCTCCATCGTTTGCCACGGCCCTTCCATCATGGAGCCACTCGGCGTGGTCGGTGAGCGTCGCACGCATGATTTCGCCGTCTGCAACGTTCTGCGCTTCGTTGTGGGCCGTCACGACGGAGATCGCAGCAGCGATGTCGTGGGAGGACACGAGTCGTCAATCGTCGGCGGTCAGGTTGTATCCAAGATCGTGCATCAACGTGGCGATGCGTTCGGTGCCGTCCGCTGTTGGGTGTGTGCCGTCAGGCTCGACCAGGCCGGCGGCGACCAAGTCGATGTAGTGTCCGTCGGTGCCCATGAAGTCGTCGAACACTTGGGCAACTGGTAACCCGTGCTGGCCTGCAACTTGTTCGACGTACTCTTGGCCTTCACGCCAGTAGGGGTAGGTGACGTCGAAGGTCTCGGGCGTCATCTGATTCGTCCCGAATTGGTAGAAGTCCTGCACGCGGATCAGGGTCACCGCCGGGTCCACGATGGCTGTCAGTTCGTCGAAGATCTGATCGACATGGTCCTTGTAGGAGTCGATCACGTCACGCAAGCATTGCTGGTTGTTCTCACCCCCGCATTCGGACGGGTCGCGACCGCCAGCTCCAACCGCAGTCTGGAATGGTTCGCTCCATTCGTCATTCGGTATCAGCAGGGTGACGACGTCAGCATCCCCAAGGTCCTCTCTGAGTCGGTCGTTGGTGCGCAACTGTGCGAGGAAGTCATCGGTTCGCTGGCCTCCGACGGTGTGTTCACGGACCTGCACATCGACGCCGAAGTCCTCCTCCAGCATCGCCGTGTAGCGCGTGATGAAGCTGTTTGAGCCCGGGCTGAAGGTGAGCGAGTTGCCCATCGGGACATACACGAGCGGTCCCTCCTCGATCTGCAGCGTCGGCGTTGTCGCGGTCGCCGCCTCTTCGCTGGAGCCACCACAGGCAGCAAGAAGAAGCGCGGCCACGGCCGCAGGTACTGGCCAGCGCCTTCGTGTTCTGCCGCGCATTCTTCCTCCGTTGGGCCCTGGTGTGCGCGGGGCCTCCGACCATCCGTCGTTGATCCACCCGGTCGCGATGTTCGACGCGGGTTGGCCGACATTGAGTGTCATGGCAACTCATCTCCTGAAGCTCTCCTGGCCTTCCCCTGCCGGAGATCAGGGCGATCAGAACGCTTCCGTTAAACGCTTGCTGACTACCTTGATGGCCCGAAAATACTGCTGCACCGCACGTCGCACAAGGGACCAAGGGGCCTCACGACGAGTGCCCACGAAATGGTCGCGGTGCCTCAGGCGGGAAACGCCCCTGACAGGTGGCCTGCCCGGTGAGTGGCGCGGTGCATGTTGGGGAATGGGACGTGGACTGCCGATCGGTTCCAGGCGACGAGATCACAAAGATCGACGCCCGCGCGTACGGGTCCACGTCAAAGAAAGCCCGGTGGGTAGATTCTGAACGCACTCATCTGCCGCGAGGTGCGCGGTCGCTGTCGCCTCACTACGCCCAGCCGTGACGCTGCGGAACTGTCGACGCACTGGTGCAATGAGACGGGAAGGGGCTGTCGGATGATCTCCTTGAACGCCGCCGTGGCACGCGAGGTGAGTGCGGAGCTGACGCGTCAGGAGATGAAGCCGAAGGTGCTCACGTTCTGGCTGGGCGTCAGT
>JALHFX010000264.1 GCA_022837595.1 Propionibacterium sp.
CCCCCGATCAGTCAGTTCAAACGAAGGCTCAGGCCAGCGTGACCAGAGCCTGTCCGCCCTGAACGGCCTCACGGACCTCGACCAGGATCGAGTCCACCGTGCCATTGGTCGGTGCGGTGATCTCAGTCTCCATCTTCATGGCTTCCAGAACGATGACGACCTGGCCGGCCTCCACCTTCTCGCCTTCGGTCACCAGGATGCGGGCCACCGAACCAGCGAGCGGTGCGGTGATCGCGTTCGAGGCAGCCCCGGGCACCGATGCGGTCTGGCGAGTGGGCGCAGACATCGGCCCACCACCGATCACGATCGGAGCCGGGATAGCCCGGACCTCCTGCTCTGCTTCAACATCAACGACGTACTCGGTGCCGTTGACTGTCATCTTGAGACGCATGTCATTCCTCTTTCAGTTCATCAACCAGACACCGGTCACAACGATGCCGCTGGCATCGTGCCCCGCGAAATGTTCGCCGTCCGGGCGCGACGGCTCGCCGCGCTCCAACCCGTACTGCGTGCGTAACTAACTGCCTTCACGGTGCCCTTATACCCCATGTAGGCAGCCGCAGCAGCCGCAATCGCGATGAGATCTTCTTCAGGAACCGGACGCTCGGCCCGGATCTGCGAGACCTCAGCCTCGAGCTCGACTACCCGTTTGCTCAGTTTCTCGACCAGCGCCGCCAGTTCAGCGGTCGTTGGCCCACTCGTCTCGTTACTCATCTGTAGCTCCTAGACCGGGAAAATGCCGTGCTTCTTGGGCGGACGCTGAGTCCGCTTGTTCGCGGACAGCGCGAGCGCGACCGCGATCTGACGACGGGTATCGGCGGGATCGATGATGTCGTCCACGTAGCCGTGGGCGGCAGAGGCGAACGGTGTCGCGAAGCGATCTCGGCGCTCGGCCAAGCAAAGACCTTGTCAGCACCCAATTCTTTGGAGCACATCGCAAGGTACGAACCGCCGTAGGCCTTACGCAACACGACCGTGATCTTCGGGACCGTTGCGGCGGAGTATGCGAACAGCATCTTCGCGCCGTGCCGGATGATACCGCCGTGTTCCTGAGCGACACCGGGCAAGAAGCCGGGCACATCGACCAGGTTGATCACCGGGATGTTGTACGCATCACAGATGCGGATGAAGCGCGCAGCCTTGTCGGAGGCGTTGATATCAAGCACACCCGACATCGACTTCGGCTGGTTCGCGATGAAGCCGACCGAACGTCCGACGATGCGTCCGAAACCGGTCACAATGTTAGGCGCGTAGCCGGCCTTGACCTCGAGGAAGTCGCCGTAGTCGACCAGCTTGGCGATGACATCGCGTACGTCATAGCCCTTGTTGCCCTCGATCGGGACGATGTCACGTATCTCGGGATCGAGCTCCACGTCGTCATCCGGGAAGAGAACCGGAGGCTCCTCCGCATTATTCTGCGGCAGGAAGCTCAGCACCTTCTGAGCGATCAGCAGTGCCTGCTCATCATTGTCCGCGACAAAGTCGGTAACACCCGAGATCGCCTGATGAGCATCGGCCCCGCCCAGAGCGTCCTGAGTGACCACTTCGCCAGTGACCTGCTTGATCACCTCGGGCCCAGTGATGAACATGTGGGCCTTGCGGGTTTGGATGATGAAGTCGGTCAACGCTGGGCTGTACACCGCACCACCGGCACAGGGGCCGGCGATGATCGAGATCTGCGGTACGACACCGGACAGTTCGACATTGGCGAAGAAAACCTTGCCATAGCCGGACAGCGAATCGATGCCCTCCTGCACGCGT
>JALHFX010000265.1 GCA_022837595.1 Propionibacterium sp.
GAGGAGATCGGGACGCGGATGAGTGTCACCTCCGGGCCGCTCTCGACGAGGCGCGCCTTCCAGACCTTCACCTGTCCGGGGGCCGCGTCGAGGGATTTTGTTTTCAGTGTAGGCATCTCTGATCACCTATTCGTCGTCTGAGGGGATAGGTTCAGTCCGGTTCAGTGGTTGCGGGAGCGGCCCGGACCGGCCCATACTCTCTCAGCTGCGGCTGTAGACCGTCTCGATGCCCCCCGCCTCCTCTCCGGTCTCGGGGTCGGTCTCCGATAGGATATCGGCGATCGGCACCCGCCGGACCTCCTCCTCCCCCCGGAAGAGGATGTATTCATCTCCCTGTACCAGCAGCCGGTCGGCGTCGATGTCCTCGACACCGTTGGCCGTGTGGATGCGCATAATTGCTGTCATGATTTTGCCTCGATTGGATCAAAAGCGACCCGCAGAAATGGATGCCGTTCGGCGATCTGGCAGTTGAGACCGTAGCAATCCGCGTGCATCGTATACCCGATCCAGGACGATATCGACGCCCGGGCGTCACCCTCGAACGTCCCAGCCTCCATCTGTCTCAGGCGTTTGTGGACTCGCCGGACGTTCCGTGCCAGGACTCGGATGTGGTCTCTATAGACCATGTATCCGAGGTACTTGACACCGGAATCGACTGGAGTCAGCGTCTGCTTGACTGGGTGGAGCCGCAGATGGAGCCGGTCCGTTAGGAATGCCTCAATCTCGTCACGCCAGGCCCAGAGTTGGGCTTTGTCCGCGTGCACGAGTGTGATGTCGTCCATGTAGCGGAGGTATTCCTTTACCCGGAGATCGTGTTTCGCGAACATATCCAACTCGTGGAGGTAGATGTTCGCGAAGGCCTGCGACGTCAGATTCCCGAGCGGGATACCGGTGCCGGGCGAGTCCTCGTAACTCTCGACGATCAGGCGGATCAGGTGCATCATCTGCGGGTCCCGGATCCGCTTCGCGATCAAGGATAGCAGGATCTCGTGATCGATGCTCGCGAAGTACGACTTGACATCCAACTGGAGCACGTAGCCGGAGCCTTCTGGGTGCCGGCGCATGAACCGCTGGAGCCGCCGCACGGCGACATGCGTCCCTCGCCCTTTTATGCAAGCATATGTGTCGAAGATGAACGTTGGCCCCCAAATCGGGGTGAGGACCACATCGGTGACGACATGGTGGACAACCCGGTTCGGGAACGGCGGCGCATTGATGAGCCGGCGTTTCGGGTCCTCGACGAAGAACTGAGAGTATGCGTCCGGATGCCACCGTTCCTCCACCAACTCATCGCGGAGCCCGAGCAGATTCTCTTCCAGGTCTTGCTCGAACTCTATCGCGTACTCGCGCTCGTGTTTTCCTTTGCGGCAGAGCTGTCCGGGCGATGTACTGTTGATCTGATGTTTTCCCGCAACCGTAGTCACGCATACCATCCACGAACGGTATTCCGCGGAAGCCGATGTTGTTGTTCACGTTGGACGGGGCGTTGTTCACGTTCAGATAGAACAACCCCGCATTCGCGGCGTTGTTCCAATTCCCGCCCCGTTTCGCGGCACGTTTTTATTACGGCTTCTTCTCACCCGGCCCGTAGTGTCGGGCGGCGCAGCTAGGCGCGCTTCGCCTTCATCCACCCATTGTTCATTTTCCCAAGTTCGATGATTTTACCTGCAAGCAGCTCGTACTGCCCGATACTGATGTATCGGAGGTCTCGGGCCAGACGCACAATCACCTGTAGGTAATCGATCTCCTGGTCGAGATCCTGGTTGACGGCAGTTCCTTGCGTGGAGTTGGCGAGCATAACGGTCCGGATCAGGCTGAGTGCGGTCTGCCGGATTTCGCTCGCTAGGCCGTCCCGCTGTTGCGGGCGCGGGAATCGTTCAGTCACCTGCATCAGGTCTTTCGCCAGGTCGTACGATTTCTGCCAGATTTTCAGGCGTTCGTGCCGTTCTACCATACAGATCGCCAGATC
>JALHFX010000266.1 GCA_022837595.1 Propionibacterium sp.
GATCGACAGCGGCACGATCGCGGCAGTCGGACCATAGGCCGTCCCGATCAGCCAACGGGTGAAACCAAGCAACGCGATCATCAAGATCAAGAACGGCAACGAGCGTCCGAGATTCACGATCACGCCGACAACTTGGTAGGTCACAGCTTGCGGACGCAGACCATCGGGCGAAGTCAAGCGCAGAACCACACCGACAACAATGCCGAGTACGGTCACGATAACGAAGGAACCGCCGACCATCCATGCGGTTTCCCCGAGAGTCGCCATCATCTCGGGGAAGGCTTCGATCCAACTGACCTTTCTCATAGCCGAGCGCTCACTTCCCGGTCACGCAGATACTGCTGGACGGCCGCCCTGTCGTATATTCCGTCCGGATGGATCATTGAGACCCTCAGTCGCCCGACCTTCTGACCGGCAATCCAGTCGACGGATCCGCCGAGGATCGAGATGTCCAAACCGAAGTGCCTGGTCAGACCCGAGATGATCGGCTCCGAGGTGTGTCCGCCGGTAAAGGTCAGCACGATCGAGTGCTCGTCGGGGTCCAGTGCAGGGTCCCCGGTCGGCAGGAGGATATCGGCCAGCAGCGAACTTGGGTCGCTCACGATGTCGATCAACGGACCCTCCTCGGTGACTCGGCCGTTCGCCATCAACGCAGCTGAGTCGCAGATTCGCCGGACCACTTCGGATTCATGGGTGATCAGCACGACAGTCACCCCGGTCTCCTGATTGATCCGTTTGAGCAGATCGAGGATCTGTTCGGTGGTGGTCGGATCGAGGGCGCTGGTAGCTTCGTCGCAGAAAAGCACCTGCGGTCCGGCGGCCAGCGCGCGGGCGATGCCGACCCGCTGCTTCTGGCCACCGGAGAGTTGGGCCGGGTAGGAACTGGCGCGGTCGGCCAGACCTACCAGTTCCAGGAGTTCGTCCACCTTCGCCTTGCGCTGAGGTCCGGAGACCTGTTGGACCTCAAGCGGAAAGGCCACATTCGCTGCGGCAGTGCGGCCGTCCAGCAGATTGAAGTGCTGGAAGATCATTCCCATCCGATGCCGCATCTGACGCAACTGTGCCCGGTTGAGCGAGGTGAGT
>JALHFX010000267.1 GCA_022837595.1 Propionibacterium sp.
ACTCACCTCGCTCAACCGGGCACAGTTGCGTCAGATGCGGCATCGGATGGGAATGATCTTCCAGCACTTCAATCTGCTGGACGGCCGCACTGCCGCAGCAAATGTGGCCTTCCCGCTCGAGGTCCAACAGATCTCCGGACCTCAGCGCAAGGCGAAGGTGGACGAGCTTCTGGAATTGGTCGGTCTGGCCGACCGCTCCAGTTCCTACCCGGCCCAACTCTCCGGTGGCCAGAAGCAGCGGGTCGGCATCGCCCGCGCGCTGGCCGCCGGACCGCAAGTGCTTTTCTGCGACGAAGCCACCAGCGCTCTCGATCCGACCACCACCGAACAGATCCTCGATCTGCTCAAACGGATCAATCAGGAGACCGGGGTGACCGTCGTGCTGATCACCCACGAATCCGAAGTGGTCCGGCGAATCTGCGACTCAGCTGCGTTGATGGCGAACGGCCGAGTCACCGAGGAGGGTCCGTTGATCGACATAGTGAGCGACCCGAGTTCGCTGCTGGCCGATATCCTGCTGCCGACCGGTGATCCTGCACTGGATCCCGACGAGCACTCGATCGTGCTGACCTTCACCGGCGGACACACCTCCGAGCCGATCATCTCGGGCTTGACCAGGCACTTCGGCTTGGACATCTCGATCCTCGGCGGATCCGTCGACTGGATTGCCGGTCAGAAGGTCGGGCGGCTGAGGGTCTCAATGATCCACCCGGACGGAATATACGACAGGGCGGCCGTCCAGCAATATCTGCGCGACCGGGAAGTGAGCGCTCGGCTATGAGAAAGGTTAGCTGGATCGAGGCCTTCCCCGAGATGATGGCGACTCTCGGGGAAACCGCATGGATGGTCGGAGGTTCCTTCGTCATCGTGACCGTACTCGGCATTGTTGTCGGCGTGGTCCTGCGCTTGACTTCCCCCGATGGTCTGCGTCCGCAAGCTGTGACCTACCAAGTTGTCGGTGCGATCGTGAACCTTGGACGATCATTGCCGTTCTTGATCTTGATGATCGCGTTGCTTGGTTTCACCCGTTGGCTGATCGGGACGGCCTATGGTCCGACTGCCGCGATCGTGCCGCTGTCGATC
>JALHFX010000268.1 GCA_022837595.1 Propionibacterium sp.
TTTTCCACCCGCTCGAGCCCGGCGAACAACTACTTCCCGAGGAGGCCCTCGCATGAGCGTCCAAACCAAGATCACCGGCTACTGGGATCGGCGAGCCGATAGCTATCAGCACAACCAGGAGTCGCAGGCGGGAGCGGCCGAGTACGCCGCGGAATGGGCGCGCATCTGGCGCTCAGCGCTGCCAGAGTCACATGCCGACGTTCTCGACGTCGGCACCGGGACCGGCCACGTCGCGCTGACGATCGCCGAGCTCGGCCACCGGGTGACTGGCGTCGATCTCGCCCAGCAGATGCTCGCCAAGGCCCACCACAATGCTGCCACGCGTGGGCTCGAAGTCCGCTGGGTCGTCGGCGACGCGGTCGCCCCTGACTTCGCTGAAGCCTCGTTCGACGCCGTGAGCGGCCGCTATCTGGTCTGGACCCTCCGCGAGATCGATCGCGCTCTGCGCAACTGGCACGCCCTGATCCGTCCGGGTGGCCGCCTGGCGCTGGTCGACGGGTTGTGGTTCAGACCATGGCCGACCACTACGACCAAGAGGTCCGGTCGGCTCTGGAACTGGCGGAGGCACCGTCCATGGATCCGTGGCTCGATCGCGTCGAAGCGGCCGGTTTCGTAGATGTCCAGATCGAGCCTCTCGACGACCTTTACCGACTCGACTCCATTCATGGTGTCGCTCCCGGCCACGAACTCACCCAGCAGTACCTCATCACCGCAAGGAGAAGCTCATGAACAGGTTCGTCTTGACGATCTCGGTCCTGGTGGCGGTCAGCGCATTGACCGCGTGTGGCGCCGACACCGCTGAGTGGTGCGACGAGCTATCCGCTGACTGTCGAGAACTGTGGCACCGAGGTCACCTTCGACCGAGCTCCCGAGCGCATCCTTCTGACTGGTTCTGCCCAGGTCCCCTATCTGGACGACTTGGGTGTCGTCGATCGGATCATCTCGCGGGCGGGCGTGTTCCCCGAGGGCTACTTCAGTGACGAACTCCAACAACAGGTCGAGTCCGTCCCGTTGCTCACGGATCGCGTCGACGCGTCCGGCCACCTGAAGATTTCGTCAGAGACGATCATCGACGAAGAGCCCGACCTCCTGCTGGGGATTCCGGACGGTGTCGATCGCGCGGTGCTGAAGTCTGCCGGCATTAACGCGATCGATGAGCCGGCCATGTGCAACGAGTCGAGCGAGAAGCCCAACCCGAGCTTCGAAAAGATCTATGAACGCATGCGCTTCTATGGCGAGATCTTCGACCGCAACGACGAAGCACAGGCAGCCGTCGAGGCGCTGCAGGCCGATGTCGCGGCGGCGCTCGAGGGCCTACCGGACCTCAAGGGGCAAACGGTCGCCGTGCTGTGGCCCGAGGCAGGGGCAGGCACGTTCTATGCGTATGGGCGGCAGAGCATGTCGTTTGTCCAGACCGAGGCCCTGGGTCTGACCAATGTCTATGACGACGTCGACGAGCGTGTCTTCGAGTCAACGCTCGAAGCGCTGTTGGGACGTGACCCCGACATCCTCGTTCTGCTCTACGACGGCAGGGACCCGCAGGTCCCGCTCGACGCGATCAAACAGATCCCCGGCGCCAACGATCTGGCGGCGGTCCGCGAAGGTCGGATCATGACGCAGCTGTTTAATTTCAGCGAGCCGCCCACGCCGCTGTCGATCGAAGGCCTGCACAAGATCGCCGAGTTCGTCGCCCAATGATTCCGACCACACCGCGAGGCACCCTACTGCGCTCCGGACGCTGCGGACTGTCCAACCC
>JALHFX010000269.1 GCA_022837595.1 Propionibacterium sp.
GCTCGCAACTTCAGCTAAAAAGATTTCACGATAATGAAGATATCTTTCTTCTTCTTGTTTCTTTAATTGCTCTAGTTCACTTGCAAACTCAGCTTCTCTTTTATCTTGATTGTTTTTTAAAATTGTATTTGAACGTCTAAGATTAGTTCTTTCTTTTTTAATCTCTGTTAGTTCTTGTTCACTTTTAGCAGCTACTTGAGTTTGTTTTTTAAGTTCACTATCACTAGCCTTTAATTTAGCTTCTAAAGATTTCTTATCTGCTTTAGATTTTGTTTCTAAATTTTCATAATCTTTCTTTAGTTTTTTATAAAAAGTGTTGTCTAAAGGCTCACTACTATTTAGTGCTTTTACATCAACTTTATTTTCTTCTAAAATTTTATTTTTAGCTTTTAAATCTTTAGTAGTTTCTTTTTCTTTTTTTAGACTACTTTTAGTTTTTGTAAGATCAGCTTTAGCTTCTTTCAAACTTTCCTTAGCTTTTGCAAGTTCTTCTTCTTTACTAGCAATAGTGTCTTTTAAAGTTTTGTTTTCTTTTTCTAATGCTTCACTACTAGCACCATCAGTTCCATAACTCTTTTTCAATATATCTAGAGCTTCTTTACGTTTTTTGACCGTGTCAGTATCTGATCCTTCTACAACTTTATCTATCTCTTTTTTCGTCATCATTTTCCTCCTCTGCTTAGTTTGCGATCATTTGAATAATAATTGCGATAAACAGTAAAACTGCTCCACCAGCAATAGCCCAAAATAGACCATGCTTTATTATAACAAAAATCCAATGTGTTTTCTTTAACTTCTCTTCCTTTTCTACAATCTTCTTACCATAGCTAGCAAATGTACTTATTTTATATTTAGTAAGTATTAAGTTTTCAATTGCAACTTTTTCTATCTTAGCTTCATTTTTAATTTGTTTTTTATAATAACTATTCACTTTACGGAATTTATGATTATGCTTGTTATTAATTTTGTTTTTAAAAACCCTTAAACTAATTAAATCATCACGTTGTTTAGTTCGCTCACTAACAAAAATAGCATTATAAACAAATAAATAAAATAAACTAATTATTCCTAAAACAATA
>JALHFX010000270.1 GCA_022837595.1 Propionibacterium sp.
ACCAACATCGCGAAAGCTATCAGAAACACCGCCCGCGACATCAACCGGGCTATCAAACTACTCCTGACAACCTAAAACACTACTTTGACGGCACCCTGGGTATGTAGCTCTATCCCGCTATTCTTCACATTGCCTACCAAGTTCACCGCAGGTGCAGCAGCTGCCGCGGCCCTAGCGATGGTCAATACTCTGGGCAATCTTGGCGGATTCGCTGGTCCGTATATTTTCGGCTTCACAAAAGATCTCACTGGAGGCACCACAGCAGGCATGATGGTGATCGCCGCGCTGTGCCTGGTTTCCGCCGCTATCGCCCTACTCACGAAGCGTTGGAAGTCGGTGTAAAAGAAAGGACTTGGCACTCGGCTGATCGCTGACAGATGCGGTGGTGGGGCTCGCTTCGGTGGGCGCTGCCACCGCATGCGGCATTGAAGTGCCATAATGGCTACGCACAAATCTCAAATCGCGAAGGATACAGTCGGAATGGGTCAAGACGAGCTGTTAGAGCGTCTATTGGCGTTTATCAGTGAGCTGGGGCCCGACCAACGGATTCCCGCTGAACGTCAACTCGGGGATGAATGGGGAGTATCACGAGGCGCACTACGGCATAGGCTTCGTCTGCTCGAGGCTATGGGGGTTCTGGAACGACGCGGCTCAGCTGGTACCTTCACCAAAACTCTGCAGCCGAGTGATGTCGCCACGATATTGCGTGTGGGGCTGAACGCGAGCGAACTCGCTGATCCGGCCTCGTTTCGTCCGATACGCGCCGCTTTGGAGATCGAGGCCTCCTTGTTGGCGGCCCGGAACGCTGCGCCCGTGCCGGTCGCCTATATCGAAGAAGCAGTCTTGGCCATGGAAGCGGCGGATGATTTGCAGACCATGTACGAGGCCGATCTTGACTTTCATCGTGCACTCTTCAAAGCTTGCGGTGATCCGGGACTGCAATTCTTCTACGCGGCGCTGCAAGACTTAGTGGTCAAATCGGTTAGCGAACGGCGCATCCGCATGTACACCCTGGCCGCTGATGTCGAGCTCATGAGAACTCTGCATCGCAATATCCTGGTGGCGATTGCGCGATCATTTCGACCGAATTGACCTGCTCCGGCCCGCCTCTGCGAGTCAGAGTCGGGAAACCGACCAGGATCTCGCAGCGCTGGCGACCGGTATTAAGGCCACGAGTGTCGGGTGAACGTCAGCTGCTGATGTAGGACGATCCGGATCGCCGCGGGGTGTTTGGATCGAATGCAAGTATTCATGAGCCGAGGCGTCTGCAGCTGCGTGTAGTGATTCATATTCGGTCAGGCCGCAGCATATTGCAATCGCGCGGGGGCTGAGCGGAATACTGACTGATGCTCCTAGGCTGGAACCCTACAAATATGAGAGGTGAGTGGCCGATGATCAAGG
>JALHFX010000271.1 GCA_022837595.1 Propionibacterium sp.
AGAACGAAAGTGAAGGCACCCGCAACAGCCAAGAGCATCTTGTTCTCAGTCGATTTGCGGGCTTCCTTGATGACACAGCGAGCGCCGTGAACAACGAACGGCGCCGCAGCCACATACCAGGCTGCGCATTGAAGTGGAGGTAGAAACCCCTCGGCGATATGCACGATTATCTCCTTTTGAGATCACGCGTCCCAACAAACGGATTCATGAGGGGCTCAGCCCCTCATGGCGGGCTCAATCGATTCGGGCCGCGTGGCGTCCTTCACCGATCTCAATCTCCCGCACACCAAGACGAGTCTCTGACTTCCGTCCCAACGAACGTTCACAGTGGCGCGACCGTGCCGGCTTTTCCGGCTTCCTCGTTGCTTGGTGCGTATGACAGTCTAAGGTACGACTACTCAAACCTTGAAGGGGCCCCGGTGAACGTAACATACGACTATCTGACCGATGCTGCGCAGATCTACGACGAGTCGTTTGGCACGATCAGGCGTGAAGCGGATCTATCTCGATTTCCCGAGGATGTCTCCAAAGTCGTCGTTCGGATGATCCATGCCGCAGCGCAGACCGATCTACCCGCAGATATCGCATTCACTCCCGGCATCGTTGCGAGCGCTCGCGAGGCCTTGTGGAACGGCGCACCGATCTTCTGCGATTCCAGCATGGTGGCTACGGGGATCATTCGGTCCCGGCTGCCGAAGCAGAACGAAGTGGTCTGTTATTTGGGCGATCCACGACTGGCCGAGATGGCTGCCGAACTCGGCACGACGAAGACTGCTGCGGCCGTAGACCTGTGGCTGCCGCGATTGGAGGGTGCCGTGGTCGCGATCGGTAATGCGCCCACCGCGCTCTTCCGGCTCCTCGAGGTCGTCCGCGATACCGGCGTGAAGCCTGCCGGTGTCATCGGCATTCCGGTGGGGTTCGTGGGCGCTGCCGAGTCAAAGCAGGCTCTGGTCGATAATCCCTTCGGATTGGAATACCTGGCCCTGCTCGGACGCCGCGGCGGTTCGGCCATCACCGTGGCCGCGGTCAATGCGATCGCCAGCACAGATGAACGGACGAA
>JALHFX010000272.1 GCA_022837595.1 Propionibacterium sp.
CTTCTACTCCCACGAGGTCGGCATCGATTGGGATGTGATCTTCCTGCTACTAGGCATGATGATCATCGTCGGAGTGCTGAAGCAGACCGGTCTGTTCGAATACCTGGGCGTCTGGGCAGCCAAGAAGTCGAAAGGCCACCCGTACCGCCTGATGGTGATGTTGATGCTGATCACCGCGATCGCATCACCGATCCTCGACAACGTGACGATCATCATGCTGGTGGTTCCGGTCACGATCGTGGTCTGTGACCGTCTGCACGTGCCGGCCCAGCCGTATATCATCGCCGAAATTCTGGCATCCAATATCGGTGGTGCGGCAACACTGATCGGCGATCCACCGAATATCATCATCGCGAACCGCGGTGGCCTGACCTTCAACGATTTCATCGTCCATATGATGCCTATCGTGGTCGTGACATTCGTCCTCTTCGTCTTCCTCACCCGGTTCATGTTCCGCAAAGAGTTTCAATACAACCCCGGATACGTCGACTCGGTGATGGCGTTGCAGGAGCGGCGGGCGATAACCGATGGCCCGATGCTGATCAAGAGTTTGATCGTGTTAGCAGCAGTCATCGTCGGTTTCACGCTGCATTCTGTGTTGAATTTGGCGCCATCGATCATCGCTTTGATCGGCGCACTGGTGATGATCCTGGTCACCGGTATTGACATCAAAGAAGTGATTACCGAAGTCGAATGGCCCACGTTGGTTTTCTTTGCAGGCCTATTCATCATGGTCGGTGCATTGGTTTATACCGGGGTCATCGCCACCATCGGCCACTGGGCAATCGAGACCTTCGGCCACGACTACACGCTAGCGGGCGCCGTGCTCCTTTTCGGTTCGGCGATTCTAGGGGCGTTCTTCGACAACACTCCCTATGCCGCGACAATGGCACCGATCGTCGACGTACTGATCAATGCGGGGACCGACCCCCGCAACGGCGAATTCCTCTGGTGGGCTTTCGCCTTGGGCGCCGACTTCGGTGGCAACGGGACGGCAGTGGCGGCCAGCGCCAACGTCGTGGGCATCGGATTAGCGGCGCGGGCCGGCCATCCGATC
>JALHFX010000273.1 GCA_022837595.1 Propionibacterium sp.
GGTGAATCCTGCCCGCTGGCGCGCAGCCTGCAATCGGGCCAGCGCGAGCGGGTGCTGCATCTGCATCACACCCCGCGTGGCGAGGAGTACGTGAATATCGAACTTTCGCCGGTGCGCGATGAAGCGGGCGAGATCGGTTGGTTCATTGAGAAGATGGAGCCGATGCAGGTGGCCCGCGGCGTGGCCGATCACCGCGCCATGATCGGCCGCGCACCCGCGTTCCAGCGCATGCTTGAACTGGTCTCCCGCGTTGCGCCGTCCGAGGCCAGCGTGCTGCTCCAGGGCGAGTCAGGTACGGGTAAGGAATTGGTGGCCACGGCGGTGCATGAAGCGAGTCGCCGTGCGGACCATCCCTTCGTAGTGGTCGATTGTTCGGGC
The DNA here is from genome assembly GCA_022837595.1 of Propionibacterium sp. GTDB lineage: Bacteria > Actinomycetota > Actinomycetes > Propionibacteriales > Propionibacteriaceae > Brooklawnia. The sequence continues at coordinate 379 of JALHFX010000273.1, forward strand.
TTGCCCGAGACGCTGTTCGAGAGCGAAGTGTTTGGTCATGAGCGTGGTGCCTTCACGGGGGCAGTAGCACGCAAGGCCGGCTTGGTGGAGGCAGCGAGCGGAGGCACCCTGTTCCTCGACGAGGTGGGTGATATTCCACTCAGCATGCAGGTGAAGCTGCTGCGGCTCCTGGAAACAGGCACGTACCGTCGGGTAGGCTCCACCGAACTGCGTCGTGCCGATATCCGCCTCGTCTCGGCGACGCATCGGCCCCTGCAACAAATGATCATCGATGGTAGTTTCCGGCAGGATCTCTACTTTCGTATCAACACCTTTCCGATCCGCGTGCCGCCCTTGCGCGAGCGTGCTGAAGACCTGCCTTTGCTTGTAGAGGCGCTGCTTGATCGGGTGGCGCCCCGCCGTGGCTTGAGTCTGTCCTCGGGGGCCATGCGCGTGCTGTCTGCTTATGCCTTCCCTGGGAATATTCGCGAGCTTCGAAACGTCCTCGAGCGCGCCAGTCTGATGTGTGATGGTGATGTGATCGGCCCGGAACATCTGGCGGAAGAGGTGACCATTAATGACAACACGGGCGGCACTCGACTGGATGGAGCGGTGGGCCGGGCCGCCATGGACGCCCGCGAGGCGCTATCGAACGGAGACGGTGTGGTCGACCTTGACGAACTGCAGCGTCAGGCCCTG
>JALHFX010000274.1 GCA_022837595.1 Propionibacterium sp.
CAGCGCGTCCTGCCATGGCTCGAGCGAGACAAGAATGGCGTGACGCACTTCTCGGGCGCGTTGTCGGAAGCTGTTCATTTCGCCTGCGCTGTGGCTCGGGGGCGGCTTCATGCGCTGGTCATGGCGTGGCTCGCCTGGTCGCGGACTTTCACAGGAGGCTAGCCGAGCTGCGGTGAGTGCCGCATGCGTGGCGTCCGCATCCTCGGTGAGTAGCGCGATCAGTGACCTCAGATGCTCGGCTAAATCGGGTTGGGCGGGCAGGGAGGCGATGCGCCGGCATAGCGATGTCGAATCGAAGACGTCGGCGACGACCGCCTGCATCAACTCCTGTTTGGACGCGAAAACGCGGAAGATGGTGCCTTCTGCTATGCCGGCTGCGGTAGCGACTTCTTTGATGGTGAACTGCCCGCCGCCCGAGACCAGCAGAGGCCTGATGGCCTCGATGATGTCCTGGCGACGCTCGTCCCGAGACATTGCTCGTGCTCTACCCACAGCGGGCAAGACTAGCTGAGTGAGCGCTCACTCACAACTGGTCGGGCAATCGAAAACGGCAACTGGACCGCCGCTGATGCGTCTCGTCTTGGCACGGCCGACAGCGGCTACCGAAGATTGCGGGGGCTACCGAAATTTCGGTAGCCCCCGCAATCTTCGGTAGCCGCTCTATCGCAGCTGGCGAATCTCTCAGGATGCGCCGCCGCCGATCAATCAGCCGTAGAAGACAGGGCCAATGGCTCCGGCGACGGTGCCACTGGCGTAGAAAAACAGCGATCTCGCTAGCGAGATGTTCGACAATGCGAGAGTCGGGACGATTGTATCTAAATATACTCTCAGCAAGTCTCAACGAGGTGATCGGAGGGCGTGGTTCGCGTGGCCAACTAGTGGCAACAGACCCTGGAATCGTCGGCCGCCCGTGCCACACTTGTGCCAATACCGGTAGTTCCTGAACCAAGGGCGCCATTGGGCACCCGCGCTGCGGCAGCTAATACGAGCGTTCCAAAGCCAACGAAGACCGAGGGAGTCTGACATGAAACTGTTCTCGTCCGCCTACAACACCTGTTCGTCACTGAATTAGTGCAGCGTGACTGGGTAGGTGGTCTGGAACTGCCGTGTTTCGATTCTGTCGTATGGCCTGAGGGGGCTCCTGACGACCTGCCCGCGATCATCTCCGGCGTGCCTGGAACTACCTCACATAACGCGGTGGATCCCGATTTCGGATTCGGTTCGCCGGTCGAGGCCGGGCGTCAACGCGCGCTCGAGTGGGCTCGAGGAGAAGCCGCTTCGGTGGCGAAGCTCGTAGCGGATGGCCATCAGATCAAGGCCGTACAGTTACACACCGCGCCCACCGGCAAATCTGACCCGGTGAAAGTCGTCGAGTCGTTGCTGGAATTGGCCACCTATGACTGGGGTGGGGTACCGCTGTGGATCGAACACTGCGATGCCCATGTCGAGGGTCAGGCTCC
>JALHFX010000275.1 GCA_022837595.1 Propionibacterium sp.
CGATGTTCCTTGTTGCAGCAGAGGTCGAGGACGATCACGATGGTTTGGAAAGGGACGGACTTGCCCCGGTGGATGGCTGGGTCAGGAGTTCCGACCCGACGGACCGGAAATGGTGCCCGGTAGGGAGCTCGATCACGCAAGGCCTGCGGATGCTGGGTTCGGCTTGGGGCGTTTTGACCTCAAGCCAGCGTTCCATGCTGCTTCAAAAAAAGCAGAAGGGCGATGTGCCTATGGTTCTGGCTCATAGGTCGCGAATTCTGCCACAGCGGCGGGACTGCATGAATCGCCCCCCACTGGGCAAGGCGCGGGAGCGCTGTCCCTCGTCGATCGCGCCGCATCCAGACCCGATCCCCTTCCTCTTCCCCGTCATGCGCGATGCTATGTTGGGCGTGGTCTTCTGGGAAGGCCGCCTCGTCGATTCATGCCAGGAGCGAGCCGACGGTCCGGCGACGCCGGGTGCGCGATCGAGACTGGTTCGATCGACGCGTCTGGCTGGATGTGCCGATTCGCCGCCTCGACTGTTACCAGTGTGGCGCACGGGCGGCCGAGCGCCTGAGCTGGCTCGACACGGGTGAGCGCATCACACACCGATTACGCGCCTGGATCGAGGCGCTGGTGCAGATCCTGCCGATCGCCCACGTCGCCCAACTCACGGGCTTGCACTGGCACACCATCAAGCGCATCGACCATCGGCGTCTGCAGACCCGGTATGGCGCTTTCGATGCGCAGGGCGTGCGTCGGTTGGTGATGGACGAGTTCGCGCTGCACAAGGGGCACCGCTACGCGACGGTGATCATGGATGCTGAACGTATGCGCGTGTTGTGGGTCGGCGAAGGCAACAGCCGCGAGGCGATCCGGCCCTTCTTCGAATTGCTGGGCAAAGAGGGCTGTCAGCACATCGAGGCGGTCGCAATGGACATGAACACCGCCTTCGATCTGGAGGTGCGCGCCCATTGCCCGAACGCCGAAGTCGTCTATGACTTGTTCCATGTCGTCGCCCGCTTTGGTCGGGAGGTCGTCGACCGGGTGCGCGTCGATCAGGCCAATGCCTTGCGCAGTGCGCCCGCACAACGTCAGGTCATCAAGCGCTCGCGCTGGTTGCTGCTGCGCAATCGCGACAACCTGGGCAACGAGCAGGCGGTCAAGCTCGAGGAACTGCTGGCGGCCAACGCACCGCTGGCTACCGTCTATCTGCTGAAGACCGCCATCAAGGAAATCTGGTTTGCGCCATCGGTCAGAGACGGCGCCCGAAGATGGAAAGACTGGTACCGCCTGGCGATCGAAAGCGGCATCGCGCCGGCGATCGCCTTTGCAAAGCGACTCCGAAAGTACCTGCGTGGCATCCTCGCCTCAGCCATCTTTCCCTTGAACACCAGCATTCTCGAGGGCGTCAACAACCGCATTAAGGTCATCAAGCGTATGGCCTACGGGTTCCGGGATTCAGCCTATTTCTTCCTGAAGATCAAGGCCGCCTTCCCCGGAAAGGCGCGATGAACC
>JALHFX010000023.1 GCA_022837595.1 Propionibacterium sp.
TCAGCGACGTCCGCGTGGACGAACCAGCTTGCGTGCCTGCCAATCGGGGCACACCTCAAACGCGCTGGTAACAACCAGTCCGGCGGTTGTGGCACCTTCGTCGATATCGGCGGGATCGACATACCCGGGACGTCCGATCTTCGGAGTCATCACGCAGATCCAGCCGGTATCTGACAAGTCCCGCAACGCATCGACGAGCGCGTCCGCAATGTCTTCGTCATCGCGGTGCCACAACAGCACCACATCGACTGCCTCCACTGCATCTTCAATCAGCTCACCGTCGATCGCGTCCATCACGTCATCGCGCAGATCCTGGTCGACATCGTCGTCCCAGCCCAGTTCTTGAACTACCATTCCTTCGTCTAGGCCAAGCTGGTCGACACCATTTGATCCGGGCCGTTGAGGGGATACCACCATTCCTCCACTTCACCATAGAACTGTTGGCCACGCCAACCGGCGCCCCACTCCAGCCTGCCAGACAAAGCTGTCGACCCGCACAACGCAACGAAAACGCCGACGGCGTGATCCCCAGGATGAGGAAGCACGCCGTCGGCGTTCAGCTAGAACCAGTTCTTTGCCTTCAGCTATCAAACCTCAGGCATCGGCTTGACGCTGAACCTATGCGTCGCCACCGACCTCGCCGGAGGTACCCGCGTTGACATCGGTCAGCCGGTAGCGGTCGATCGCCTGGCGAATCACCTCACGCGGCATCTCGCCACGATCCGCGAGTGCCTGTAGCGCGCGAACCACGATCGATGGACCATCGATGAGCAGATGACGACGAGCCGCCGCCCGCGTGTCCGAGAAACCGAAACCGTCAGCACCCAGCGGATAGTAGTCGGTTGGCACCCACGGACGAATCTGCTCCTGCACGGCGCGCATGAAGTCGCTCACCGCGATCGCCGGACCCTGATGCCCGCTCAGCCGCTGGGTGACGAACGGCACCCGAGGTTCGGCCTCCGGGTTGATGAACGCGTGGTCATCACAGGCCCGGCCATCACGAGCCAACTCGTTCCAGCTGGTCACCGACCAAACGTCCGACTCGACGCCCCAGTCCTTCTTCAGCAATTCCTGGGCCTCCAGAGCCCACGGCACCGCGACACCGGACGCGAGCAGTTGAGCCCGCTTCGCACCTTCGGCGCCCTGAGAGATCAGATGGATACCGCGGCGGATACCTTCAGCGTCCACATTCTCAGGCTGGGCAGGCTGCACCATCGGCTCGTTGTACACAGTCAGGTAGTACGAGATGTCTTCCGGGTCATCCCCGTACATGCGGCGCAGACCGTCCTCGACGATATAGCTGATCTCGTAGCCATATGCCGGGTCGTAACTGACGATGCCCTCATTGGTGGCGGTGAGCAGATGCGAATGGCCGTCCATGTGTTGGGTGCCCTCGCCGGTCAGGGTGGTCTTGCCTGCCGTCGCACCGATGTAGAAGCCGCGAGCCAGCTGATCGGCGGCCGCCCACCACATGTCCGCGGTGCGCTGAATACCGAACATCGAGTAGAAGATGTAGATCGGGATCATCGGTTGGCCATGGGTGGCATAGCTGGTACCCACAGCGGTATAGGCCGCTGTCGCGCCCGCCTCGTTGATACCGACGTGCATGATCTGGCCGTTGGTGGCCTCACGGTAGCTCAACATCAGGTCGTGGTCGACCGGGGTGTACTGCTGACCGTTCGCGTTGTAGATCTTGATCGTCGGGAAGAACGAGTCCATGCCGAAGGTGCGGGCCTCGTCCGGGATGATCGGGACGATGAACGGCGCCAGACCACGATCACGCAGCAGATCCTTGAGCAGCCGGACGAAAGCCATCGTGCTGGCGATCTTCTGGTTGCCGGAACCCTTGCGGGCAGCCTTGTAGGCCTTCTCACCAGGCAACTGCAGCTTCTTAGCGGGGTTACCGCGCCGCTCGGGGACGAAACCGCCCAGCTCACGACGGCGGTCCAGCAGGTATTTGATCGCAGGATCCTGCGGGCCCGGGTTGAAGTACGGCGGCTGATAGGGATCGGCCTCCAAAACCTCGTCCGATACCGGGATCTGGCAGCGATCGCGCAGACCCTTGAGGTCGTCGATGGCCAGCTTCTTCATCTGATGGGTCGCATTGCGGCCGGCGAAATGGGTACCCAGGAAATAGCCCTTGATCGTATGCGCCAAGATGACGGTCGGACCGCCGGTGTACTCGGAGGCCGCCTTATAGGCGTTATAGATCTTCGTGTAGTCCAGACCGCCGCGGCGCAGCGCCCAAATCTGGTCATCGGTCCACTCGGCCACCATCGCGGCGGTGCGCGGATCGCGTCCGAAGAAGTGTTCGCGCACATAAGCGCCGTCATTGGCCTTGAAGGTCTGGTAATCGCCGTCGCGCGTGGTGTTCATCACATTGACGAGCGCACCCTCGGTGTCGTTCTCCAGTAGCGGATCCCAGTTCGCTCCCCAGACCAACTTGATGACGTTCCAGCCTGCGCCACGGAAGAACGACTCCAGCTCTTGGAGAATCTTTCCGTTACCGCGCACCGGACCGTCGAGCCGCTGCAAGTTGCAGTTGATGACGAAGGTCAGGTTGTCGAGCCCCTCGTTAGCAGCCAGCTGCAAAGCACCACGCGACTCGACCTCGTCCATCTCGCCGTCGCCGAGGAAGGCCCAGACGCGTTGCTGGCTGGTGTCTTTGATACCGCGGTTATCGAGGTAGCGGTTGAAGGACGCCTGATAGATCGCGTTGATCGGGCCGATACCCATCGACACCGTCGGGAACTCCCAGAAGTCCGGCATCCGGCGCGGATGCGGATAGCTCGGCAGGCCGCGCCCACCCATCGGGCGGCTGTATTCCTGGCGGAAACCGTCCATATCGTTCTCGGTCAGGCGACCCTCGAGCAGTGCGCGGGCATACATGCCGGGTGAGGCGTGACCTTGGAAGAAGATCTGGTCACCGCCGCCGGGATGGTCTTTGCCGCGCCAGAAGTGCATCAGGCCTACCTCGTAGAGCATTGCTGCCGAGGCATAGCTGGCGATGTGGCCACCCACTCCAACACCTGGACGCTGCTGGCGATGCACCTGAATCGCCGCATTCCAACGCAGCATATGGCGAACCTGCTGTTCCAGGTCGGAATCACCCGGGTAGGGAACTTCCTTCGACGCAGGAATCGTATTGACATAATCGGTTGACACCAGTGACGGCACACCAACGTGCCGATCACGGGCTTGTTCATTTAGGCGGAGCATGACGTAGCGCGCCCGGTTGCGTCCACCTGATTCGATCAGCCCATCCAAAGACTCCAGCCATTCTTGCGTCTCATCGACGTCCGTGTCCGGAAGATTGGTGGGAAGGCCGTTGAGCAGAGGGCCTGGTTGCTCGCGAGGAATCACGCTGAGGTCCTTTCAAGTCACGCCAGATATCACTTCAACACCAGCATCACTCGCAATCTTCCCGCGAACCGGCGCTTTTCGCCAGCACTCCGAAGATCCTGCCCGTCGAATGAGACACCTGTATCGGTCAAAAACTCTTCAGAGTTGTTGCCGTGCTTGGCAACAAGCGGGCAGCGCGGACCTTAGTCTGTACAATTCCGGACATAACCTGTGGCGCGCCAAGATGCCGTCCATACACCGCAACTCGGCGCGGTTCTCGATCTCGAAAGGCAGCGCATATGAAACTCCGTGAGGACGCCAAGTGGTCGCTGGTCATCCCGACCAGCATGGGTATCCGCATCTGTCCTGAGAATGGCCAACCGGTACAGAGCGCGAACCGTTTCACGATGCAGGTGACATCGGCAGAAAGCAACGTCGGTTCGATCGCTAGCTTCCTCGGTCAGCCGGTGAAGATCCTCACCAACTTCGTTGAGGGTAGCCCGATTTCGATGATGATCAAGTCAAACCTGGCTTCGCGTTTCATGGACTTCGAGGGACCGGATCTACCTCAGGGCGGCGCTTGGGGATACCGCCATCAGTTCAACATCGCCGACTCCGGCTACGGCAATCGTGGCGCCCGAGTATGGAACGACCGTGCAGGCGAAGTCGGTCTGCAGCTCGAGGCCAAGGACTTCGATCTCGACCGCATCTTCGGTGATGAAGGCGCGAAGATCGTCCACATGTCCGGTCTGATCGCGGCGCTGTCGCCGAAGACCTTGCAGTTCTGCCTCGATATCGCTCACTCCGCGAAGAAGCACGGCGCTGCGGTGAGCTTCGATCTGAACCATCGCGCCTCCTTCTGGGAGGGACGCGAGGACGAGCTGCGCGCCGGATTCACCGAGATCGCGAAGAACTGCTCGATCCTGATCGGCAACGAAGAGGACTTCCAGTTGGCGCTCGGCCTGGAGGGTCCTGACGCCGGTGGCAAGGGTATCGCCGCCAAGATCGACGGCTTCAAGGCCATGATCAAGACCGCACATGAGCGCTTCCCCGGTGTGGAGGTCTTCGCCAACACCCTGCGCGAAGTCATCAACGCCAACCATCACCTGTGGGGCGCCATCTTGTGGGCGAACGGCGAGTTCTATGTCGCAGAACCCCGCGACATCGGCGTGCTGGATCGTATCGGCGGTGGCGACTCCACTGTCGGCGGCATCCTCTACGGCCTGATCAAGGGCTGGGAGCCCGAGAAGTGCCTGCAGTTCGGCTGGGCGTCCGGTGCGATCACTACCACCTTCCTCACCGACTATGCTGTGCCGGCCGATGAGGAGCAGATCTGGTCTGTTTGGGAGGGCAATGCGCGCATCAAGCGCTGACCCGTCTGTTTGCGCCTGAATCCAGGCTGAGCGTGAATCTGAGCCCCGGTGTGCATCTGCCGCCGGGGCTCTTTTCTCATCCGTTCGGTCCGGTTGCGCGCTGAATCTGCGCACAGACCACCAGAGCGGTAAAGTTCGCGGGCAGGAGAAGCCAAGGAGGTCGGTCATGGCTGCAAAGCCCCCCATCAGTGCGGGTCGATCATTCGCACCGGCAGCGCGAACCCGGGCGGCGATCACCAAACGACTCGCAGCCCAGACCGGCCAGATGAGCACTGCTGTGGTTACCGAGATGGAGGCCCGCCACCCCTGGTATTCGCAGCTGAGCGCTGAGGAACGCTCCTGGGTGAATATGGTGGCAAATGAAGGAATCAACGGTTTCGTCGAGTGGTTCGCCAACGACACGGCATCCGATCTCGACCCGGCCCGCATCTTCAATGTCGCGCCGAGGTCGCTGACTCGCAAGGTGAGTTTGCACCAAACCGTCGATCTGATCCGTACCACCATTGATGTGGTGGAGGAACAGATCGGGCAGCTGATGCCGCGCGGCGACCGTAACGTGCTACAGACTGCCATTTTGCATTATTCGCGCGAGATCGCCTTCGCCTCGGCCGAGGTTTACGCCCGGGCGGCCGAATCGCGTGGCAGCTGGGATGAACGCATCGAAGCCCTCATCGTCGATGCCGTGGTGCGCTCCGATGCGAACGAGGACCTGCTGTCTCGTGCGTCCACTCTCGGCTGGCATGCCCAGGCGCCGGTCGTAGTAGCGATCGGGACGATGGCCGACGGCGATTTCACGGGCTTACGCAAGGACGCCGAGAAACTTGGCCTGGTCGCGATGGCCGCGCTGCACGGCGAGCGGCAGGTGATCATGCTTTCCCCTAGCTCGCCCGACGCCGAACCCGATCAGCAGGCAAGTATCGGCTGGGTGAAATCGCTGGCAGACCATTTCGGGCCCGGACCGATTGTGGTGGGCCCTGCCGTGTCCGGCCTAGCCAAAGCCTCCCAATCAGCTCGAGCTGCCCTATCAGGTGCCCGTTCAGCGAAAGCCTGGCCAGAAGGACCGCGGATTCTGACCGCCCAGGATCTGCTTCCCGAACGAGCTTTGAGCGGTAACGGCCAAGCCCGCCGCGAACTCGTCGACCTGGTCTTCAAGCCACTGGCTGACGCTGGCGGAGACCTCCTGGAGACCTGCGTCAGCTTCAGCGACAATGGTGGCTCGGTTGAGGCGACCGCGCGGGCATTGTTCGTCCACCCCAATACGGTGCGCTACCGCATCAAGCGGATCGCCGAAGTCACCGGCTATTCCCCCAACGCGGCACGAGACGCCTATGTCTTACGCTTGGCCATCACTTTGGGACGTCAGCACAGTCACTGATGCCCTCGCAACGAGTCCCATCAGCGCTCGACTGAGCGTCGGTTTGTAGATTACGAACAATGTCTGCGCGCCAAATTAGTCATGCCGCGCACCAACTACCGTCGGCTCGGGAGGCAGGATGTAAGTGTGCTTGTTATCGCAGCTCCCGGCCAGGGCGCTCAGACGCCCGGCTTCCTCTCCGACTGGTTAAAGATCGATAGTTTCGCTGACCGTCTCACCTGGCTTTCGGCCGTGGTAGGTCTCGATCTCGCCCATTTTGGTACCGAGGCCGACGCCGAAACCATCCGCGACACCGCGATCGCCCAGCCACTGCTGGTCGCCTCCGCGCTTGCCGTCGCACACGAACTCTTTCCACAATCCGCACACGCTTGCGGTAGCGCAGATATCGTCGCCGGGCATTCGGTCGGCGAGATCGGGGCTGCCGCGCTGACCGGTGCGATCAACCCCGAGGCCGCGATGGTCTTCGTCCGCGAGCGTGGGCAGGGCATGGCCGCGGCTTCGGCCGTCCAGCCGACCGGTATGTCTGCGATTGTCGGCGGCAAACCGGACGAGGTTCTTGCCGCGGTCGATGCCGCAGGGCTCACTCCGGCGAACTTCAACGGATCCGGCCAGGTCGTCGCAGCCGGCACCTTGCCGCAACTCCAGGCCCTCGCCGACAACGCCCCCGCCAGGGCCCGGGTGATTCCGCTGTCAGTGGCCGGCGCATTCCATACTGTGCACATGGCTCCTGCCTCGGCGCGGCTCGAGGTCTTGGCCCGCTCGATCGACACCCAGGCCCCGACCACGCGGTTGTTGTCGAACCGTGATGGGGCCGTCGTCGATTCCGGTGCCGATTATCTCGACCGGATGGTCGCTCAGGTGACCCACCCGGTGCGCTGGGACCTGTGCATGGAGACCATGGCGACGCTCGGGGTCACCGGCCTGCTGGAGCTGGCTCCGGCCGGCACACTGACCGGTATCGCCAAGCGGAACCTCAAGGGTGTCGAGCTTTTCAATCTCAACACCCCCGATCAACTGGACGACGCACGCGAATTCTGCGCCCGTCACTCCGAAGCGAAATGAGGATTATGAGTTCGCCTATCAAAGCCTCGCACGGTGCTGCTTATTCCCGGATTCTCGGGGTGGGCGGTGCGCGCGGCAACCGCGTCGTCGACAACGCCGAGATGTGTACCATCATCGACTCGTCCGACGAGTGGATTCAGCAACGGACCGGTATCAGCGAGCGTCGCTGGGTCGACGATGAGCAGACCGCCTTGACGCTGGCTACCGAGGCCGCCCGCAAGGCGATCGAACGTTCGGGTGTCGCTACCGACCAGATCGACGCCGTACTGGTGAGCTCGGTTTCCAATGAGCGTCGCTTTCCTTCGCTGTCGGTGCAGGTCGCCTCGGAGCTCGGCCTCGATAATCCGGCTGCAACCGATCTGCAGGCCGCCTGCGCGGGTTTCTGCTACGGCGTCAGCCTGGCCGATTCGATGGTCCGCACCGGCTCGGCTCACTACGTGCTGGTCGTCGGGGTCGAGGTGCTCAGCAAGCAGACAGATTTCTCTGATCGCTCCACAGCCTTCCTCTTCGGGGACGGCGCGGGCGCGGTAGTCATTGGGCCCTCCGAGGTTCCGGGTATCGGCCCGGCGGTATGGGGTTCCGAGATCAATACCGGCGAGATCATCCACTCCGATGAGTTCGAAGTCGCCGTCGCCGGTGGTTTCAGCCCGAAGATCCACATGGAGGGCAACAAAGTCTTCCGCTGGGCAACCACCTATATCGTCGAGAAGACCGTGGAGACTCTCGAGGCTGCAGGGCTAACACCCGAAGAACTCGATGTCTTCATCCCCCACCAAGCGAACAACCGCATCACCGATGCGATGCTTCGCCGTCTCAAGCTGCCGGACGATGTCGTGGTGAGCCGCGACATCAAAATGATGGGCAACGCTTCGGCAGCGTCCGTCCCGATCGCCATGGAGGCTCTGCTCGAATCGGGCGAAGCCAAGCCCGGCGATAACGCTCTGATCATCGGCTTCGGCGCCGGACTGGTTTATGCCGGTCAAGTCGTCGTACTCCCCTGATATCCCTACTTTTATCCCAAAACACCTATTCAGGCCTATAGAGAGGACAACCATTATGGCCACCACCGAGGAAATCCGCACTCAGCTCGCCAACATCGTCAACGACGTTGCCGGAGTAGACCAGACCGATGTAGAGCTCGAGAAGAGCTTCGTGGACGACCTGGACGTCGACTCGCTGTCGATGGTCGAGATCATCTACGCCTGCGAGGAGGCCTTCGGCGTCTCGATCCCCGACGAGGACGCCAAGACGCTGAAGACCGTCGGTGACGCAGTCACCTACATCGAGAACGCACAGAACTGAGCCCCACCTCAACTCCGGCCCGCACGTCACCGGCTGGTGCGTGCGGGCCATCCCCTAAACCCTTTCATCCGGGAGACTCAATGACCGATGTCGTCATCACAGGATTCGGCGCCATTACTCCGCTAGGCAATACTGCACCTTCTACCTGGCAAGCACTTCTCGACGGACGCAGCGGTGTCCGACGTATCGAGGCCGACTGGGTAGAGGACCTGCCCGTACAAATCGCCGGCCGAGTGGATGCCGATCTTTCGCCGTGGATCTCGCGAGTCGAAGCACGTCGGATGGACCGCGTCAGCCAACTGGCGCTGGTCGCCGCTCACGAGGCGTGGGCCGATGCCGGATTGAAACTCGGCGAAGACAATCAGATCGACCCCGAACGGCTCGGCGTTTCTGTCGGCAGCGGTATCGGCGGTCTGATCACCACCTTGGATCAATGGGATGTGCAGCGCGAGAAGGGCCTGCGGCGGGTCAGCCCGTTCACGGTTCCGATGCTGATGGCCAACGCGCCAGCTGCCCATGTGGGCCTGCTGGTCAATGCCAAGGCCGGTGTCCACGCACCTGTTTCGGCTTGCGCATCGTCGAATGAGGCGATCGCGCTGGGCGCCAATATGCTGCGCTTGGACGAGGCGGATGTGGTCGTCGTGGGCGGTTCGGAATCTGTCATCCACGCAATGCCCATCGTGGCATTCGCCCAGATGCAGGCTCTCAGCCGCCGCAACGACGAACCCGAACGCGCTTCACGCCCGTGGGATATCGACCGTGACGGCTTCGTCATCGGCGAGGGCGCGGTAATGCTGGTGATGGAGACCCTGGCCTCGGCCAAGGCTCGCGGCGCCAGGATCTACGGAACCCTGGCCGGTGCCGGCATCAGCGCCGACTCGCACGATATCGTCCAGCCCGAGCCCACCGGCGCGGGACAGCTGTCGGCGATGGTCAAGGCCCTGCGTAATGCAGGTCTCGCCCCGTCCGATATCAAGCACATCAACGCTCACGGCACCTCGACCGTCCAAGGCGATGTGACCGAAGCGAAGTCTATCGCTCGGGCCCTCGGGTCAAGTGTGGACGATGCATTGGTGACCTCGACCAAGTCGATGACCGGCCATTTGCTGGGCGGCGCAGGCGCTTTGGAGACGTTCGCCACGGTGATGGCGCTGCGTAATCGGGTCTCTCCCCCGACCATCAACCTTGATCACGAAGAGCCCGATCTGGGGATCCAGATCGCGGGGAACGTATCGCATCCGCTGCCCGATGGTCCGCTGGCCGCGCTCAATAACTCGTTCGGTTTCGGTGGCCACAACGTGGCACTGGCGCTGACGAATGACAACATGACCGAGTGAAGTAGCGCCCGGGCGGCTCGCTGCGGTCGCCTGCAGTCCGCTGCGCGAAGCCCCGAGGCTCGGCCCCTGAGGCTGGCCCCCCAGGTCGGCCCCCCAGGTCGGCCCCCCAGGTCGGCCCCCCAGGTCGGCCCCCCAGGTCGGCCCCCCAGGTCGGCCCCCCAGCGGCTACCGAAAGCAACTCCGGCTACCGAATATTCGGTAGCCGGAGTTGCTTTCGGTAGCCGCTGAGCAGTTCCGTAGCCGCTGAGCAGTTCCGTAGCCGCTGAGCAGTTCGGAAGCCGCTGAGCAGTTCGGAAGCCGCTGAGCAGTTCGGTAGCCGCTGAGCAGTTACGAAGCCGCTGGCCAGTTCGGGAGCCGCAGCGTGCTCGAGTGAGCAGATCAGCTCCGACCTATACCAGCTCAGCCGACCCGATGCAGCCAGCGGACGGGTGCGTCCTCCCCTGCGTATCGGAAGACCTCTAACTCTGCGTCCCAGGGCTCACCCAGCAACTCACTCAGCACATCATTCAGGCTGATGCCTCCCTGAGCAGCGGTTGTCATCGCGGTACGTAGCCGGTGTTCAGAGACCTGGATGTCACCGTGCGGACCGGTCACCGCGTGAAAAATCCCCAGCTCGGGAGTGAAAGCGTAACGTTGGCCCTCATCGCTGGCAGAAGCGTCCTCGGTAACCTCAAAGCGGACGCGTTGGCAGCTGCGCAGCGCGCTGGCCAGACCGGCAGAGCTGCCCGCAGGGCCGGTCCACGAATACTCCGCACGCAATGTGCCGGATTCTGCGGGCTGACCGGTCCATTCGAAGTTCACTGGCGTGCCGAGCACGCTGCCTGCCGCCCACTCGATGTGCGGGCATAGCGCTACTGGCGTCGAGTGCACGAAAATGACTCCACGCGACATGGTTCTCATCGCGGCTCCTCTCGCTTCAGGTATGCCTTCCCCTGCAACCTGTGCGACGGCTCAGACGACGAGACGTGATTTGTTCGATTTGTCTATTGATTCTGCCTCAAGTCGGGCTGTCACGCCAGCGCGAGTCATTTCCTCGAGTCCGGTCCGCTCGCGAGGGTCCGTTCAAGCCTGCCGAGCTACTGGCTTGACTCAGGCGGACGGGCAGGCTTCGGCAGCTGACGAGAAGTCAGCGGATAAGCTGGCGACGCAACAACCCCCATGAGGAGAGTCAGATGAGCCAGGACGAGCAGTCAACCAAGCCCCACCGCGGGGTCGACGGCTTCAGCGACGATGATTCCGACTACCTCCTGCCTGAGCAAGCCGCCTCGGAAGAGACCGTCACTAGGACCAAGAAACGTAGCCGCCGGGCATTCGCGATCATGGCGGGGTTGCTGGGACTAGTGCTGCTGGTTATCGCTGGATTTGTCGTTTCTTATTTGAAAGCGGCCAATGATGCGCTGAACGATATGCACCGTGAACAGATGCTGCCGCAGACTACGCGTCCGACCTCACCAAAGACCACCACAAATGACCCGCTGAATATGTTGATCATGGGCAGCGACAGCAGGGGTTCGGATCAGGGACGATCCGACGTGCTGATAATGGTTCATATCCCCACCGACCGCAAACAGATCTATCTGATTTCTCTGCCACGAGACACATGGGTGAATGTGCCAGGCCACGGCGAAGCCAAAATCAACGCAGCATACGCGTGGGGTGGTATGCCGCTAACGATCGAGACCGTTGAGGACCTCACCGGCAGCTATATCGAACACGCCGCCATCATCAACTTCGAGGGGTTCGTCGGTGCTATCAACGCCATCGGGGGCATCGACGTCTATAACTCCACCCCATCCCAGACCAACAACTACACCTTTCCCGAAGGGACCATCCACCTCGACGGTGAAGCCGCGCTGGTCTTCACCAGAGAACGCTACGACCTGCCGAACGGGGATCTCGACCGGGCACGACGCCAGAGAGATGTCGTGATCGCCGTAGTCAAGAAGATGCTGACGCCCGAAGTTCTGGCCGACCCATCGAAATTCTCGAGCGTCCTCACCACGCTTGCCCCGTATTTCACCGTTGACGAAGGCTTCACCAGCAAGGAGATCACCAAGCTTGCGTTATCGATGCGGATCACCGGCGGCGACGCGTTGCGCTCGCTTCAGGCTCCGCTGGCCGGTTTCGCTACCTCAGACGACGGGCAATCCATCGATCTGATCGATGAACCGACGATGAAGGAACTCAACGAAGCGCTGCAGAACGACACCATGGACGCCTACTGGCAAGCGCACCGCAACGATCCTCCGGTCCGCGACCGCTGAACTATGAGCGTCCGCACACGACTGGAGTCTCAGCAAGACTCATTTTGGCGATCGGAGACCCCATGTTCGAGATTCTGACCGTTTGCACCGGCAATGTCTGCCGTTCGCCGCTGGCAGAGGTACTGCTTCGTGCCGCCTTGGCCGGTCTGCCCGGCTGGGTCCACAGCGCAGGCACCTACGACATGGGCGGGGCGCCGATGACCTCCGAGGCCCAACGACTGGCACTCCTGCACGGCGCAGCGGGAGATGCGGCGGCATCACACCGGTCTCAATCGCTCTACGACCAAGATCTGCACAGCCCCGATCTGATCCTGGTGATGACGCGCGGTCATCGCCGTGAGCTCCTCGACCTTGTGCCGGCACGTTTGCGTTCGGTCTTCACGATCCGCGAGTTCGCCAGGCTCGCTGCGAAACTCAGTGACGCCCAACTCGCAGCGGCAGCCGCTCAGGTTGGTCCGGATCCTTCAGCCAGGTTGCGGGCAGCGGTAGCGCTGGTGGCAGCCGGACGCGGCATGGCCCCTGCCGATCCCACTGAGGATGACGTGATCGATCCCTACCGGCAGGGTTGGGATACCTACCAGTTGACAGCCGGTCAGCTGGTGCCGGCAGTTGAGCAGGTTGTGCGCGTCGTCCGGCTTGCGGTGCCAGTGGCATGAACCTCGCTAAGCGATTCAGAGCCATTTGGAAATGAGGTAGCTTGACGGCCATGAGCGCAGCAGACACGCCGGTTATTCGCCCCTACGGCAGTTGGACGTCGCAAATTGGCGTCCAGGATGTGATCGCGGCAGGCGCGTCGATGCGCGAGTTGGTTGCTGACGACGGCGTTCTGTGGTGGTTGGAGACGATCCCTGACCAAGATGGGCGCGCCACGGTGATGCGGCTACTGCCGGACGGTGTGGCGCAGGAAGTCACGCCCACCGCCAATGTGCGTAGCCGGGTGAACGAGTACGGCGGCGGCGCATACGACGTGCGCGACGGTGTGCTGGTCTATTGCGATGACGCCGACCACAGCGTGAAACTGCGGTTGTCAGATGGCAGTGTGCAGCTGCTCACCGCTCCTGACGCTGCTGTTCGATACGGAGATCTGCGCGTCTATCCTGCTGCCGGGGTCGTCTTGGCGATCCGCGAGGATCATCGCGTCGGAGCAGAGCCTGAAACCACGCTGGTCGCGTTGAGTTTTCCGGACGCTCAAGGCAACCCCGGCATCGAGACGGTCGTGCAGCGCGGGGCGGACTTCTACGCCAACCCGGCATTGTCGAGCCAAGGACGACTCGCCTGGCTGGAATGGAATCATCCGGCGATGCCGTGGGACTCGACACTACTGAAGATCGGGCAGCTTTCCCCGCTCGATTCGGGTGGTTGGCAGGTTAAGGATCAGGAGCTGATTCTCGGCGATCCCGACGCGGAGTTCGAGGGGATCGCGATTCATCACCCGCGCTGGAATGACGACGGCAGCCTCATCTTCACCAGTGAGCAGGGCGGCTTCTTCCAGCTCTGCGAGTGGTCCCGGCACGGACTGCGCTACTTGACCGAAGGCGCTAGCGACCACGATCTACCGATCTTCGTGCTCGGCAATCACGCTACAGCGGCTCTCGATGATGATCGGATCCTCACGTGGCGGTTGGACGAAGGGTTCTGCTATCTGGAGATCGTCTCTCGTAGCGGCGAGCCAGCCCAGCGGTTGGCCGGGGTCTCGTCGGTCGACTCGCTAGCAAGCACGCTGGGTAGGGGCTACGCGATCGTTGATCGTCCCAGGGATCACACTGCGCTCGTCCGGATTGAGGGGGACGGCTCGTTGGACGTGTTGCGCTCGCTCGGCACGCCGCCCTGGCATGCGGTAACTTCTGTGCCCTGCTCGCTGATCTTCGACGGTCGAACCGGCCAGGTGCAAGCCTGGTACTACCCGCCCACCAACGATGCGTTTCGGGGGCCTGCGGGCACTCATCCGCCTGCAGTCTTGCGGGTGCACGGCGGACCGACGGCGTTGGCGACCAACGGCTACTACGCCACCGTCCAGTTCTGGACCTCTCGCGGTATCGCGGTCCTCGACGTCAACTACTCCGGCTCGGCGGGTTTCGGGCGGGCCTGGCGTGAGCGGTTGCGCGGCGCCTGGGGCGTTGCCGACGTGATCGATTGTGTTGATGCCGCGGACGCAGCCATCGACGCGGGCCTGATCGATCCCGGACGAATCGCCATCGCCGGCGGCTCGGCGGGCGGGTTCACCGCTCTCAGGGCACTGATGGACTCGGACCGTTTCGCTGCTGGCATCGTCCGCTATGGGGTGACTGATCTGACGGCATTGGTCGGCGGGCACAAATTCGAGTCGCACTATCTGGATTCGTTGGTGGGACCGTGGCCAGAGAAAGCCGCGCGCTATGAGGCGCGTTCGCCCATCAACACGCTCGACCAACTGGGTTCGCCGATCCTGATTCTTCAGGGTAGCGAAGACCCGGTCGTCCCGATGGCCCAAGCAATCGCGCTGGCGGATGCCGCCCGCAAGCGCGGACTACCGATGGCGATCCGGATCTTCGAGGGCGAAGGGCACGGTTTCCGCAGTTCTGCCGCCCGCCGCGACGCACTGGCCGCTGAACTCAGCTTCCTGTCGCAGATCTTCGGCTTCACGCCGACGGACGATCTCCCCGAGCTCGTGATCGAAGAGTTACCAGGGAGCTGATCGCATCGGTGGTGTCCCCGGAGGCTCCCCAGGATTGCAGCGGCTACTGATCTGCCCGGAAGCTCCCACCAGCGGCTACCGATCTGCACAACGCACCCCGCAGCGGCTACCGATCGGCCCAGAAGCTACCGAAATGCACAGCACCCCCACCAGCGGCTACCGAAAATTTCAGCGGCTACCGAATGTTCGGTAGTGGGAGCTACTTTCGGTAGCTGCTGCCACGGGGTCGGCGACTTTCGGAAGCCGGAGCGACTTTCGGTAGCCGCTGCCACGGGGCCGGGTACTTTCGGGAGCCGTTGCGACTTTCGGTAGCCGCCTCGTCCATAGAACCACCAGGTCAGAACCACCCGAACAGAACCACCAGATCAGGGCCAGCGAGCCGCCAACGAGATGACCCCGCCTGCAGCCAACGCGCTCAGTATCAGCGCGTAAAGAGCGAAGCGATCGGTGATCTCGATCAGCTCCTCGTCGTAGCCGATCGCACTAGCGATGGTCTGGTAAACACCGCGCAAATCCCCCAGTGACTCGGCCGAGTACTTCTTGCCACCAGAGTTCTTCGCCACCTGGCTGAGTTCGGCGTGGTTCACCGGCACCGGGACGCGCACGCCTTCCTCGTATACGTAACCACCGGCTGTGCCGTAGGCGATGGCATAGATCGGCACGTTCTCCTCCCTCGCAACCGACGCCGCCTCACCCGAATCCCGACCGATATTCGTATAGCCGTCAGACAAGATGATGATCGCCCCAGGCGCGAGTTCGTCCGGATTATCCGGATTGGGAGGGGCGAGCAGGAGCGCGTCCAAGGAGGCGTAGATCGCCTCACCGATCGCGGTCGCCGGTTCAAGCTCCAGCGATTCGATCGCCGACTTCACTGCACTGCGATCGGTGGTCGGTGCCATCGCGATCTGCGCGGTACCGGCGAAACTCACCAAGGCGATGTTGAAGGTCGACGGCACCATGTCGACGAATTCGATCGCCGCGGTCTTCGCAGCATCGATCCTGCTGGGCGAAACATCCTGGGCGCGCATCGACCGCGAGATGTCGATCGTGATCACGACTGTTGCCCGCTCACGGGGCACCTGAGCCACAGCCAACGGTTGGGCATAGGCCAGCACCAAAGAGGCCATCGCCAACAAGGACGCACCCACCGCAATATGGCGCTTCAGCGGCGAATCACGCGGTATGACCAAATCCAGACGAGTCCTACCGCGCCGCCGAGTGCCGCTGCTCACCCGGCGAGAGATCACCAGGTAGAAGCCGAGCACACCCACCGGGAGCAGCAGGAGCCACATGCGTCCGGGATGCAAAAACTCCAGCATCGGAATCATCACGGCCACCTCGCAGCCATCGAGACCGCACCCAATGAGGCGACGAACGCGAACGCGAGCGAATAGAGCGCCCAGCGCGCCGTCACTTCCTTCTTCACGTCCTCATATGTCACGTCCGAACGCAGCCGATCATAGGCATTATTCAGCTGGTCGGCAGATTTCGCGTCCACGGCGACCCCACCGGTGGTCGTTGCGATCTGCTGCAGCATCGCGGTGTCGGGCGCGACGTTATAGCGCTGCCCGTCGAGGTCCACGTAGCCGTTGAGGGTCCCGAAGGCGATCGTGTCGACGATCACATCCTGGTCGCGCGCGTCCACCGCAGCCTGTTCGGGAGAGACCTCGCCACCGGTATTCGAACCGTCCGAAAGCAGGATGATCATTCCCGGAGCCGGCTCCTGCCCCTCCTCCCCCGGGGCTTGCGCGATCGCGCCCAGAGCGACCACCAAGGCATCGCCGATATTCGTGCCGTCCTCCAGACCGAGCGAATCGATCAGACGGACGATCATGCCGCGGTCGTTGGTCGGCGGTGACAGCACCCTGGGGCTGCCCGACAACGCGACGAGTGCGACGTTGAAGGACGTGGGCAGTTGACCGATGAAATCCGTCGCGGCCTGCTTCGATGCCTCAAGACGGTCGGGTGAGATATCGGTGGCGGCCATCGACTGCGAAAGATCGAGCACCAACACCACGGTGGCCCTCTCTCTGGGAATCTTCTCGGTGCCCGCGGGTCTTGCCCAGGCACCGGTGATCGCGACCAGCGCGCACAACGTCATCGCTACCGAAATGTGGCGCCGCCATTGGGACTGTTTGGGCAGCACTGCTCCGACGATGCCGGTCTGGGTGTACCGCATGCCGCGGTTGCGCTTCAACCGCAACAAGATGACATAGACGATCAACAAGACCGGCAGGATGAGCAGTGCCCACAACCGTTCTGGATTGAAGAACTCCCATAGCCAAACCTTGGTCGCATCACCGGTCACTTGGCCACCCCCTGCGGCGGCTGGTGTAGCACTGCGGCGGTCCGTCGGTAGGTCAGCACGAACCGGGCGATATCGGTCACCCAGTCACGATCGGTCTGCAATCTGATGTGCCCCACACCTGCGCGACGCATCGCAGCGGCCGTCCGCTCACGCTGGGCAGCGCTGGCCTGGTCAATCATCCGCCGGGCTCTGGCGTCCGAGGTATTGACGAAGCGGACGAAATCAGTCTCCGGATCACGAATGAGCAGCTCGCCCACATCGGGGAACTCCATCTCGCCCGCGTCAATCACCTCGACGCACAAGACCTGATTGCGCACCGCGAGTCGCCGCAACGGACGCTCCCAGCTTGGTTGGCTCAACGGATCGACTTCTTGATCACCAGGTTCAAGGAAATCGGACACCACCATCCGCATACCGCGACGCCGTTGGGTGCGGATCAGCGCCTCGATTCCTTCGGCCAGCCCCAGCGTGGCCGGCTGATTATCGCGCTCGATCGGATCGTCCAGGAGTTTGCCAAGCAAACCGTAGAGAGCCTGGCGTCCTGATCGGGCCGGGAAACGTTTGACCGAGTCAGAATGCATCACCATGCCGCCGAAGCGGTCGCCCATTTTCTGGCTGATGAACCCGAGCGTGGCGATCGCGGCGATGCCGAGATCGCGTTTGGTCACGCCCGCAGTGCCCCAGTTCATTGAGGGAGTCGCATCGAGCAGCGCCCAAACCTCGAGTTCGCGGTCAGCTATCGTATCACGCACATGCGGCACCGTGGTGCGCGCGGTGACCGCCCAGTCCATGCGGCGCACATCGTCTTGTCCGGGAACGTAGACGCGGGCATCATTCAGGTCAGCGCCGGGCCCGGGCAGCAGCCCGAGATGATCGCCCTGTAAGAATCCTTCGAGGCGTCGCACAACGGTCAACTCCAGGCGGCGCAGCGCGGCCTCGGGTGCCAGCTTGTTGAGCGGAACCGTGGGACCACTGGGTTCGCGCAAGACGCTGTGCGCGGCGCCGACATCGCGTCGGCTGTTCGCCTGCGTCGTGCCGGTCTTCGAGACCGTGAAATCGGGTCCGTTCATCTGCGCCTGAAGATCACTCGTAGGCCGGCTGATGACGGTGCTGGGTTCGGGCTGCGGCGCGCTGCTCCTGGTTCCACACCGGGGTCGGGGCGGGCACCATCGCGAGGATGCGCTCCACGACCTGTAGTGCCGAAATGTTATCGGCAATGGCGTCGAAGCTGAGTACCATGCGGTGTGCCATCACGTCCTTCGCGATCGCCTGCACATCGGTCGGCAGCACGTAGTCGCGACCGTGAATCAGCGCGACCGCCCGGGCCGCAGCGGTCAGACCCAATGTGGCGCGCGAAGAGTTGCCGATCTGGATCACCCGGGTGAGGTCGGGCATGTTGAACTCGGCCGGGTTACGGGTGGCCAACACCAGCCGGACGATGTACTCAGCGACCAGATTGTGGACGAAAACGTGCGAGGCCATACCTTGCAACTTGAATGTCAGCTCGGGATTCAGGATCTGCCGCGCCGTCGGCGGGGTGACAGACATCCGGCGCAGAATCTCGAACTCCTCATTGCCCTTCGGATAGGGCACATCGACCTTGAGGAGGAAGCGGTCGCGCTGAGCCTCGGGCAGCGGGTAGACGCCCTCAGACTCGACCGGGTTCTGGGTCGCGATGACGATGAACGGCTTCTTCATCGGAAAAGTCTGGCCGGCGATCGAGACCTGCCTCTCCGCCATCAACTCGAGCATTGCGGACTGTACCTTGGCGGGTGCTCGGTTGATCTCGTCGGCCAGCACGAAGTTCGTGAAGACCGGGCCGAGTTCGATATCGAAAGCCTCCTTGGACGCCAGGTAGACGCGAGTGCCGACGATATCGGAGGGCACCAGATCGGGGGTGAACTGGATGCGCGCGAAAGAACCGCCGACCACGGTGGCGAAAGTGCGCACGGCCAGCGTCTTCGCGGTACCAGGAACACCCTCGAGGAGGATATGTCCGTTCGCCAGCAGACCCGCCATCAGCTGCTCAACCATGTGCTCTTGGCCGACGATAACCTGCTGCACCTCAGCGATAGCCTCGCCCACCACCTTCGCGGCGTCTTGGATGGACAGCGACAGCTGAGTGCCTGGCGTGCTGGTCAAGATTCTCTCCTGTGGCTGGGAGGCCGCGTACGGGTTCGTCCATCTGACGCCTGGCCACTCGGGTCGCTCATGAGCTGCCGACCGATGAAGATCCATGCGTCCCTGTCACGATACCCTCCCTGGGAGCCTGGCCATAGAGCCTCCAGCTGTGCGTCCGCTGTGAAGGCTGGATGATTACTCCTCGCATAGCGTCCAAACCGAACCCGGTTATCGAGAGATCCCACTTCGGGTTAGTCCGCAGATGTGGTGAGATTGAGGCGATGTCCGATTTTTCAGCGAACCAGCCCGGTCCTCCGCCAGCCTCGGTGGCGCCCGGCGCTCCCCAGCCTGCTTCGGGTTCACCGGGGGATTTGCATCCTGTTCCGCTGTTGGTGAGCGACCCACCCAAAATCGGCGACTTCTGGCTGGACGCACGGCTGACTGCCCGCGAAGCAGGCATCGTCTACATCGGGCACGCTGACGACCAGCCGGCCGTAATGCTGCTCGTCCTCTCTGCGGGGGCTGCGGCCGATCCTGCGGCACGCGACCGGTTAGCCGGCGAAGTCAACAAACTCTATGCCGAATCAGTGATAGCCCGCGGCGGCGACGGCCAGGATGGCGGCCGCTTGGGATTCAAATACCGTAGTGAAGCCGATGACCCGGTATCTCCGGAGGATCGTCCGATCGCGCCCTGGGTCGCTTTGGACTATGACGGCTCCTTCGACGCCCATGCCGAGGCTGACCGGCTGTTGCGTTCGGTCGATTTATCCACGACTCCCCTACTCGGACGCGCCGCAGGCCCCGACTACCGGCTTCATTGGCTGGACGACGCGCGGCCGGGCGCCTGGCGGGTTTGGCCGGCGGCGTTCCCGGGGCGACATGACCGGGCAGGCTGGGTGCCGCTGGCCGTCTCATGGTCGTTGACCATTCTGCTGTGCGGTTTGGCTTTGCTCATCGCTGTGCTGCTCTTTCAGAATTCGCCGCCGGAGTCACCGCAGCCGCCGGTACCGACGAATCAAGAACAATCAGGTGGGGGCGAGCCCTCCGAGAGTGGTTCTGCTGAGGGTGAGCCCAGCAGCGAGGAGTCGGAGTCGTCTGAGGAAGCTGGCGAGGAATCGGCTTCTCCCGAAGAAAGCGGAGATCAGTCAGAATCGCCCCAGGAGTCCAGTAGCGAGCAGACCAGCCCCGGAGATGGCCACTCCCCGTCCAAGGAACCTTCGATGGGCACGGCGGGCGAAGGCACAGCCACCGATACTCAGCCGCCGACGAACAACACCAGGCTCTGAGGTGCTCGGATGGACTGTTCAGCTGACCTCCAAGATCCGATCGTCGTGTCTGGCACGAGCCACGGTGAGCGACCGGTGCGCGCTGGTGAGGTTCCCCGATGAATCCCTTTGACGTCATCGTGACCGATCTCGACGGGACCTTTCTCACCGATGACAAGCAGATCCCCGACTTGAACGCCCGAGCCGTGCGGTTGGCGGCCGAGCGCGGTATCCCAACGGTCTTCGCATCCGGGCGTCCGCTGCGCTGGTTCGGGGTGCTCGATTCGTTATCGGATACTCACGGCTGGGCAATAGCGGCGAACGGTGCGGTCACCTTCGATCTCACCACCCACCAGGTCGCCCAGGTTCGTCCGATCTCGGCTGCTCTCGGGCTCGCCACCGCCCAGCAGCTGCGCGACCGGCTACCCCACGCAGTCTTCGCCGCAGAGTTCATCTCCGGCTGGGGCACCGAGCCCGCGTTCGCCGCCCACGCTCGCGAGGCCGCCTCATTCCGGGCGCCGCTCGACGAACTGGTGGATCACGATCAGATCGTCAAACTCATCGTCATCGACCCAACCACCCGCACCGACGAGTTGGCTGCCATCGCCAGGCGAATCGTCGGCGACCAGGTGACGATAACGTTCAGTTTCGTCTCCGATGCCGGCATGCTGGAATTGTCGGCTCCCGGCGTCAGTAAAGGCTTGGCGCTACGGGAGTTGCTGAGCGATCTCGGCTCGTCACCTGAGCGGATGATCGCCTTCGGCGATATGCCGAATGATCTGCAAATGCTCGAGTTGGCCGGCCAGAGCTATGTGATGGAGTCTTCCCACCCGAGTGTGCTGAACGCGGGATACTTCCGCGCAGGCGATAACAATGCCGGTGGTGTCGGACGCACGATACTGCGATTACTCGGCCAGCAGGTGTGAGGGCATCAGCGAGGCAGCACTCAACGCAGCAGGGAGTGTTCGGTGTGCTCCTTGACCGGGATTATCGCTACGAGGCCGAGCAGAAGCACCACCACGATGCCCAAGATCCCCCAGTATTGGGTATTTGATTCACCGGTGATGAGTGCCCCCAACCAAATCGCGATGCCGAACAGCGCTGGCGAAAGGAACGAGACGACCCGGCCGGTGGTCGCATAGAGGCCGAAGACTTCACCGGCTTTACCTTCGGGAATCAGCCTGGCCAAGAAGCTGCGTGAGGCCGATTGCGCCGGCCCGACGAAAACGCACATGATCAGGCCGGCAACCCAGTAGACGATCGCTCCCTTGTCGTGTAGGAGGAAAATCACGATCCCCATCACCAGGAGCGCGACGAGTGAGATCAGAATGACCTTCTTGGGGCCGATCTTGTCGTCGAGAAGGCCGAAGGCGATCGTCGACAGCCCAGCAACGATATTCGCGGCGGCACCGAAGATCACCACCTCTCCGCTGGTGAAGCCGAAGGTTCCGGCCGCGATCACCGCGCCGAACGCGAAGATCCCGGCAAGCCCATCACGGAAGAGTGCTGAAGCGACCAGAAAGTAGACGGTATGCCGGCTGACCGCCCAGAGCCTGCGGATGGTTGCGACCAATTCCGCGTAGGACGCGACGACCGGCGCAAGCCAGCTCCAGATCCAGCGCGGCTTCCTGCCCCAATAGACCTCGACACCTGGAATCGCAGTGTGGCCGGGGTGCGGCTTGTCGTGCAGGTTGAGGAAGGTGGGCATGGTGAAGATCAGCGTCCACACGGCGCAGACGAGCATCGAGACTCTGATATCCATGCCGTTATCGCCGGTCACACCGAACCAGCCAACGTCAGGCTGGATGAAACCGAAGTAGATGACCAGCAGCACGAGGATGCCGCCCAGGTAGCCCATTCCCCAGCCGAAGCCTGAAACCCGACCTACGTTCGCCTCACCGGCCACCTCGTCCAGCAGCGAGTTGTAGTTAACCCCGGCGATCTCACTCACAATGGAGCCGACTGCGAGCAGGCTCAGGCCCAACCACAGATAGGACGGTTCAGGCCGGACGAAATACAGTGCGGCCGAGATCAGTGCCAACGTCCAAGTGAGGCCACGCAGCACTGCGACCGTGCGTCCGCTGCGGTCCGCGGTCTGCCCGAGAACAGGCGCGGCCAACGCCACCGCGAAGCCGGCGATCGTGATCGAAACCGAAAGGGCCTGCGAGGTGAAGTTGGTATCCCCGAAGGACGAACTCGTCAGGTAGACCGCGAAGACGAACGTGATGATCACGGTGTTGAAGGGCTGAGTGCCCCAGTCCCACATCGCCCAGCTGAGGATCGTCCTCTTGGAGGTTTGTTTGACGCGTTTCAACGCGGTCTGTGGTTCAGCGGAGCTCGGGTGCGTGTCGGGCGCGGCTTTGTCCGGTTCCGGAGCAGTGCTCATGCGTCGATCCGGCTGCCGTCGAGCTGGTAGGCGCCTTCGATGATGAACTGCTTGCGGGGGCCGACCTCGTTACCCATCAAGATCTCGAAGGTCCGCTCAGCCTGTTCGGCATCGTCTACCGTCAGACGCCGCAGCAGCCGCCGCCGGGGATTCATGGTCGTGTCGGCCAGCTGGTCAGCGTCCATCTCGCCGAGGCCCTTGTAGCGCTGAGGTTCTTTGAACGCCTGGCCTTTCTTGGTGAGTTCCGCCAGTTTGCGTTGATATTCGGGGTCTGAATACGTGTAGATGTACTTCTCCATACCGCGCTTCGGCTTGATCAACTCGAAGCGGTGCAGCGGCGGTACTGCGGAGTAAACCCGACCGGCCTCGACCATCGGGCGCATATAACGGAAGAAGAGCGTGGCGAGCAGGCAGCGGATGTGTGCGCCGTCGGAGTCGGCGTCCGCCATGAAGATGATCTTGCCGTAGCGTGCGGCATCGACATCGAATGTCTTGCCTGAGCCGGCACCGACCACCTGGATGATCGAGGCGCACTCGACATTCTTCAACATGTCGGCGACGCTGGCCTTCTGCACGTTCAGGATCTTGCCCCGGATCGGCAGCAGAGCCTGGAATTCGGCGTTGCGGGCCCGGCTCGCGGTGCCCAGTGCGGAGTCGCCCTCGACGATGAAGAGTTCGGCGCTGTCGACCGACGGCGAGTGACAGTCTTTGAGTTTGGGTGGCAGGCTGGACGATTCGAGCGCCGTCTTGCGGCGCTGATTTTCCCGGTGAACGCGGGCAGCGATGCGGGCTCGAGAAGCGTTCGCGACCTTCTCCATGACCTGGCGCGCTTGTGGACGCTCGGCGGTCTTGGTCGAGTTCAGGAAGCGACCGAGTTCGGTCTCGACCACCTGAGCGACCAGCCGTGCGACCGGCGGAGTGCCCAAGACTTCCTTGGTCTGGCCCTCGAACTGCGGTTCGGGCAGTCGGACGGTGACGACCGCGGTCATCCCCTCGAGCACGTCGTCCTTGATGATTTCGTCGCCGCTCTTGACCAGCCGGGTACCGTCCAACCCCGACAGGAAAGCCTTCAGAAGGCCGCGCTCGAAGCCCTGGACGTGGGTGCCACCCTTGGGTGTCGCAACGATATTCACGAATGATCGCTCGACTTTTTCGTACCCGGTTCCCCAGCGCACAGCGATGTCGATGAACAGATCACGATCGACATCGGTAGGGATCATCGCTCCCTTGTCATTGAGTACCGGGACGGTCTCGGTGAACGACTCATGGCCTTGAATACGAATCACTTCGGTGACCGGCGGATCGTGGGACAGGTACTCGGCGAACTCGGAGATACCACCGTCGTGCTTGAACTCCTCGATCACCGGCTCGTCGCCACGCTCATCGGTGACGATCAACTCGAGACCCGGTACCAGGAAGCTGGTCTGGCGGGCGCGTTCGATTAGATTGCTCAAAGAAAGCTGAGCGCCCGCAAGGAAGATCTGCCGATCCGGCCAATAGCGGACGCGGGTCCCGGTGGTCGAACGACTGACCTTGCCGATCTTGCGCAGGCCATGTTGCGGGGTGAATGCTGCGTCCGGGCCTTCACCATCGAAGACGCCCGGGACGCCCCGGCGAAAACTCATCGCCCAGGTGGCGCCATTACGGTCAACCTCGACATCGAGGCGGGAGCTGAGGGCGTTGACCACCGAGGCGCCAACACCGTGCAGGCCACCTGCAACGTTGTAGTTGCCGGTGCCGAACTTACCGCCGGCATGCAGCTTGGTGTAAACGACCTCGACACCGACCAAGCCAGTGCGCGGTTCGACATCAACGGGGATGCCGCGTCCCTGATCGGCGACGAAGACCGAACCGTCAGCCTGCAGCTTGATCTCGATGGAGTCTCCGAAACCGGCCAGGGCTTCGTCCACTGCGTTGTCGATGATCTCCCACAGGCAGTGCATCAACCCGCGCGTGTCGGTTGAGCCGATGTACATGGCCGGACGCTTGCGGACAGCCTCCAACCCTTCGAGGACGAGCAGGTTCTTCGCCTCGTAGCGGCGGGACGGGTTCGCGCTCGAGGAACTGGTGTTACTGCGTGGTGGCACCCATCGAGCTTACCGATGAAAGAAGCGAGCGCGGACAAGCGTGATCGCACTCGCGAGTCTCCGCTGCCTGCGAGCGTGTAGCTCTGGGGCCCGTCAGGGACGCGCACCCTACACAATCCGGCCTATCGCGGTGCCCCGCCGCATCGCCGCGGGTGATCGTGTAGCTCTGGGACCCGTCTGGGGCGCGCACCGTACACAATCCGGCCTATGGCGGCACCTCGCCGCCTCGCCGCCTCGCCGCCCGCGATCGTGTAGCTCTGGGGCCCGTCTGGGGCCCGCACCCTACACAATCCGGCCCATGCCAGTGCCCCGCCACCTCACCACGGGTGATCGTGTAGCTCTGCGGCCCATCAGGGGCCCGCACCCTACACAATCCGGCCCATGCCAGTGCCCCGCCACCTCACCACGGGTGATCGTGTAGCTCTGCGGCCCGTCAGAGGCCCGCACCCTACACAATCCGGCCCATGCCAGTGCCCCGCCACCTCACCACGGGTGATCGTGTAGCTCTGCGGCCCGTCAGAGGCGCGAACCCTACACAATCCGGCCCATGCCAGTGCCCCGCCACCTCACCACGGGTGATCGTGTAGCTCTGGGGCCCATCAGGGGCGCGCACCGTACACAATCCGGCCTATGGCGGCACCCCGCCGCCTCGCCGCATCGCATCGCCGACCCACCGCCTCACCGCATCGCCGCATCGCCGCATCGCCGCCCGCGATCGTGTAGCTCTGCGGCCCGTCAGAGGCCCGCACCCTACACAATCCGGCCTATGCCGGTGCCCCGCCACCTCGCCGCGGGTGATCGTGTAGCTGGGGAGCCCGTCAGCGACGCGAAATCTACACAATCGGTCGGGACGGCTGGTTTGCGGGTTCTTGGCGCCGCGTCCAGCCCTTGTGTTATACGGCTAACGGGTAGGCTGAAGGGCAAGGGAACAAAGTCAGTCGAAGAGATGTTGATGAAGGGACGGGCAGTACCCGGACAGTGAGGAGACTGAGTTGAACGCGACAGTCATGAGCGACCAGCAACTAACCGCAGCGGATCGCTGCGACCGCTGTGGTGCGCAGGCCTATCTTCGCGTAACCCTCGTATCGGGTGGCGAACTGCTCTTTTGTGCGCACCACGCACGTAAGCATTCAGACAAGCTGAAGCAAGTTGCTCTGCGTATTCACGACGAAACCGGCAAGCTTAGCTGATTTCAGTTCTAACGAATATTTGACGGCGGCCCGGTTCAGATGAGCCGGGCCGCCGTCATGTGTCCCGAAGCCATCCAGGAATCCCAACCTGTGGGATGAAGGAGTCAGGAACAGTGAGCGAACAGCGAGCAATCGATGCATTACGGGCGCTTGGTTTGGAAGAGAGCATCACCAGACACGGGCCAACGACTTCGTTAGCCGAAGCTGCTGAGCTACGCGGCATCACACCCCGAGATATCGTCAAAACCCTGGTCGTGCGTCGTGGTGAAGATGACTACTTCTTCGTCCTGGTACCTGGTGATCGTGTCTTCAGTTGGCCGAAGCTGCGCGCCTTGCTGGGCGTGAACAGGCTATCGATGCCGGACGCCGAGACTGCCTTCGAGGCAACCGGCTACGTGCGAGGCACGATCACGCCTTTCGGCTCCAGCCATGCCTGGCCGGTGATCGCGGATGCCTCCATCGTTGGACGCCGCATCTCGATGGGCGCCGGCGCCCCAGGAGTCTCCATTTCACTCGAGGCCGATCAGATGATCGCAGCGCTGAGGGCTGAAGTCGCCGATATCTCGGATTGATCGTTGACTTGCAGGACCAGGGCTGATGGCCGCCAGCGACTCCCGACGAGGGCTTGCACCCTCACAGCAGCTACCGAAAACACCGGCACTCTCACAGCGGCTACCGATAGTTGCAGGGGCTACCGGACGTTCGGTAGCCCCTGCAACTATCGGTAGCCGCTGTCGGGGTGGACGATCAGCCGCACACTCGGGGTGGACGATCAGCCGCACGCTCGCGGTGGACGATCAGCCGGTCGCTCGAGGTGGACGATCAGCCGGCGCTCGCGGTGGCCGATCAGCCGGTCGATAGAGACGGTCGCGACGGGCACTCACTCGAGATAGTCGCGAAGGATCTGCGAGCGTGACGGGTGACGCAGCTTGCTCATCGTCTTCGACTCGATCTGGCGGATCCGCTCGCGGGTGACTCCGTAGACCTTGCCGATCTCGTCCAGGGTCTTCGGCTGGCCATCGGTCAGGCCGAAACGCATCGAGACCACGCCGGCCTCACGCTCACTTAAGGTGTCGAGCACATCGTGCAATTGTTCCTGCAAGAGGGTGAAGTTCACGGCATCCGCCGGGACGATCGCCTCTGAGTCCTCGATCAGATCACCGAACTCGGAATCACCGTCCTCACCCAGCGGAGTGTGCAACGAGATCGGTTCGCGCCCGTACTTTTGCACCTCAATGACCTTCTCAGGGGTCATCTCGAGCTCTTCGGCAAGCTCTTCGGGTAACGGCTCGCGTCCAAGATCTTGCAACATCTGACGCTGTACTCGCGCCAGTTTGTTGATGACCTCGACCATATGCACCGGGATCCGGATCGTGCGGGCCTGATCGGCCATCGCACGCGTGATGGCCTGCTTGATCCACCACGTCGCGTAGGTGGAAAACTTGTAGCCCTTGGTGTAGTCGAATTTCTCGACCGCACGGATCAGCCCCAGGTTGCCTTCCTGGATCAGGTCGAGGAAGAGCATCCCCCGCCCGGTATAGCGCTTGGCCAGCGAGACGACCAGCCGTAGGTTCGCCTCCAGCAGGTGATTCTTCGCACGATGGCCGTCCTCACCGATCCACAAATAGTCCTCGTAGTAGTCTTCCTCGACAGTGCCCTCGGACAGCTGCTCCTCGGCGAAGAGGCCGGCTTCGATGCGCTTGGCGAGCTCAACCTCCTGGGCAGCATTCAGCAAGGCCACCTTGCCGATCTGCTTCAGGTAATCCTTCACTGGCAGCGGCGGCCGAGTCGAACTTCGAATCGTCAACATCGTCGAGATTGCGCTTCTTGCCACCCACGGTGAGGACGACATCGTCCCCCTCACGTTTGACGGTGACATCAACCATCTGGCTGGCGACCTCTTGCACGGTCGGTTCCCGCTTCTCAGCGTCGGCCGTAGCGCTCGTCTTAGGGGCCCGGGCTTGTTTGGGCTTTGCCGCAGATGCCTTCGTGGCAGCGGTCTTCTTCGTGCGGGTGCTGGGCTTTGCTGCGCTTGACTCAGCCGAAGTAGTCGACTCAGCTTTGGCCGTGGCGGTTGTGGACCGACCTGTGCGCTTGGCTGGGGTCTTCTTCTCGGCGGCGACCGTGTCAGCCGGCTGCTCGCTGACCTTCGTCTTGCGTGTGCGCGGAGTCTTCACCGGCGCTTTGGCAGCCTGCTCAGTGGTGGAAGTCACAGATGACCTTTCGGAAGCCGACTCTAACCTGGACGCATTCCCGACCTCGACCGTCACGAAGCGCCTCTAGCTATAGTGCCACGTCGAGCAAGCAAACCCCATGTCGGGTATGGTCCTACAGGGCAACGCGCGCGGCCACGAAGTACGACCAGGGTCGTAGTATGCCCCCACGGCGACCCATTTTCAATGGAAACAAGCAATTTGGGAAGGAAATTGACGGGTTCGTGCGTTACACCAGTGTCGACAGAAAGGCAGACATCCATGGATAGCAGGACTCGTGTTCGCACCAATGATGGCATCGACGGCAAGGACTCTGTAGGGCTGTACCTTGAGTCGATCGCCAAGACCCCTCTGCTGAATGCCGAAGAAGAAGTATATCTGGCTCGTCGCATCGAGGCCGGTCAGTATGCGCAGGCGATTCTCGACGGCCGCGCGGAGTCGACGATCGACGCCACGCAGGAAGAGCTCGAATTCGTCGCCCGCGACGGCGCCGAAGCCATGCAGCACTTCCTGCGCGCGAACTTGCGTCTGGTCGTCTCGGTCGCCCGCAAGTACGGGCGTTCGCAGATGCCACTGCTGGACCTCGTACAAGAAGGCAATACCGGACTGATTCGTGCAGTCGAGAAGTTCGACTACGCGAAGGGTTTCAAGTTCTCGACCTACGCCACCTGGTGGGTGCGCCAGGCGATCAGCCGCGGCATCGCACAGCAGGGACGTATCGTCCGGCTGCCGGTGCATGTCGCCGAGCAGGTGAACCAGATCTCGGCGGTACGCCGCAATCTGGAGCGCACGCTTGGTCGTGACCCCGAAGTGAACGAGATCGCTCGCGAACTCGACGTCACCGAGGACAAGGTCATCGATTTGATCCGGTACAGCCGTGAGCACGTCAGCCTGGACGCACCTGTAGAGGAAGACGGCGACACTTCGCTCGGCGACCTGATCGCCCGTGAGACCGCGCCCGGCCCCGATGAGGTTGTGCTCAGCCAAGAAGACCGTGACCGTTTGGACGCGCTCCTGGAGGGTTTGGACGAGCGTTCGGCCGATGTGGTTCGTCGCCGCTACGGGCTCTTGGACGGCCGTCAGGCGAAGCTTTCCGATATCGGTCAGGTCTGGGGCATCACCGCAGAACGGGTGCGTCAGATTGAGCGTGCCGCTTTGACCGTGCTTCGCGAGAAGAGCGCAGTAGCGGCAGCCTGATTCCGGCAGCAATTCAGCAAACAGCAGGGGCCCCAGCATCCAGATCTTCAGTGGGTGCGGGGGCCCTTGTTTTGCTGTCGGTCTATCAGCTGAGCAAGGCCCGAGCCTCGACCTGACGGATCAACCCTTCTTGTGCGCAGGAGGCAACCAGCTTGCCGTGCTGGAAAAGCCTGCCATTCGAGAACCCGAGAGCAGACGAAGCCGACGGGGAGAACATGTCGTAGAGCATCCAGTCGTCGGCACGGAAGTCACGGTGAAACCAGACGGCGTGATCGATCGACGCCGTCTGCAACTGGCTCGACATGAAAACCACCGGATGCGGCACGGTCGACACACTCAACAATGTCAGATCTGATAGGTACGCCAGCACCGCCTGATGAATGCGGAAGTCATCGTTGAGTTCGCCCTCGGTCTTGACCCAAACCCGCATGCTGGCGACGTGACGACCTTGTTTGATCGAACCACCCGGCGACGAGTCACCCGCGAACCGAACATCCAGGGCGTCCCACTCATGCCAGATCGAGTGCGCACCGAAACGGGCATCCATCACGTCTACCAGCCGCGGACACTTATCGGGCGTTGGTACCTCCATCGGCATCGGATCGGCATGATCCAGACCCGGCTCCAGCCCGTGGAACGAGACCGACCCGATGAAGATCTCGCGGTCTTCCTGGATGGCCTCGACACGCCGGGTGCTGAAGGTATTGCCCTCGCGCAGCTCTTGCACGTTGAAGCGCATGTCGGCGTCTGCTGCCCCGGGACGAAGGAAGTAGGCATGAAGGGAATGCGCTACCCGATCACGCGCCACCGTCTCGTAGGCGGCGGTCAGGGCTTGCGCGAGTACCTGACCCCCGTAGGTCCGCTGCATCCTGGTTCGCGGATGACGACCCAGGAAAGATCCATCGCCGAAACGAGTCAAGTCAAGCAGGTCGAGCAGTTCAGCAGTGTTAGCAGGCACTGGTTCATCCTGCCCGATCTTCGCTGGCCGCGAAACGGTCAGGCATCTTTGAGACCATCCTTCGCCTGCTGTGCGGCCTCGGTCACGGAATCTTTGACGTCTGCGACCGTCTCGGAAGCAGCCTGAGCCGCGTCTGCCACAGTATCCGAAGCGGTTTGAGCAGCCTGGGAGGCCGCTTGCGAAGTGTCGCCTGCGGAATGGAGGAATGCGGCCTTGAAATCTGCCAGCATCCCGCTGGCCTCCTTCTTGAAACCTTCGAACCTGGCATCCATGTCAGAGTCGTTGTACTTCGTCTTCACCGTCTGCGAGAGATCGTGGTATTTGTCATTCAGCGACTGTGCAAATGCGCGGAATTTGTCGTCCAGATCGGCGTCATCGAGCTTTTCTTTGACCGATCCCGCGAACTCGTTGTATTTCTCGGAGACCTCGTCTTGGAAGGCTTCCAGTTTGTCGTCAAGATCGCTGTCCTGATATTTCTGCTTGACAGAATGCGCAAGCGTGGTTGCGGTGTCTTGCAGATCCTTCGCCAGTTTGCCCAGTTTCTCACCAAAATCCATGGCTATTCCCTCCACGTCAGCACTTTGGTTCAACGCTAACGTTCACGGTCCGGTTCGGAGGGGAGAGCTGCAAACAAAACCCAGGAAGCCCTTATCCAGAGTAGCTTTGAAGAAACGTATCCCCGAGTGATGAGGTTGACCGCTCGTGACCCGCACCATAGAGCCTTCAAATCAAGCCCAGGACGGACGCAGCGCACATCTGCCGTCGAGTGGGCGACGCGTTCCAGTGTCCACCTATCGGCTGCAGCTCGGCCCGGATCTGAGTTTCGACCAGGCCGCTGCCCAGCTCGATTACCTCGACGATCTGGGCGTCACCGATCTTTATCTCAGCCCGATTCTGCAGGCAGCACCTGGCAGCACCCACGGCTATGACGTCGTCGACCACTCCAAGATCAGCGATGTGATGGGTGGCCGCGCAGGTTTCGAAAGGCTCGCGAAGGCCGCACACAACCATCGGATGGGTGTCATCGTCGACGTGGTGCCCAATCACATGGGCGTCCCCACTCCGATCTATCACAACAAGGCCTTGTGGTCGGTCCTGAAATACGGCGCGGATTCACCCTATGCACGGTGGTTCGACGGCACCGACGATGGCGATGGTATTTTGATGCCGTTCCTCGGTGCTCGAATCGGCACCCTGCTGGCGAACGGCGAGATCACGCTTGAGGAGCGCGTCATCCCGGGCTTCGAGGACGAAGGCCTCCAGCCGGTGCTCGTCTACTACGATCAGGTCTTCCCGGTGCGCGCCGGCACCGAGAACCTGCCGGTCGAGTTGTGCGTGGCCCAGCAGTATTATCGGCTCGCATTCTGGAAGGTGGCCGCCGAGGAGCTCAACTTCCGACGCTTCTTCGATGTCGACACACTGCTCGCAGTGCGGGTCGAGGATCCTGAAGTTTTCGACGCCACTCACGGCCTGCTGCTCGAGCTTTACCGAGAAGGGCTCATCGACGGATTCCGGATCGATCATCCCGATGGCCTCGCCGACCCCCGCGGCTATATGCGTCGCCTATACACTGCCACCGGCGGCTCGTGGATCACTGCAGAGAAGATCCTTGAGACTGACGAGCAGATGCAGACCGACTGGCCGGTCGCCGGAACCACCGGTTACGACGCGTCCTGGCGAATCGGCGCGCTCTACTGTGATCCGAACGGCTACGGCGAGCTGGCCACCATCGCCCACACCATCACCGGCGACATTCCCGGATCCCTGGACACAGTGACCAGCATCGCTAAAAGGGAGATCACCACCACTTCGCTCTATGCCGAAGTGCATCGCATCGCCGCACTCGCCTACCAGATCTGCCGCGATGACATTATGCTGCGCGACCACACACAAGGCTGGATCGCACGCTGTTTGACCGAACTGATCATCGCCTTCCCCCGCTACCGCGCCTACGTTGTGCCCGGCGAGTATGCCCCTGATGAGGCCGTTGAACTGATCACCGATTCGGCGGACAAAGCCCGGCGCCAACTCGATCCCGAATTACACGACACGCTTGATCTGGTGGTCGACTTGGTGCTCGGACGCGAGGTCGGCTCAGAACAGCGCGCTCAACGCGCTCAACGCGACGAACTTGTCGTCCGCTTCCAACAGGTCTGTGGTGCGGTGACGGCGAAAGGTGTCGAGGACACAGCTTTCTACCGTTGGACGCATCTGGTCTCGCTGAATGAGGTGGGGGGTTCGCCATCCACCTGGGGGCTGACACCCGACGAGTTCCACCATTGGTGTGCGCAGATGGCTGTCAATTGGCCTGCGACGATGACCTGCGGGACGACCCACGACACGAAGCGCTCCGAGGACGTCCGGATGCGCACCACCGTGATCTCGCAGTATGCGAGCGAATGGCGCGCGCTGCTGACCACACTGCACCCTTATGCGTCGAAGTTGGAGGGCCATACAGAGAATCTGCTCTGGCAGACCCTCGCGGGCACGTGGACTTCGGACGGCCCGATCGAGATCGAACGACTCACCGAGTACATGATCAAAGCCTCGCGGGAGCAGAAGCTTTGGACATCGTGGACCAACCCCGACAGTGCCGGAGAACAGCAGCTCACCGAGACTATCGAGAGTCTGTACGCAGACGACGATCTCATGGGCGCTTTCGCTGACTGGTTCGCCTTCACCGGTGACGCCGCCCGGGTTGCGGTCTTGTCCTACAAGGCCGTTCAGTTGACGTGTCTGGGGGTGGCCGACTGCTATCAGTCGTGTGAGACCGTGCAGAACTATCTGGTCGACCCCGATAACAGGCTTCCGGCCGACTTCGACGGACTCGCGAGGATGGGGCGTGAGCTCGCCGAGCGGGCGCCTCGAACTCTGGGAGAAGAGAAGTACCATCTCACGAGGGCGATCCTGCGGCTGCGGCGCCGCCGGGCGAACGTCTTCGTCGGGCCGAACGCGTCTTATCGTCCGTTACCCAGCTCGTCGGGGCATTTCACCAGTTACTCCCGCGGGATGGACGATGAGGTCGTGGTGATCGCCAGCAGACTGATTCGTTCTGCCGGGCTCACCGATGAGTACGCGGGCAACACCGTTGTGCTGCCGGAAGGGCAGTGGTTCGATGTGCTCACCGGCGAGGAGTACCCGGGCGGTCCAGTCGAGCTGACGAAGCTGCTGGCGCACTTCCCTTGTGCGGTACTCGAAAACGTCGCGGACGCCGAGCGCACCACCAGTATCCGCGCCGTCGGGCAGCCCGTTCGACCAGCCCGTCCGGCCCGCGAGGCACCACCGGATAATCAAAACGCTGAAGGTGGTCTGCTGGGTTGGTTGACCCGACGCTTCGGCGCCCACGAAGATGAGGCCAGCCCCTCGGTAGCACCTAAACGTGTCGAAGGTCCAGGAGCCGGCCCATGACGGGGGCCGATGTCACTATCAGGTTGTGGGCGCCGCTGGCCAAGTCCGCCTTCGCTGTGGTGGCTGGTTCCCGATTGCCGATGCGCCGCGAAGACCACGGGAACTGGGCTATCGAGCTGCCTGCCGGTACCGACTATCTGCTCGCGATCGACGACCACGAGCCCAGGCCGGATCCGCGCAGCGCCCAGCAACCCTATGGCGTACATGGCGCCTCGAGGGTCTTCGATACCGGCGCTTATCAGTGGCAGGACGGCGGCTGGGTCGGCCTGGACGTGGTGGGCTCGGTTCTCTACGAACTACATGTGGGCACTTTCACCCCGCAAGGAACCCTCGACTCAGCGATCGACAAGCTCGACCACCTGAAGTGGCTGGGGGTACAGACCGTCGAATTGATGCCGATCGTGCCCGGGCCCGGACGCCGCGGCTGGGGATATGACGGGGTCGATATCTATGCGGTCCACGAGGCCTATGGGGGTCCGGCCGCACTGCAGCGTTTTGTGGACGCAGCGCATAATCACGGGCTGGCGGTCTGTTTGGATGTCGTCTACAACCACTTCGGGCCGGTGGGTAACTACGCCCCGGTCTTCGGCCCGTACTTCACCGACAAACACCACACCCCATGGGGTTCGGCGATTAACCTCGACGACGACTACGCCGACGGTGTCCGCGATTTCATCTGCGAGAACGCGATCCGCTGGCTGCGAGAGTTTCATGTCGACGCCTTACGGCTGGACGCCGTGCATGAGCTGGTCGACGACTCGGACCTGCATATCCTGGCGGAACTCTCCGAGCGGGTCGACCAGGTGCGGCCCGAGTTGGGGCGTCCGGTGGCGTTGATCGCCGAATCCGATCTGAACGATTCGGCCATGGTGGAGCCGCGCTCGGCCGGTGGTCTGGGCATGGACGCACAATGGGCCGATGACGTGCATCATGCGCTGCATTCTTATCTGACCGACGAGATCTTCGGATACTACGTGGACTTCGGTAAGGCCTCCGTCTTACAGCAGGCGTTCGAGAATGTCTTCGTTCACGACGGCTCCTACTCGACCTTCCGCGGCACAGACTGGGGTGCTCCGGTGTCGGCCGGGTTGAGTCACCGCAAATTCGTCGTCTTCACTCAGAATCATGATCAGGTCGGTAACCGAGGCATGGGGGATCGTCCGGATGCGAAGCTCCCGGGGGGCGCGGTCGCCGGTGGCGCGGCGCTGTTGATACTGTCGGCGTTCACTCCGTTGCTCTTCCAAGGTCAGGAATGGGGTACCAAACGACCATTTCAGTTCTTCACCGACCACGACGCCGAGCTGGGAGCTGCGGTGACGCAGGGCCGGCTGGCTGAATTCAGTGACCACGGCTGGGAAGCCATCTACGGACCCGATGCGCAGATCCCCGATCCGCAGGCGTCGTCCACCTTCGAGAACAGCAAACTCGATTGGCTCGAATTGGACGATCCGCCCAATGCGCGGATGCTGGCTTGGTACCGTCGGCTGATCGCTTTACGACGCGAATTCTTCCCGTCCGGTGGTGGCCGGGTGCAGACAGATTTCGGCGACGACTGGTTCCGGATGGTTCACGGCCCGTTGACGGTGATCATCTGCCCTGGGCCGCGCCCTGTTGTGGTCCCTGAACCGCGGACGCGGATCGTAGCGGCCTGGGGTGAGGTCGACGCTACCGGTGATACCGTCCGGATGCCGGCGCATTCGGTCGTCGTACTCGAATAGCGGCCGCTGCTTCGACGATCTCGCGGCCGAGCCGCGCCAACCCGCACCGATGGCCTCATCGTTACCGATTAGGTGACCAGGTGGTCGCCGGGCCAGGTGGATAACCGGGTGAGGGCTGTCCGTATCCCCAGTCGCTGCGAGTACGACTGCGTGAGCGCTTGACCAGTCCCACGATGATCAGGATGACTCCGATCAGCCCACCGAAGACGGCCAACAGAATACCGCCGACTCCGGCGAAGATGCCGCCGATCGACAACGGCGGCCCCACCAGAACCGGGTCGCTGCTGTCGCAACTGATCAGATATATCTGGGTTGAATCGGCCAGAAACGAATCGAAAGAAGCCCAGGATTCGTTGTTATCGCCGATTGTGCTGGTCTGGCTGGTGCCTGGCCCAGGGATGGTGCCGTCAGCCCCGATCACCTCGCAGTTCGGTATCGCAGAGCCCTCCAGCGCATAGAGTTGAAAGACCTCGCCCGCTTCGGCATTCACTTGGGCGCTCCCGCTGAACGCTTGCGATTTCGCGAGAGTGCCGACCGCGCCTCCCAGACCCACCACTGCCGCGATGATTCCGCCCAGCAAGCAAACTCCGAGGACGATCACACCCGCGATCAGTGTCTTCTTACCCCGCTGGGGTTGTTGCGCAGTGTTCATCCAGACCGGATATCCACCAGCCTGCTGGGGAACGCCCAGCCGAGGCCGAGGCCCGGGCTGGTAATAGCGGCCGCCCGGGGTCGGCTGCCCTTGGGGGACCTGTTGATGCGGATCTGGTGGACTACTCATGATCGACTCCCTCAAACTGCCGGACGGTGCCCGCGAACTCCTGTTCACGAACCTCACCGCGATGACCGATCTGACTATTCTGCCGCTCCCCCGGATCACCACCGGTGATACTCGCTCAAGCTCAACCGATCAGCAACACGCCGAGCAGGGCTGTCGACGAGACGATGACGGTTGCAATCAGCCCCAGCAGAACCGGGCGTAGACCGACCTCCCGTAGCGCGCGGAATTGGATCCCGAAGCCCAGCGCTGCCATCGCCATCGCCAGCGCCGCACTTTGCACGATCTTGACCACACTCATCACCGACGCCGGAAGCGAGACGATCGTGCCAACGATCACCATCGCCAAGAACCCGAGGACGAAGCCGGGAATCAGCATCGGTCGCTTCCCGGCCGGAGCAATACCACCACCGGAGCGGCGGGTCAGCACGCCGAGAGCGGCCACCACCCCGGCGAGACAGACCACCCTCGCGAGCTTGACGGTGACCGCGGTCGCCATCGCATCCGGTCCGATGGCGACCGCTGCGGCTACGACCTGGGCGACCTCATGGATGCTGGCTCCAGCCCATGTCGCCGCGGCTTGGGTACTCAAGCCGAACAGATGGGCCAGCAGTGGCACCACCGGAATCGACAAGGTGCCGAAGAGCACAACCAAGCCGAGCGCGGTACCGGTCTGCTCCTCGTCGGCTCCGGAGACATCCTTGGCACCGGCGACTGCTGCGGCACCACAAATGGAGAAACCGCAGGCGACCAACATGCTCAGTGGCCTGGGAATGGCGAGTAGTCGTCCGACCAGCAAGGTGGCCACGACTCCGACGCCGACCACGACCACCACCAACACCAGCCGTTGCCAACCCAAACCGGCCAGCGTGGTCAGCGAGATCTGCAAGCCGAGCAGGACGATGCCTGTGCGCAGCAAATGTTTGGCTGCGAAGCTCAGGCCCGGCCGCCACGTCAGCGGTACCGGACGCAGGTTGCCGATCACCGCGCCCAAGACGATCGCCACCAGCATCGTGCTGAACAGCGGGTTCACCCG
>JALHFX010000276.1 GCA_022837595.1 Propionibacterium sp.
TCAGGAGCTTCTTCATCTGATGGGTTCTCCGGTGATGGGTTGGGTTCAGGCCTTGCGGTGCAGGTAGGCGGCGATCGGCCAGGCCAGCGCGGCCGCGACCGCGCCGAAGGCGGCGGCGTAGAAGAACAGGTTCATCCAGTCCACCCAGTAGCCCATGTTGGCGAAGGACGACTTGGTCATGGCCGGGGTGATGAAGAAGGTGATCGCCGTGGCGATGAGGCCGGTGATGAAGGCCGGGGCGAGGGCCTTCGTCCAGCTGGCGCCGGGTCGGGTGGCGGCGAAGAGCATCAGCGCCAGCCACAGCACGACGGTGCCGATGACGGCGGGCAGGTACTGCATCCCGAGTTCGAACAGGATGTTCAGGGTCAGCCAGATCTCGTACATGTCGTCTCTCCCCTCAGACCCGGCCCTTGGCCACGGCCATGTAGGCGGGCTTGAGCAGGCGGTATTTCATGACCCAGGCGAAGTAGCTGTCCTGCAGCGGATCGATCAT
Source organism: Propionibacterium sp. (assembly GCA_022837595.1). Taxonomy (GTDB): domain Bacteria; phylum Actinomycetota; class Actinomycetes; order Propionibacteriales; family Propionibacteriaceae; genus Brooklawnia. The sequence continues at coordinate 494 of JALHFX010000276.1, forward strand.
CGGCAGCGAGGGTGTCAGGTTGTTCTCGTAGTCGAACTCGACCAGCAGCGCCGAGCCTTCGCGCAGCAGCAGCGGGCAGGAGGTGTAGCCGTCGAAGTTGCGGCGGTCTTGCCCTTGGCGGTGCCGTTGATGTCGCCAATGCCGAAGACGTTGGGGAAGCGGCGGTGGCGCAGGGTCTTGGGGTCGACCTCCAACCAGCCGCCGGCGGCAAAACCGCCTTCCTTCCATGACAGCGGGCTGTTCTTCACCGAGTCGGGTGCGCGCATCGGCGGCACGACATGGATGAAGTCGTAGTCGATTTCGGTGCGTTCGCCTTCCGGGCTGGTCACCGTGGCGCGGCGCGAGCCGATGTCCACCGCCACGAGCTTGCTGTTGAAGGTGATCGGGATGTCCAGTTCGGCCCAGCGGCGCAGGACTTCCTCGTTGATGCGCGGCACGCTGAAGATGTTGCCCAGCGCGGAGTGGAAGTCGATCTTCGAGGCCGCACGCGTGCCGGCCTGTTTCAGGCGGTCGGCGATCATGAAGGTCATCTTCAGTGGCGCGCCGGCGCACTTGAGCGGCGTGGCGGGCAGGGTCATCAGCGCGTGCCCGCCCTGCTGACGGAAGCGGTCCATCGCCATCCAGGTGGCCTGGGCCGCCTCCGGGCTGGGGTAGACGCAGCCCAGGCCGTGGGTGCCGATGGCGGCGACGTCCATGCCTTCGATCTGGGCGAAGTCCAGATGCAGGCCGGTGGCCACCACCAGGTAGTCGTACTCGATGCGCTTACCGCTGTCGGTGACGACTGCATTGGCCTCAGGGTCGAACTCCGCCACCATCTCGCGCACCCATTCCACGCCGGCAGGCACCAAGTCGGCATTGCGGTCGCTGACCTTGCCGACCGGCCAGATGCCGGTCGCCACGAGGGTGTAGCCGGGCTGGTAGTTGTGGATCTCCTTGCGATCGATGATCGTGATCTTTGCGCCGTCCAGCTCGCGC
>JALHFX010000277.1 GCA_022837595.1 Propionibacterium sp.
GGATTGGACGAGATCAGTCGCCGCACCGGGATGGAGAATCTCGGTGTGCTGCCCTGGCTGAGCGGTGTCTGGCTCGACGGTGAGGATGCGTTGCAAGTCGACCGCTGGCGGGCCGAGTTGGGGCCGGTGCCTGCCGGGCTGGTGCCGTTGAGAGTTGCGGTGCTGCGTTTCCCGCGGATCTCGAACGCCACCGATATCGAGGCACTCGCGAATACTCCGGGTGTCGATGTCACAGTGACCGCGGATCGGTTCGAGGCATCAGCCGCCGATCTGCTGATTCTGCCGGGATCGCGCTCCACCGTGGATGACCTGGCGTGGCTTCGCGAACAGGGCTTGGACGAAGTCATCGCTGCCAGGCACGCTGCTGGTCGCCCAATTCTGGGGATCTGTGGGGGATACCAGATGCTTTCGCAGGTCATCGATGACCAGATCGAAACCAGGAAGGGTCGTGTGCCGGGGCTGGGACTGCTACCGATCGAGGTCAGCTTCGGTGAGCAGAAGGTTACTACGGTGGCGACCTATTCGTGGGCGGGTCATCAGGTGCACGGTTACGAGATTCATCACGGTATTTGCACGCTCACCGGTCAGGCCGATCCGTTCTTGGACGGTTGGCGCAGCGAAGCCACTTTCGGCACGATGCTGCACGGCAGCCTGGAGAACGACGGCTTCCGTAATGAATTCCTCAGCGAGGTTGCCCGGGCGACCGGGATCGACTGGCGTCCGGACCCTGATGCGATCGGCTACGCTGCCGCCCGGGAACAGATGATCGATACCCTCGCGGATGCTGTCGAGGAGCACGTCGATCTCGACCGGATACTGGAGCTGGCCGGTTCCGGACGAGACGATCAGAAGGCCCGACGGGCCGAACCCAAGCCCAACCCTCCACTGGATGCGCGGTTCGAAGACTCTACCTCGGCACCTGCCCGCGCCGAGGTCCAAACCCGACCGAAGACCTCCCGCGAACTGCGAAGGCAGCCCAGGCTGATCGTCAACACCGGCGATGGCAAGGGGAAATCGACGGCAGCCTTCGGTATCGGGTTACG
>JALHFX010000278.1 GCA_022837595.1 Propionibacterium sp.
TACTAACTTTTCAATAAGTAGAGTCATTCCAGGATATAGCGGCACTCTGGCTGCCTGAAAAATGACTTCACGAGTTCAGGGAGCTTCTGGATGCTGCGCAATGCACCGAGTGCGAGTCGCTTCATCTCCTCGGCACTCTCGACCAACTGGCGCGAAACCTTGCGCTTCACATGAGCCCAGACCGTTTCATCGGGGTTCAGATGCGGCGAGTACGGCGGCAGGTAGAAGAGTTTGAGCTTGCCGTCCAAGCCCTCGACGTAGCTCTTGACCATCTTTGCCTTGTGGATCGGATGACCATCGACGATCAGAAACACCGGCTTCTCGGCATTGACCATCAAGCGCTTGAGGAACTCGACGAACACCTTCGCGCCAACCGAGCCTTCATGCAACATGAATCGAAACTCGCCCTGCGTGCTAACCGCCGAGATCATGTTCAGCGAGAAGCGCCGGCCCGTCGCCTGCACCACCGGCGTCTGGCCCTGCGGCGCCCAGGTCGTGCCGGTGTGGTAATCCGAGCGGATACCCGACTCGTCGCCAAAGTAGATCGTTGCGCCGACCCGCTTGGCTTCGGCGCGGATCGTGGGGTAGGTCTCCGTCTCCCACGTGCGCACCAGCACCGGGTCTTGCTGCCACGCCTGGTAGAGCGGCTTCTGGGCGCTGAAGCCCAGGATCTTCATGAGACGGTGGACCGAGGAGACCGACAACTCCTTCTTGAACTGGCGCTTGATCAGGTGACGGATCAGCGACAGCGTCCACAAGCCGAACTCGAACTTGAACTGCTGCGGGTTATGGTCACGAACGGCATTGGCGATCCACGACAACTCCTCGGCGCTGAGTTTGCTGGGGCGCCCCGGAATCGGCTTGGCCAGCAATGCGTTCTGCCCGCCATTGGCAAAGTCGGCGAGCCACCGGAAAACGCTGCGCTCATTCACGCCATACGCCGCCGCGACGCTTTGCACTGTCTGCCCCTCACGCACTGCTTTGACAGCCTGCTGCCGCATCACCTGCAAGGTGTGATGATCGAGGGCACGGCCGTC
>JALHFX010000279.1 GCA_022837595.1 Propionibacterium sp.
GCTATCGGCCGGATCGAACGGTATGTGGCTGACCGGGAACTGGCCGCCGGGGTAAAGCTTCCGGCAACAGCAGCTCCCACCGGCAAGAAGGTGGCAATCGTGGGGTCCGGTCCGGCCGGGCTGACCTGCGCCGCCGACCTGGCCAAGCTCGGCCACAAGGTCACCGTCTTTGAAGCCCTGCATATCGCGGGCGGCGTGCTGATGTACGGCATTCCCGAGTTCCGCCTGCCCAAGTCAGTCGTCCAGGCGGAAATCGACAACCTCAAGAAGTTGGGGGTCGATATTCAGGTCAACGCTATCGTCGGCAAGTTTTCCACAATAGATGAACTGATGGAAAATGGCTATGACGCTGTCTTTCTCGGTACCGGCGCCGGCCTGCCCAACTTTATGCGGATACCCGGCGAAAACGCCTGCGGGGTGTACTCGGCCAACGAGTTTCTGACCCGCTCCAACCTGATGCAGGCTTACCGCTTCCCGGAAACAGACACCCCCATCTTTGTCGGCAAAAGGGTGGCCGTATTGGGCGGCGGCAACGTGGCCATGGACGCCGCGCGCACGGCCCTGCGCCTGGGCGCGCAGGAGTCCTGGATCGTCTACCGGCGCTCCAGGGTGGAGCTGCCGGCGCGGTTTGAAGAGGTTGAGCACGCTGAGGAAGAAGGCGTTAAGTTTCAATTCCTCACCAACCCGACCAGGATCCTCTATAACGATGACTACTGGGTAACCGGCATGGAATGCCTGCGCTATGAGTTAGGCGAGCCGGACGCTTCCGGCCGGCGCAGCCCGGTACCGGTTAAGGGATCCGAATTCATCCTGGAGGTGGACACGGTGGTGGTGGCTATCGGCACGGGGCCCAACCCGCTGATTCCCAAGACCACGCCCGACCTGGCGGTCAACAGGAGAGGCAATATCACCGCCGACCCGGAAACCGGCGCTACCTCCAAGCCGGGGGTTTACGCCGGCGGCGACGTGGTTACCGGAGCGGCCACGGTCATCCTGGCCATGGGCGCGGGGCGCACCGCGGCCAGATCCATCCATAA
>JALHFX010000280.1 GCA_022837595.1 Propionibacterium sp.
CGGTGAGCTGATCGAGAAGTGGGAGAAGGCGACCGGCGGCCTCCTGATCGAAGGGTACGGGCTGAGTGAATGCTCTCCCATCCTGACCGGCAACCCGGTGAACGAGAATCGTATGGCCGACTCGATCGGGCTGCCTTTCCCCGATACCGAGGTGCGACTGGCCGACCCGGAGGACTCGTCCAGGGATGTCGCCTTCGGCGATCCGGGAGAGATCTTGGCCAAGGGCCCGCAAGTTTTTTCCGGCTACCTCAATCTGCCTGCCGGCGAGCCGGACGGGTTCTATGACGGCTGGTTTCGCACCGGTGACATCGCCGTCGCCGATGAGCGTGGCTATCTGCACATCGTCGACCGGATGAAAGAAGTCGTCATCACCGGCGGCTTCAATGTCTGTCCCTCCGAAGTCGAGACCGCGATGCGCGACCATGACGGCATCCGCGATATCGCGGTTGTCGGACTGGCGAACGAACTCGGCGTCGAGGAGGTGGTCGCGGCGGTGGTGACCGCCGATGGCCTGTTGCCCGATGTGGACGAACTGCGCAAGTCGGTCAAGGAGCGGTTGGCCGCCTACAAAGTACCGCGCCGGGTCTTCGTGGTGGACGAACTGCCCCGCAACGAGATGGGCAAGGTGCTCAGGCGCGAGGTGCGCAGCCACCTGGAGCGGCGCGACTTCTCCGATCAGCTGGCCAAGCTGAACCCGAAATGGCGAGTTCAGCTCGACGAGATCGGCCCCGAGATGCGCGAATGGCTCAGCCAGGCCGGAGACGAACTACAGGAACGTCTGGAGAGCAGCGGTCAGGAGATGCGCGAGCGGCTGGAGAATCTCGACACCAACGTGCGCTCCTGGATGGGGGAGGAGGGCAGCGGACTGCGTGAACGACTCGAGAAGCTGGATCTGCCCACCCGTCTGGGCATCTGGCGTGACCAACTACTCGGCAAGGGCTCCGAAAAGCACGAGGAAGACGACGCCGGGCAACCGGACTCCGAGGCAGACGACGCCAGGGAACACAGCTCCGAGGCTTCGGAGAAGTCGGAG
>JALHFX010000281.1 GCA_022837595.1 Propionibacterium sp.
GACCACGCCGATCTGTGTCGTTGCCGCCACCTCCCACCAGCCCGGACGATCGGTCAGCCTGACCTGTAGCGCCCCAGACGCCGCCAACGCGTCCGCGACTGGCCGCGGCAGCTCGACCAACCGGGAGGGTTCCCCTTCACGCAGGATCAGCGGACTCGCCATCGGGCGTCCCTGCCTGGGCCTGTGCGCGGCTCGCAACTCGCGTGCGGATCGCGTCCAGCCCGTAATGAGCTGGCACGTCGACGTTGTCGCCGTAGTGGTGTTCCTCCAACAGCGGCAGGATCGCAGTCCGCCATGTCCGCTCCAACCCGCCCGGCGCGTGGACGGCTGGCCGCATGAAGTAGGACGGGCCGATCTTGAAGTCCGGATCCTCGATCTGCCGGTTCAGCTCCTCCAGCAGGTCCGCCACACCGCTGTCGCGTTCGGATGCTGCCAGCCATCGCCGCAGCACGTCGCGGGTGGGCGGTTCGGAGGGGTGTAGCTGTACGAAGGCGAACCGGCGCCGCATCGCTGCGTCCACCAGGGCAATCGATCGATCCGCGGTGTTCATCGTGCCGATCAGGAACACGTTCTTCGGTAACGTGAAGCCGATGTCGTCGTCGGTGGCGTACAGCAAGTCGACGTTCTGATCACGGTACTCCAGCAAGAAGTACAACTCCCCGAAGATCTTCGCCAGGTTCCCCCGGTTGATCTCATCGATGATCAACACATACGGCGTCGACGGGTTGTCGCGGGCTGCGTCCACGGTCTTGCGGAGCGGCCCCGGCTTCAACGCGAAACCGCCGTCCTCCATCGGTCGGTAGCCCTCGAAGAAGTCCTCGTAGGAGTAGCCCGGATGGAACTGCACCAACCGCACATTGTTCTCATCGGTCAGATGCCGCGCCAACGCCTGCGCGATGAACGTCTTCCCCGTGCCCGGCGGGCCAAAGAAGATCAGCTGCGGCCGGTCGCTCAGCAGATCGATACATTCCTGCAGCCACTCCGCGTCAACGTTCAGCGATTCAGCCAGTTGGTCGGTTGCATCGGGCAG
>JALHFX010000111.1 GCA_022837595.1 Propionibacterium sp.
CAGTTGAACGATGACGAGCTCGTCGCAGCCGGTGTCGCCCCCGAGATGGTACGTCTGTCGATCGGTATCGAGAATATCGACGACATCATTGCCGATCTCGAACAAGCTTTGGCTAAAACAGCTGAGTGATGGCCGCCACATACGATGGTCTGGGGGTGACCGAAACCAAGAAGGTCACGCTCTTCGATCCCGCCCACCCGCTGACGCTGGTGGGCGGCGATCAGCTGGACGAGGTAGTCGTTGCCTACGAAACCTACGGCACCCTGAATGAGGATGCCAGCAACGCTGTCTACATCTGTCACGCCCTAACCGGCGATGCACATGCTGCCGGCTGGCATCCCGGTGACAAACATCCCGGCTGGTGGGACACCATGATCGGACCGGGTAAGGCGATCGACACGAATCGTTGGTTCGTCATCTCGTCCAATCTGCTCGGCGGCTGCCAGGGCAGCACCGGGCCCGGATCGATCAACCCGGCAACCGGCAAACCATGGGGGCTCGATTTCCCACTGCTCGATATGAGCGATTTCGTCACGGTACATCGCGCACTGGTCGCCCATCTCGGCGTCCGTAAGTTGCACGCTGTGGTGGGCGGGTCGATGGGGGGAATGCAGGCGCTGCAATGGTCGCTCTCGTATCCTCAGGATCTCGGCATCGCGGTCATCATCGCCGCTTCCAGTCGGCTGACTGCACAAAACATCGCGTTCTCCGCGGTCGGACGCGAAGCTATCATCCGCGATGAGAACTTCCGCGATGGCCGCTTCTGCGAGCAGGAGACAAGGCCCGATGTCGGATTATCGATCGCCCGCATGATGGCCCACATCACCTACACCTCCGAGGAAGGCTTCCAAGCGAAATTCGGACGCAAACCGCAGCACAAGGAGTCTGCGCCGGGGTTCGGCGTCGACTTCGCCGTCGAAGGCTACCTCGAGCATCAGGGCGAAGCATTCCTCACCAGATTCGATGCGCTCAGCTATCTCTACCTCACCCGAGTCATGGACTATTTCGACCCGTTCGCCGAGCCATCGGCGCTCGATGCCGTGCGTGCCGACCCGGTGCGCTATCTGGTGATGAGCTTCGACAGTGACTGGAGGTTCTCGACTGAGCAGAGTCGTCGGATCGTTCGCCGCCTGGCGGCGGCCGAATTACCGGTCACCTTCCGCGAAATCCACTCGCCGTGGGGCCATGATTCGTTCCTACTGAAGATCGACCCGTACCTCGCCACGGTCAAGGCCGTACTCGAAGCCGATACCGATTATCGAGGCACCGTGTGGAGCCGAACGTGAGTCCATCAATCGAACTGCGCCGCGATCTCCAGGTGATCGCTCGCAATATTCCGGCAGGTTCCCGAGTATTAGACCTTGGCTGTGGGGATGGCGAGCTCCTCAGCTGGTTGATCCGGCACCGGGCCTGCACCGGCACTGGGATCGAGCGCGAAGAAGAAAAGGTGCTCGCTGCGATCAAACGTGGCGTCCCATTGGTCGAAGTCGATATCGACAGCCAACTCGACCTCTTTGCCCCCGATTCCTACGATGTCGTGGTGCTCAGTCGCACCTTGCAAGCGGTGCTTCGTCCAGATCTGGTCTTGACACAGATGCGCCGGATCGCGCCGCGCTTGATCGTCACGATGCCGAACTTCGGTTTTTGGCCGCACCGGCTTCGCCTACTCAGCGGGCACATGCCGCGTTCGAAGGACCTGCCCTACAGCTGGTATGCGACACCCAACCTGCACCATGCGACGCTGATCGATCTTGAGCCGCTGTTCCGCGATGTGGAGCTCAAGCAGGAGAAGCGTATTCCGCTGTCGCCACATGGCAACCCGCGCGCACTAGGTCAATTCGGTGCGAATCTGCTGGCCGCCTCGGCGATCTATGTGCTGGTTCGTGCAGATCAGGATCCCACTCGGCTTTGAGCACTCAGCAGCCGGGTCATCGGACCACGACAATTGTGCTCAACGGCCAGCTGCCGGCAGCGGCTCAGGTCTGCGCGCGCGGGGTCCAAGACATCGTCCAGCTGAGGTAGATCAAGATCTGCGGTAGCGACTACCTTGCGCGCCCGCCGCAGATAATCACCGGCCTGGGTGATGCGCAGCCGCATCCTGGCCGTCATGGGGGAGTCCGGATCGTCTGCCGCCGTCATGATCTGGTCGAGGTTGCCGTAGCTGTTCAGCAGGGCAGCTGCGGTCTTCGCACCGATACCTGCAACACCAGGCAGCCCATCGGATGGATCACCACGCAAGGTGGCGAAATCAGCGTACTGGTCGCCACGCAACCCATACCTGGCCTGTAGCCACGCGTCATCCACCAGCTCATGTTTGGCCACGCCGCGAGCGACATAGGCCACCTGAATCCGGTCGGCTACCAGCTGAAAGAGATCCCGGTCGCCGCTGACCACGATCGCTCGGCCACCCGCACCGGCGGCCCGCCGAGCCAGAGTGCCGCAGATGTCATCGGCCTCGTAGCCTGCGGCCCCCGCCTGGCAGATGCCGGCCGCGTCCAGGCAGTCCCAAATCCATGGCACCTGGCGAGCGAGCTCATCGTCGACTCCTTCGATCTCGGTGTGATCGGGACCGACGAGTTCGACGCGATGCGCCTTATAACTCGGGACCAACTCGACGCGCCATGCGGGGCGCCAATCGTCATCTCGGCAGCAGACCATCGAGGTTGGCTGATATTGGTCGATCAGGCGGGCCAGCATATCCAAGATGCCGTGTACCGCATTCACCGGCCGTCGCTGGTCGTCGACAAGGGTCGTGGGGACACCGTAGTACGCCCGGAAGTAGAGCGTGGCGGTATCCACGATGAGGCTCAGCGCGTCAGGCATCTTCCCATGGTGCCACCATGGCCTCATGGAGCACACAGACGAGCAGATACTCGCCCTGCTGTCACGCGATGGGCGCATGTCGTTCACCGAACTCGGACGCAAGGTTGGGCTGTCGACGTCTGCTACACAGCAGCGGGTACGCCGGCTCGAGCAGCGCGGAATCATCACGGGTTATCGCGCCGTGATCGACGCAGCCAAGGTCGGGCGTCCGCTTACTGCGTTCATCGAGATCCAGCCGCTATCGATATCGACGGCCGATGACGCACCCGAATACTTCGAGCGCCTTCCGCAGATCACATCCTGCTACTCGGTGGCGGGCAATGCCAGCTATCTTTGTCTGGCGCAGGTCGGCTCCGCTGAAGAGTTGGATGAGCTGCTGAACCGCATCCGCCGCGAACTCTCGGTGCGGACCGTCACCACCATCGTGTTACGCACCGCCTTCCGGCACCGACCGTTGGTGGACGAAATCCCAGGCCCCCAGCAACACACGAATCCCGATGGCTAGACTGCGGTTATGGCCCAGCGCTCCGAATCCCTCGCCCACGTCTTGGTGGTAGTACCCACCTATAACGAGGCTGAAAACATCGAACCCATCATCAACCGGCTACGTGCTGCCGTCCCCAATGCTTTCGCGTTGATCGCGGACGACAACTCGCCCGATGGCACCGGTATCATCGCCGATCGGCTGGCTGCACAAGATGACAAGATCCATGTCTTACATCGAGCCGGCAAAGAAGGTCTGGCCGCGGCCTATCTCGCAGGTTTCCAGTGGGGATTGGACCGAGGCTTCGACGTCTTGGTGGAGATGGACGCGGACGGCTCCCATCAACCCGAACTGCTCCCATCGATGCTCCAGGCGCTGAGCGATAAAGATGCCGATATGGTGAAGGGCTCCCGCTGGATGCGCGGCGGCTCGACCAACCAAACGAAGTCGCGCGAAATGCTGAGCCGGCTGGCCAATATTTGGATTCAAGTCGCGATGAACCTTCCTGTGCACGACGCCACCGGAGGCTTCAATGCCTTCCGTGCGTCGATCCTGCGCAAAATGGACTTGAACGATGTCGCCTCCAAGGGGTACAGCTTCCAGGTCGACATGACCCGTCGAGTGATCGATGCTGGCGGCACCGTAGCCGAAGTCCCGATCTATTTCCCCGATCGCGAGCGCGGCGTGTCCAAGATGAGTGGATCGATCATCTCCGAGGCACTGCTGAACACGGCCAAGTGGGGTTGCCAGATCCGTACCCGGCAGGTGAAAGAGCTCGGACAAAAACTGGTGAACAGATTCGAGAGCTTGAACTCGCGGGGCAAATAGGACGATGTCTGCTGGGCCCGGCGCGATCCCGCCGGGTCCAAGAAGATTTCAGGCTCCGCTGAGTCAAAGCCCGATCGAGCAAAGGCCCGGTCCGACAAAGATGTCGGACCGGGCCCTTTGGTTGAAGTCACGCGAGCAGTGGCCGGCGATCAATCAGTAGTGCGGAGTCTTACGGACTTCCTCCAGTCGCTCGGCGAGCAACTCTTCGAGTTCCGGGATAGAGCGACGCTCCAAGAGCATGTCCCAGTGAGTTCGCGGAGGCTTCTCGTTCTTCTCCTCCGGCGGGGTTCCATCGCTACGCGAACCAACAGCGCCGCAACGGGGGCACTCCCATTCGGCGGGCAGGTCCGCTTCAACGGAGAACGTCACTTCAAAATGGTGCCCATTGGGGCAGTCAAAACCGAGCAGGCGTCGGCCAGCGAAATCGATGCCCTCCTCGTCCTCAAAGCTCTTGGCCCCCAAACCCATTCCTCGTAATGCACGATCAGCCATCCAAACCAGCCTCCCTTCGCGTCGTCTTCGGGTATAACAACCAGCGCACCATAGTTTCTTCCATCGAGTGATCAATCCGCTTAGTTCAGTCTGCCCACAGACCATGCCAAACGTGTACGCGTAGACCCTGGTGTCGGGCGGCAGCCATCAAGTTCGGGGTGAGCACCCGGATCCGACATCCTTTGACCACGTGAGTGACCGGAATCTGGAAGGTCTGTCCGCCCAGTGGGATATACCGGGAAAGAAGCGGGACGAAAGCGCTCAGCGCGACCATCGGTGCGGTGATTCCGGTGGCGACGTGCGGCATCGACTTGCGGAATTGACGAAGTCTGCGATGACTGAATGATGAGACGCAAACCCGATCATCGGCGCGGTGGCGTTGGATCGTCCTGATCAATGGGGTGACCGCGCCCTCGGCCTTGATATCGATATTGATTCGGGTTGTGGGAAAAGACTCCAACACCTCGTCGAGGGTGGGGATCTGGTCGATACCGGCGATCCGCGCCCGGCGTACCTCACGGAATGGAAGCTGTGCCACCACCCCTCGAGAATCGGTGACCCTGTCAAGAACCTCATCGTGAAAAGCGACCAGCTCACCGTCCGCGGTCGCATGTACATCGGTTTCCAGATAGCGATAGCCCAACGCGACTGCCTGGGCGAAGGAGAAAAGACTGTTTTCGCGGTCGGCATCTGCCTCATCGACATAGCCGCCACGATGGGCCATCGCCGCGAAAGGCTCATCGAAGAACGGAAAATGGGATGCCGGACGATTCACATATCGAGTCTAGTGGCCTGGATCAGGCTTGCGGGGGGGGATCAGTTGACCCCTGGCAGATGAGCAAGCAACGATGCCATCTTTGCAGGCATCCAGCCGGGGATACCCGTGATGACCAGCACGATCCACCAGATCACCCCGACTATGGCGAAGAACCCCGCCCAGAACAGCCGCTTCTGTTTACTACTCCAGCACAGATAGACCCGCACATAACGCATCAGCCATCTGTTGAGGGACTTGGCCCAGAAGAATTCGCTCGACAAGACGGCCAAACCGCTCAGAAAGAGCGGGACCCCGCCGGGCCCCGGCAACCATCCAGTGAGCAGCGCGGCGATGATCAGCCCGAAGCCGACTATTGCTACCACGACACGAAACCAGTAGTGTCCGGTCGGAGTTGACTTGATGCGGGCACGCCACTTCAACGGGTCGGGACGCTCGTGGTCCACCCGGGTCGCCCCGCCGGAACGTGTCGGTCGGGGCGGGCACTCCACCGGCTGCGCCATGTATCTACTTTGCCATACCCCATACGTTGCGCCCAAAGCAACCGATGATGGAGGATTTCTTTCTGGCGGCCGGGGATCACCGCCAAGACAAACTTGGGCCGGGCGATCCGCTCGCTGACAGCTGTCTACACTGGCTGGGTGCCTGAAGTCTTGTCAATCCAGTCAGCTGTCTCCTTTGGTTTTGCCGGCAACTCTGTTGCCGTTTTCACACTGCGACGCGCAGGCGTCGACGTCTGGCCCGTCTACACCGTGACGTTCTCGAATCACACTGGCTATGGCGCATGGCGTGGACAGGTGATGACCAGCGAGCAGGTGACCGATGTCATCGCAGGTATCGACGACCGCGGCGCCCTGGCCGATACTGACGCGGTGTTATCCGGCTATCAAGGGGCCCCTGACATGGGCAAGACGATCCTTGAAGCCGTGAAGTTGACCCGTCGACGCAATCCGAAGGCGATCTACTGTTGTGACCCGGTTATGGGCGACGTTGGTCGTGGCTTCTACGCTGCACCCGGTATCCCGGAATTCATCCGTGATCAGGTGGTTGAGCAGGCCACAATCATGACCCCAAACCTCTTCGAACTCGAATACCTGACTGACCGCACGGTCTCGACGCTCACCGACGTGCTCGAAGCGATCGCAGCTCTGCGAGCCCGCGGACCCGAGACGGTACTTGTCACATCCGTTGTCGGCCTGGACTGCAAGACTCCGGGCATCCGGATGGTTGCGCAGAACCCCGACGAGACCTGGCAGGTAACCACGCCGGTGATCGACCGGAGCTTCACCGGCTCCGGTGACCTGACCACCGCGATCTTCCTCGCCAATCTTCTCGAAGGTCTCGACCTGGGCACGGCATTGTCGAAGACCGCCTCTGCGGTCTACGGTGTGTTGGCCCGCACTCACGAATTAGGACAATCCGAGCTGGCGCTCGTCCAAGCCCAAGACGAAATCGTTAGCCCGAGCCGACGTTTCGAAGCCACCCGGATCTAGCCGTGGAACGGCGTGATCTGCGCGCCGAGCTTATTCAATCGTGTCGGCAAATCCTCATAACCGCGGTTGATCACATATACATCGCGCAAGACTGATTCGCCGCGGGCGGCGAGCATGGCAAGCATGATGCAGACGGCCGGGCGCAGCGCCGGGGGAGAGACCATCTCGCGGGCCCGCCAAGCCGTGGGGCCGACAACGTTCAGCCGATGAGGATCGAGCAACTGCACATTCGCGCCGAGCTTGTTGAGCTCGAGCAAATGGATGGCCCGGTTCTCGTAGACCCAGTCGTGAATCATGGTCTGGCCCTGAGCTGTGGCAGCGATCACGGCGAAGAACGGCAGATTATCAATATTCAGGCCAGGGAAGGGCATCGGGTGAATCTTGTCCTGATGCGCGTAAAGGGTGGAAGGTTTGACCGTGATGTCCACGAGCCTGGTGAAGTCGTTTCCGGAGCGGTACTCATCTCCAACGTAGAAGTCGAGTCCCATCTCTTGAAGCAAAGCCAGCTCGATCTCCAAGAACTCGATCGGAGCCCGCTCGATGGTCAGCTCAGAATGGGTCACGACCGCGGCGGTGATCAGGCTCATCGCTTCAATCGGGTCTTCGGAAATGATGTACGTGACATCCTTGTTGAGCTCGGACTGTCCCCTGATACGCAAAGTGGTCGTCCCAACACCCTCAATTTCGACGCCGAGCATCATCAGGAAAACACAGAGATCCTGCACCATGTAATTGGGGGAGGCATTGCGCAGCACCGTTTCGCCCGGGGTCATCGCGGCAGCCATCAAGGCGTTCTCGGTGACCGTATCGCCGCGTTCGGTGAGCACGATCGTGCGCTGCGGACGAGAGTGCAGGGCCGTCGCATTGTAGTAGCCCTCGGTAGCTTTCACGTCGAGCCCGAATGCATGCAATGCCTGCATATGCGGCTCGACAGTGCGCGCACCGAGCTGGCAGCCACCTGCATAGGGCCCGCAACGTCCATATTCTCAAGATCAAGTACCTCTGGTCGCACGATGGTCAGATCGGTTTCATCGGCCGACCAGGTGACCTGGACGCCAATGCTCTGCAATACCTCGATGAGGCGGTTGACCTCTTCGATATGTGCGATGCCGCGCAGCCGAGTGCGCCCGCGATTGAGCAGGCTCGCACAAAGCAACGCGACCGCCGCGTTCTTCGAAGAGCGAGTGGCGATCGAACCCCTCAAGGAGGTCTCGCCGCCGATCGAAAGGTTCATGGAATTGCGCCCGCCCGGTACGATCAGCGGCGATTCGAGCGCCTCCGCAATGCGGTTGATCATCTCGAGTGACAGATTCTGGTTACCGGATTCGATCCGGTGGATCGCGCTTTGACTGGTGGCAAGCACGGAGGCCAGTTCGGTTTGAGTGAGGCCGCGTTGTTTGCGCGCATCCCGAACGAGTCGGCCGATGCTGGCTGCGGTTGTCAGCTGGGTCACAGAAGCAGGGTAACTCACATATGAGATCGTAGCAAGCTGGGTTTGAAGTCTTGTCGTTGAGACGGGCATCTTGACGTCCAGACATCATGGCAGGTCAAGAGATATAGAATCAGCTGCCATGAGCTCACATTTCGACGTCGTCGTCCTCGGTGCCGGGCCAGGCGGTTATGTAGCCGCAATCCGGGCTGCGCAGTTGGGGCTGAAAACTGCAATCATCGAAAAACAGTGGTGGGGAGGTGTCTGCCTCAACGTTGGCTGCATCCCCACCAAGTCGTTGCTGCGCAACGCTGAGATCGCCAATATCGTGCTCCGCGAGGGTTCAACCTTCGGCATCTCCGGCGACAATATCTCGTTCGACTTCGGCAAGGCCTTCACTCGTAGCCGCTCGGTCTCTGACCGCATGGTCAAGGGCATCCACTATCTGATGAAGAAGAACAAGATCACCGAGGTGCACGGGTGGGGCAACTTCGTCGACGCGAAAACCATCGCCGTCACCGCCGACGACGGTTCTGTCCAGAATGTGACCTTCGACAACTGCATCATCGCCACCGGCGCCACCGCCAAGCTGCTGCCGGGCACCCAGAAGTCCGCGAACGTGCTCACCTACCAGGAACTGATCTTGTCCGAACAGCTGCCGTCGTCGATCATCATCGGCGGCTCCGGCGCTATCGGAACCGAGTTCGCCTACGTGCTGAACGCATACGGAGTCGATGTCACCATCGTCGAGTTCCTCGATCGGATGGTTCCCACCGAAGACGCGGAGATCAGCGCCGAACTCGCGAAGGCGTACCGCAAGCTAGGCATCAAGGTTCTCACCAGCACCGCGGTCAAGTCGGTCGTCGACACCGGTTCAGGTGTGCAAGTGACCGTCGAACCGGCCAAGGGCGGCGAACAGCAGGTGCTGCAGGCCGACAAGATGCTGCAGGCCATGGGCTTTGCTCCTCGCGTCGAGGGTTATGGGCTTGACAAGTCGGGTGTGCAGCTCACCGAACGCGGCGCGATCGCGATAGATGACTTCTGCCGCACCAATGTGCCCGGTATCTACGCGATCGGTGATGTCACGGCCAAGATGATGCTGGCGCACACTGCGGAGGCTCAAGGCGTCGTAGTAGCGGAGACCATCGCGGGTGCCGAGACCATGCCGGTGAACTACGCGATGATCCCGCGGGCAACCTACTGTCAGCCGCAGATCGGCACCTTCGGGCTGTCCGAGCAGCAGGCCAAGGACGCCGGCTACGACATCAAGGTCACCAAATTCCCGTTCTCGGCCAATGGCAAGGCGTGGGGTTTGGGCGACGCCGCCGGCTTCGTGAAACTGATCACCGAATCCCAATACAACGAGATTCTCGGGCTGACCATGATCGGCCCGGATGTCACCGAGTTGCTGCCCGAACTGCAGTTGGCTCAGCAGTGGGATCTGACCGCCGATGAGGTGGCGCGCGTTGTGCACGCGCATCCGACGCTATCCGAGGCGCTCAAGGAAGTCGTCGAGGGTGCCGCCGGCCATATGATCAATTTCTGATCGGCAGAGCCGACTTATGGGTGGCCCGACTAAAGGCAGCTATGCTGTTTGGCCGGGCCACCACCGTGCTTGGTGACCGGCCAGTTCTGGATCACGGTTCCATTTCGATCGACGAGATTCGGCCGAGATGGCTCGGGTATCCTGCAGCGCGCATAATAGTCTGCGAGACACGGCTCATAAGTCAGAAACATTTTGAAAGAGGTCCTTTATGAAGCGCAGTCTTGCCGCCGTGGCGGCAGCCACGCTGTCACTGGCGCTACTGGCTGGTTGCGGTAGCGGCAGTTCCGGCTCGTCCAATAGCGATGCCATCAAGCTTGGCGTCAACTACGAGCTTTCCGGCCCCGTAGCGACCTACGGAGACGCGAGCGTCCAGGGCATTGAGTTGGCCGTCGAGGAAATCAACGCTGCTGGCGGTATCGACGGTAAGCCGATCGAGATCATCAAGTACGACACGAAGTCGGAGCCTGCCGAGGCGACCACGCTCGCCACCAAGCTCATGACTCAAGATGATGTCATCACCGTCATCGGACCGGCCACCTCTGGCTCGTTCAAGGCGACGATCCCCGTCGCGAACCAGAACCATGTGCCGGTCGTTTCCGGTTCGGCAACTGCCGAAGACGTCACCGTCAGCAATGGTCAGGTTCAGGAATACGCCTTCCGCACGTGCTTCTCCGACTCTTTCCAGGGCACCGCGATGGCCAACTTCGCTGTCAAGGACCTTGGAGCCAAAACCGCGGTCATCATCAAGGACACCTCGTCGGACTACGCAAAGGGTCTGGCTGAGAACTTCGCATCGACCTTCGAGGCCGATGGCGGCACTATCGTCGGTGAGGAAGGCTATGTCGCCGGCGACACCGATTTCAATGCCATCCTGACCAGCATCAGGTCGAAGGACTTCGATGTGATCTATCTGCCCGGCTACTACAACGAGGTTGGGCTGATCATCAAGCAGGCCCGTGCACTCGGCATTACCGCCCCGATCCTGGGTGGCGACGGATACGAGTCCCCGACTCTGCTGCAGCTGGCCGGCGCGTCGGCTCTGAATGACGTGTACTACACCAACCATTACTCTCCGCTCGACACCGAGAACGTCAAGGTGACCGAGTTCATCGACAGCTTCAAGAAGAAGTACAACTCCGAGCCAAGCGCCTTCTCCGCTCTGGGCTATGACACGGCCTACTTCGTCGCTGACGCTATCAGCCGAAGCGGCGCCGAACTGACCGGCAACGCCGTCAAGGATGCGATGGCTTCCACCACGGACTTCCAGGGTGTAACCGGTAACTTCGGTATCGATGCCAATCACGATCCCGAAAAAGCCGCACTGGTGATCGGGTTGACCGATGGCGTCCCGACCTCCGCTGTCAAAGCTGCATAACTAGGCAAAACGTGGGGTGAGGGAGGCCTACGGTTACCCTCACCCCACGATCATGCCCCGGACGGGAAGACCACATGGATCAAGTACTTCAACAGCTGATCAACGGATTGTCACTAGGCAGCATCTATGCGCTCATCGCGCTCGGCTACACGATGGTCTACGGCATTATCCAACTGATCAACTTCGCTCATGGCGATGTCTATATGGTCGGGGCTTATGTCGGCTATGTCTGCATGGCACACCTGCATCTGGACTTTTTCATTTCGCTGATCGTGGCAATGGCGGCCTGCGTCGCACTCGGCGTGATCATCGAGCGAGTCGCATACAAGCCCCTGCGCAACTCGACTCGCATCGCGGTGCTGATCACCGCGATCGGTGTATCGCTGCTGCTCGAGTACACAATGATGTATTTCGCGGGTGCTGCAGTCCGCACCTATCCGGCACTGCCCGCTTTCATGAGCGGCTCGTACAATTTCGGTGGTGTGACCGTCACCGCCCTGCAACTCATCATCATCGCAATCTCGGTGATCCTGATGATTGCCTTACAGTTCATCGTCAGACGCACACGCCTGGGCAAGGCGATGAGGGCTGTCTCCCAGGACCGCGATGCGGCTCGCTTGATGGGCATCAGCGTGGACAATACGATCTCGTTCACCTTCGCGCTCGGTTCGGCACTGGCTGGCGCAGCTGGCGTACTGGTCGGGGTCTACTACAACTCCATCAACCCGTTGATGGGGATTCTGCCCGGTCTGAAGGCCTTCGTCGCAGCAGTACTCGGTGGTATCGGCCTGATCCCCGGCGCTCTCATCGGCGGCTACCTGATCGGAACTACAGAGGTTATCGTTTCAGGAGTTGGCTTTTCGACCTATCGTGATGCAGCTGTCTTCGCGATCCTGATCATCGTCCTGATCGTGAAACCCAGTGGCCTGCTGGGCAAGAACGTGCGGGAGAAGGTTTAATGAATCCTCGTCTACGCACTTTCCTCGTCCGGACCGCGCTACTCGCGGCCACCTACGTCATCGTCCTGGTACTCATCGAGACGGGCATCATCAATGCCTATCTGCAGGCCACGATGGTGACGATCTGCGTGAACATCATGCTCGCTGTCAGCCTGAATTTGGTGACGGGTTTCACCGGTCAATTCTCGCTCGGCCACGCAGGCTTCATGGCGATCGGCGCATACTCGACCGCGCTGATCACGATGTCAATCCCCACCGTCTGGGGCTTTGTTCTCGGCCTGATCACCGGCGCCGTCCTGGCCGCAGTCCTCGGCTTCCTGGTCGGGCTACCGACCCTGCGGTTGCGCGGTGACTATCTGGCCATCGCCACGCTGGGCATGGCGGAAATCATTCGCGTGCTACTGCTCAATATGGGTTTCACCAACGGCGCCGCAGGGCTCTCAGGGATTCCGCAGTTCGTCAACTGGAACTGGCTTTTCGTGCTGACCGTCGGCACCGTGGTGCTGATTTCCAACTTCCTCAATTCGCGCTTTGGGCACGACTGCATTGCAGTTCGTGAGGACGAGATCGCTGCCGAGTCGATCGGTGTGCGCTCCACCCGTGTCAAGACCCTCGCGTTCATGACCGGCGCGTTCTTCGGCGCGATCGCCGGCGGGGTCTACGCGTCCTACTTCTACTTCTTGAAACCTGACCTTTTCGGTTTCATGCAGTCGATCAATATCTTGGTCATCGTGGTGCTCGGCGGACTCGGTTCGGTCTCCGGATCGATCATCGCCGCGGTGCTGCTGGCCGTCATCTCGACCCTTCTGCAACCGTTCCCCGAAATCCGGATGATCTTGTATTCGCTGGCGCTGGTCGTACTGATGGTCTTCCGTCCGCAGGGCATCATGGGATCACGTGAGTTGTCATTGCAACTCTTCAGCAGACTGCTGCCGAAACGCCATACCAAGACTGAGGCGCGAGAAGGTGCCATCGCATGAGCCCGATCCTCGAAGTCAAGGAACTGACCCGCAACTTCGGCGGCCTGGCCGCGGT
>JALHFX010000282.1 GCA_022837595.1 Propionibacterium sp.
GGCACGCCGCTGATGTAGATCACCTCGAACCCGAAGTTTACCGATGCCTGGTTCTGGTCGAGCACCGCCCGGACCTGGAGCTCGTTTTCGAGCTGGTCGAAGAGCGTGTGCGAGGTCCAGATTTCGAGGTCTCCCTTGTAGATCCCGCGGGTCTGGAGGAGGCTCTTGATCTCAGACTTGATATCCTTGAGGAGCGCCTGCGAGTCTGCGAGGTTCACGGCGCTCTTGTCGATGATGTTTCCGGCCGCGGTCTCGACGATCATGCCATCGAAGGCGTTTGCGTCACCGGGCGAGCCGTCATTGAGCGCCTGCGTGTGATCTCCGTAGAGGATCTGCTGTTCCTTGAACTGCGCCCACTCGCTGATCCGGGCTCCGAGTGCAGTATCCCTGACGTTCACGGGACCGTCTGCGGCGACACGCTCGGCGAAGTCGGAGATATCCACGCGGTCGGCGTAGATCTTGTGGTTGTAGTCCGTGTTGGAGAGCGTGAAGTCGTTCGATGCCTGCGTGTTCAGCACGAGGGCTGCAGCCTCATTCACCATCCCGACCGGGGCGGCACGAGCGGAGATCCAGTTCACCCGGACAGGGTCGCCGGAGTATCCCCGCATCGGGAGCCGGGCGAGCAGGGGTGCGTCCGTGCGGAGGATGTCGATCACGTCGGGGTCAAACACGAGCGGGATCGCCGTGGCGACGGTGGTAGCGGTGGCCTTTGCGCGCTCCGGCTCCATCTGGGCTTTGAACGCACGGGTCAGGAAGCCCTTATACTGCTCACGGACGGCAGGGTTCTGCATCGCGCTCTGGATGGACTGCGTCAGACCGTCGCTGTCAGCGCGGAAGCCCTGCGACTTCCAGAAGTGGTCGAACAGCTTCTCGCGGGAGTTCAGCCCGAAGATAGATTTAACAGTGGTCATGTGTGGTGCTCCTTAGTACAGCGGCTTGTAGGGAGACGCCGCCGGGGTCTCGTTCTTCGGCTCTGCCTTGACTTCGCGGGCGACGACGATCCCCCGCGGCCCCTTGCTCC
>JALHFX010000283.1 GCA_022837595.1 Propionibacterium sp.
CATCGTTGGCACCGAGCGTCCGGGCGGCAGCGGTCGTATGAAGCGATTCTTCCGAGGCACAGTCGCAAACAATCTGGCCCACCACCAACACCGGCCAGTACTCATGATCCCCACGACAGTCGTCGATTGGAAGATACCTCTCGAATGACCGGCACCCCTGAGGCCGCCCAGCAGCGCCCCGCACACCTGCGCCCGCAGCTGATAGCGCTGGTGATGCTTGGCGGCACCTTCGGGACTGCGATTCGCTACGCGATCGAGAACGTCTTCGCAGCCTCCAGCGAGCACCTCCTGCCCTGGGCGACCTTCGGGATCAATATCTCCGGAGCGCTATTGCTCGGGCTGCTATCCGAACTCCTGGCCCTACGAATGGCCGATGCCGAGCGCCGTCGTGTTCTACAACTAACCTTCGGCACCGGACTGCTCGGTGGGTACACCACTTACTCGAGTTTTGCGCTTGAAACCCTCCTGTTAGGACGCAGTAGTCACCCTTACGCGGCCACGATCTATGCACTGGGCAGCGTGGCTCTCGGGTTCGCCGCAGCCTATCTGGCCGTGATCACCACGCGCTGGGTGGCCGACCGCGTCGGTCAGGAGCACCGGTGATCGGGGTGTTCGTGGCACTGGCCGGCGGGCTCGGGGCAGGTGCTCGTTTCATGCTCGATGGATTCTTGAGCACGCGCATCAGACAATCAGTGCCGACCGCGACTCTGATCATCAACCTGCTCGGCTCTGGCCTGTTGGGTGTTCTGACCGGTTGGATCGCGGCGGGAGGCCCCGCGGACGCCAAAGCCATCCTCGGCGTCGGCTTCTGCGGCGGGTTCACCACATTCAGTACCGCAAGCGTCGAGTTAGCCAGACTGGTTTGCAACGGACGCAGGAGGACAGCGCTCGGCCTGGCAGGGGTCATGCTGGCAGCCTGTCTGGGTGCGGGGCTGCTCGGCATCACGTTGGGTGGCATGCTCGCCTGAGATCGCGGGCTCTAAACTTGGCAGGGTTCAGACGAACT
>JALHFX010000284.1 GCA_022837595.1 Propionibacterium sp.
CATCGTTGGCACCGAGCGTCCGGGCGGCAGCGGTCGTATGAAGCGATTCTTCCGAGGCACAGTCGCAAACAATCTGGCCCACCACCAACACCGGCCAGTTCTCATGATCCCCACGACGGTCGTCGATTGGAAGATACCTCTCGAATGACCGGCACCCCTGAGGCCGCCCCGCAGCGCCCCGCGCACCTGCGCCCGCAGCTGATCGCGTTGGTGATGCTTGGCGGCACCTTCGGGACCGCTATTCGCTATGCGATCGAGAATGCCTTCGCAGCCTCCGGCGAACACCTCCTGCCCTGGGCGACCTTCGGGATCAATATCTCCGGAGCGCTATTGCTCGGGCTGCTGTCCGAACTCCTGGCCCTACGAATGGCCGACGCCGAGCGCCGTCGTGTTCTACAACTCACCTTCGGCACCGGACTGCTCGGCGGGTACACCACTTACTCGAGTTTTGCGCTTGAAACCCTTCTGTTAGGACGCAGTAGTCACCCTTACGCGGCCATGATCTATGCAGTGGGCAGCGTGGCTCTCGGGTTCGCCGCAGCCTATCTGGCCGTGATCGCCACGCGCTGGGTGGCCGACCGCGTCGGTCAGGAGCACCGGTGATCGGGGTGTTCGTAGCGCTGGCCGGCGGGCTCGGGGCAGGTGCTCGTTTCATGCTCGATGGATTCTTGAGCACGCGCATCAGACAATCAGTGCCGACCGCAACTCTGATCATCAACCTGCTCGGCTCTGGCCTGTTGGGTGTTCTGACCGGTTGGATAGCGGCGGGAGGCCCCGCGGACGCCAAAGCCATCCTCGGTGTCGGCTTCTGCGGCGGGTTCACCACGTTCAGTACCGCAAGCGTCGAGTTAGTCAGACTGGTTTGCAATGGACGCAGGAGGACAGCGCTCGGCCTCGCAGGGGTCACGCTGGCAGCCTGTCTGGGTGCGGGGCTGCTCGGCATCACGTTGGGTGGCATGCTCGCCTGAGATCGCGGGCTCTAAACTTGGCAGGGTTCAGACGAACT
>JALHFX010000285.1 GCA_022837595.1 Propionibacterium sp.
GGTCGGTTCTTGGGACGCCAGCCCCGACAGCGCGATCGTCTTGCCTTCGAGATCTGCGGCCCCGGTGATACCGGAGCCGGCCTTGGTCATCAGCGAGGTCAGTGAGGTCGGTATCAGCGCGGCCACCGAGATGACGTCCAGGCCGGAGTCGATGGCGATCAGTGTGTCCGGTTCGTACGAAACAGCCAGATCGACACGTCCCAACGAGACCTCGCGCGCCGCATCCGCGGTGTTCGACGGTGTCATGAATGAGACATCCAGACCTGCGTCGTCGTATGCGCCGATCTGCTGCGCTGCGTAGAGTGCCGCATGGTCGGGATTGGGCGCCCAGTCGAGCAGGACGCTGATCTCAGCCGTCGCCCCACTGCCCGCCGGGGCCGAGGTGTCAGGCTCGGCACCGGAGGATCCGCAGGCACTCAGTGCGAGGCTCGCGGCGAGCCCCAATGCGATCGAGCTGATCAGGCGAGGTGTTTTCATGGATCTTTTCTTCTTTCGGGTAGCGGACGGCGGTGAGGTCGGAAGAAGTCGGCAGCGATCTGGGGTCACGCAGCGCCGGTGGTCTCGCTGGGTTTGTTCCATGGGCAGACCACGCGTTCCAGGATGGTGACCGTTGCCAGCAGCGTCGCCGAGATGGCGGTGAGGACGATGACCTGAGCGAAGACGAAGTCGGTCTGCATCCGCGGAATCGCCTGCAACATCAGATAGCCGATGCCGTTGGTCGAGCCGGTGTACTCGGCGAAGACGGCCGCGACCGGCGCGAAGGTCACCGAGACCCGCAACCCGGCGAAGCCGCGCGGTGCCGCGAACGGCAGTCGCACTCGCCATAAGAGTTCGTGGCGTGAGGCGTGCAAGCTGCGCAGCGTGTCGATCAGTCGCGCGTCCACCGCGCGAATCCCGGCTAGCAGATTCAGTGCCACCGGAAAGAAGCAGAGCAAGGCGACGACGATCACCTTCGGGGCCATCCCGTATCCCAATGCGATGGTGAGCAACGGGCCGATGAC
>JALHFX010000286.1 GCA_022837595.1 Propionibacterium sp.
CGAAACGACACGGGGTGCCCCGCCGGGGCTGAGACGATACCCGTTGAACCTGAACTCATTCGGATGAGCGGAGGGATGTCGATGGCCATCGATGCGTTGGCCGAATCCTCGGCGGTAACAATCACTGATCTTGACTACCGCTACCCGGAGGACGAACGCGGCGTACTCGGGGGAGTGCGCCTTTCGGTGCCGGTTGGGCGCCATCTCGCTCTGATCGGGCGCTCAGGCTGTGGAAAATCGACACTGCTGTCCCTGATTGCGGGCTTGCGCCAACCGGACGCAGGCACGATCTGCGTGCTCGGACGCGGCGACCCGGCCGACAGATTGGCGTCCTGCGCGATCATGCCTCAGGGCGACTCGCTGCTCCCGTGGCTGAACCTGCTCGACAATGTCGCGATCAGCCTGCGCAATCGCGGGGTCAAGCGCCCGCGGGCCAGGCAGCGAGCCGCGCTGGCTCGCGCACTGCTCGCCGACAAACCGATCCTGCTCGCGGACGAACCCCTGGGTGCCCTCGACGCGATCACCCGCGCCGAGATCCAGCAGTGGCTGCGGCGCACGATCATCAGCTCGAAGACCACTTTGCTCATGGTCACCCACGACGTGGACGAAGCCCTGCTACTTTCCCACAAGGTTGTGCTGCTCGCCGAGCCCGAACCGGGTCAGCCCGCCACGACCCGGGCAAGCTGGCCGGGCTGGTTCGATGACCAACGGCCGCGTGAATTGCTGCTCGGCGACCCGGCCTTCGCCGAGATCCGGCAAGAGATCCTGCAATCGTTCGCGGCCTCGGCCGGCACCCGGGCGGGTAATTCGGCCGGTGAGCAACCACGATGAGCTCCTATCTGATGCGCAAGGTACTGCCGCCCCTGGTCACCGTCGTGCTCGTCCTGGGCCTGTGGATCGCGACGACCGCAGCAGGAAAGGTGCCCGACTATGTCATCCCCTCGCCGGATGCCGTCTTGGAGTCACTGGTCACGACCTGGCCGAACCGGCTCAGTTCGGCGACCTGGCTGACACTGAGCGAAACTCTGGTCGGGATTCTGCTCGGGGTCGCAGTCGCGGTGATCGTGGTGATCATCTCCGGGTACCTGCCCGTCATCGGAACCGCGATGACCCCCTTGCTGATCGCCTCCCAGGCGATCCCTGTGATCGTCATCGGCCCGTTGCTCACCATCGCATTGGGATACGGGATGGCCCCGAAGGTGATCGTCGTCGCCTTGCTCTGCTTCTTTCCGGTGGCACTGAATCTG
>JALHFX010000024.1 GCA_022837595.1 Propionibacterium sp.
TCGGGGAGGATTACTGCAATCGTTAGCATCGCCGCGAGAATAATGGCGAGTGAAAGCAGATACCGCGCACCGATGACTTTTCGTCGAACTGCGGGAAGGGTGCCGATTAAGGCGTTGGCTCTGTCGTCAGCTGTCCCGGAGGGGAAGAGCCGGCCAACCAGCACGATGGCCCCCATCGCGAGGAAACCGATGCCTACGGGTGCTTCACCATCCATGAGGATCATGGGAAGCAAACCGAATGCCATCATGATCCCGACGAACGGCAACATCACCAGCAGGCGACGGCTTTCGAGGTTGACAAGAGCAATCATCTCAGTGTCCTTTCGCGATGCGCACGACGAGATCGTCCAGCGAGGGCGGTTCCGCAACGGCATCCGCAGGAATCTGGGACGCGTATCGGGCCGGGAGCAAGGCGTCCCAACCTGAGGTGTGGGAGCGAATGCCGTACGCCGAGGAAACGATGTCGGTCTCAAGCGGAGTCGAACCACCGCGTACGAGCACATACGAGTCCATCAAGTCAGAGCGTTCCGAGTGGGCGATTATCTGCCCTTTGTCGATGACAGCGACATAATCAGCGATGCGTTCGATGTCACTGGTGATGTGAGAGCTGAAGAGAACTGTCCGATGTTCGTCCATCATGAAGTCGCCGATGATTCCGACGAGTTCATCGCGCGATAGCGGATCAAGACCGGAGGTGGGCTCGTCCAAGACCAGTAGTCTCGCATCGTGAGCAAACGCGGCAGCGATCTGCAATTTCATCGCCATGCCGCGAGAAAGAGTCCGGACCTTGCGGTTCAGTGGAACGTCAAAACGACCCAGCAATTCCTGAAAAGTAGCGTCAGACCATCGCGGATAAAACGGGGCCAGCACCTTACCAACCGTCGAGACATGCCACTCCGGTTCATAAGGGGGCACGTCGAGCACGACACCGATATCGGTCATCGCGGGGCGTGAGACCTCGCCGGCGTCGGGTAGCACCATTCCCAGGAGCACCTTGAGAGTTGTCGTCTTCCCAGCGCCATTGGCGCCGACGAATCCGGTGACGAATCCTGGTTTGATGGTGAGGTCAACCGGTCCGAGAGTGAATCCGGGGCGGTGCTTCGTGTCGCCGCGCAACTCAATCATCTTGGGGTCCTTCCTGCAGAGCAAGATCAAGTAGAGAATGCAAAGTCTCGGCATCGAGGCCGGCTTGTGATGCCGCGTCCACGGCGTCGGCGAGGTGGTTCTCGACATTGCGAAGCAGATGCTCACGAATCAAGTCGGCATCCGGGGGCTGGACGTAGCTTCCTTTACCTGGGACGTTGAGAATGTAGCCCAGCTGGGCCAGGTCGCTATAAGCCCGCGTGGTCGTGATCACGCTGATCTGAAGGTCCCTGGCCAACCCGCGAATAGATGGCAACAATTCTCCCTCGGTCAGCTCTCCCTTGAGGATGGCCGCACGAGTCTGGTCCACGATCTGCTGATAGATCGGGACGCCAGAACGATTCGAGATGGCAACGTGTAGCGGCACTGCGTTCCCCCGTCCCTACTGTATAGGTGCGAATATAAACAGCATGGGCGCAGGAATGCAAGAGGCAGAACGGCTCGGCGGAGTGCGTGTCGCGCAAGGTTGGGGGTTGTGAGGGAGTGCGGAGTGCTGTGCCATCAAGGCTATGCGCGGCGTGGTCAGGGCTATGACGCTGGTGCTCTTTGCGCCCGCCTGTCATGGTCCTTGGCGGCGTCGTATGCCTGCTGTGCTTCGAGTATCTGGGGAAACGCGTCCTCGATGGTGGTTACCAGCGTCAGTAAGGGCTCAGCGATTGTGGCTCCGAGAGACGTCAATGCGTAGTCGACGTGCGGCGGGATATTGCTGTGCACGGTTCGAGCGACCATTCCGTCACGCTCGAGTTGTCCAAGCGTCTGTGACAGCATCCTTTCGCTCACGCCTTGGACCCTGCGGCGGACTTCTGTGAACCGCATTGGTTTCTCGTCGAGCTTCAGAGCGGCGATGATAAGTACGCCCCATCGTCCCGTGAGGTGCTGTAACGCAACCCGAGAGTCGCACGCGCTCGAAAACACGTCTGCCGCAGGTGGCTCGGCTGAATGATCTGAGTCCTTGGACATGGCGGCATTCTATGCCAAAGTAAGCACTTACGAATCGATAGCACCTCTGTATGGTAAGTGTCCTAAAGGTGGTGCGGTCTACGGGAAGAGGCATCTTAAGCGCCTTACTGTCGCGTCCTACGAGGGCGAAGCCGCACTCATTGCTGCGCTCGATGGCGTCGATCGTCTCGTGTTTTTTTATCGGCGAGTGAGGTTGGTAAGCGCGTAGCTCAGCACAGAGCATCGTCAATGCAGCGAAGACCAAGCCGGCAAGGTCTATGAGCTTGCCGGTTCACCCGCGCTGACCTATCAAGGAATTGCGGATGCGGTAGCTGAAGTCATTGGCTCCGATGTCACCTACGTCAACCAATGCCTGCTGAAGTCGCGGCGATGTTCGCGAGCATGGACCCGATTATCGAAAAGGGAGCCCTTTACTCCGAGAGCACCGATCTTCAGGATCTGCTCGGACGCGCCTCGACTTCTGCGGTAGCGGCGCTGTCGGCATAACCCTGCCGACAGATACAAGGCTTCGTCAGGGCCGCGAGGTCCCAGCGAGGACGATGACGCCCTTCCCGCCGACGCGCCCCGCCTCCATGTCCTCGTGTGCGGCGACTATCTCGTCCAGCCGGTACACCTTGCCGAGCGGAATGATCGCCCGACCTTCCGCGACGGCGTCGAGGAAATCCTGCAGCGTAGCGGGGGACAGGTCGGCGGCTTCGCCGGAGTACGCGGTCAGGCGGACCCCGTTCGGCAGCCAGTCCATGGGGTAGAACTCAGGGATGGTCCATTGGTCGGACAGCATGCCGGTGAAGCAAACGACTCCGCCGGTGCGGACCGCACGCAAGGTGTCTTTCATCGTGTTCACCCCGACCAATTCGACGGCCCCGTCGACCCCTTCGGGCTGCAGGTCGCGGACCTGGACGGCGACTGCGCCATCGTCGATGAGGACGTGGTCCACCCCGACCGACTTCAGTAGCTCGCGTGCCTCGGGCCGGCGGGTGGTCGAGTAGACAGTCATGCCGCGCAGTTTGCCGAGTACGGCCAGTGTGAGCCCGACCGAGGACGTGCCGCCGCGGATCAGGAGCGACTGCCCAGGCTTGGCTTCCAGCCCGACACGCAGCGACCCGTCTGCTGTCTGCAGCATCTCGGGTACCGCGCCGAGTTGCACCCAGGGCAACGAGCTGCGGAATTCGATGACCTGCGAGGCGGGCACCACGACGTATTCGGCGTAGCCGCCGTCGAAGACCCGACCCATCCCGCCCATCATCGTCATCACTTGCGCGCCCGGCATGAACTGGCCACCGGGCGCAGCTTCGACGACGCCCGTGGCCTCGATGCCGGGGATGCGGGGGAACGATCCGGTAGAGGCAACTCCGCTTCGGAAGTGCAGCTCGGAGCGGTTCAAGCCGAAGGCTCTCACTCGGATGAGAACCTGGTCGTCCGTCGGTTCGGGGATGGGGACATCGCGAAGCTGGAGGTTGGAGGCCGGACCTGGTTTCTCGACCACGACGGCGCGCATGGATCTGGTCATGAGTTCTCCTTCGGTGATGTGACGGGAGGGTCCAGTTGCTCGTGTAGCCAGGCACGTTCGGCCCGGTTGGAGGCGATCGCGGAGACGAGGATGCCGCGGCGATACGGGTCTTCGATCTGGTTGGCGCGCAGGGGGCGCCCGTGGTCGGAAAAGAAACTCACGGGGCGTTCCAAAAAGTCAAGCCTGCGCGCCAGGACGGCGCGACGATCCGCCTCGTCCGGTACCAGTGAGAGGAAAGCGAGGACGACGAAGAATCTGGCAGGATCGGTGATGTCGTGGCCGTCAGCGTCGCGTAGCCTCGTCGCCAGCAGCTCCCGACCGTGCTCGGTGAGGTGCAACGTCTTGCGCAGCGCGGCTCCCTGGCCGGGTTCGAGTTGTTCGGTCAGAGCGTCCGCCTTGACCAGCCGTCTGATAGCGGGGTAGATCGTTCCGTCGCTGATCGCGCGCGCATAGCCGTGCAACTGTTCCATTTTGCGGCGCAGTTCGTAGCCGTGCAGCGGCCCCTCGGCCAGGAAGCCGAGGATCATCAACTCAATCACGAGGAAAGCGTATACCCCGTTTCGAGGTATCTCGAGTCATGATGTTTCGATTCGAAAAGCGTGAGCTTGTCGGGTGACCGAATCCGAGAACCTGCCGATCACCCATCGCGACCCAGTCGGATGCCGCTAAAGTGTCGCCTCGCCTGCGTCCAGTCCGAACTGGCGCAGGCGGCGGTACAGAGTCGTGCGTCCAATGCCGAGCAGTAACGCCGCCTCCGACTTGTTACCGTTCGAGGTGTCGAGTGCGCTGATAATCGCTGCCCGCTCCGCAGTCTCCAGCATGGACAATTGGCGGCGCGGTTCGGTCCGTTGTAGTTGCTTGGGCAGATGGCGGCGCTCGATTAGTGAGCTCGTCGTGGCGTCGAGCACGGATTTGAGGGTTTGGGACAGTTCGGTGATGTTGCCAGGCCAGTCCCACTGGATCAGGGACTGCAATGCGGCAGGGGAGATGATCCGGCGACCACATCGTTCAACCGACGAGCGTCGTCGCCGGCCATCTCCTCGACTCGGCGCAGGAGTACATCGGTGCCTGCGTCCAGATGTGCTGCGATCTCCGTCCAGGGGGTCTGAGTGCCGCGGCGCACGATATAGGTTTCGATAGGGGTGTTCGCCCGACGCTGGCCGTGGAGCGCCAGGGCGGCGGTCGCACGGCCCGAACCTCGAGGCCCCTCCACCAACAGGACCCCTTCAACAACTGGATCGGCGGTCGGTGATCGTTCCTTCGGACGCGCCTCGGTCTGAACATCGGAGGGTTCGACGAAGTGGACGATGAAGTGCACCTGGTTGCCGTCGGTGATCCTGCGCGCCACTACTTGGACGCCCGTATCGCCGAGCTCCAGTCGAGCGGTACCAGCGGTGGACCAGTCGTGCGCGATCAACATCTCCCACAAGATCACCTGGGAACTCGCGCTGACGTACGTCAGCCCGGGGGTGTTGGCGAGTAAGGTCTCCTGGTCCATCACCACCGTGGGGCGGCCGGAGTTGGTGAACCGCATGAACGACATGGCCAGGGCCAGGTCCTCGGGCCGAGCTTCGGTACGCAGCCGGTCTTCAATTTGTCGCCCCACCTCGCGGGTGAGCGTGACCAGGAGGGGATTGGCGACCTCGACGGGCGCTGCGAGCGAGATTGAGCCGACGATCTTGCCGCCCGGCGAGTGCACGGGCGCAGCTGCGCAGACCAGATCGGCGAGTTGCTCGTTGAAGTGCTGGCTACCCTCGATATAGACGGGCGTTCCCTCGACGAGCGAAGTGCCCAGGCCATACTTCGAGTTCCTGTTGTCCTACAACACTGATGCCTCTTACTTCCCGGATGTGCCCGACGCCGCCGAGCGGTCCGGGGTGACCATCGGTGTGGTGAACTTGCAGCCGCGCAGCGTCGGCACCGTCCGCCTCGCCTCTGCTGACCCGTTGGACAGTCCGCTCATCGACCCCGCCTACCTCAGCGATCAGGCAGACGTCGACCTGCTGGTGAAGGGGCTGCGGATGGCGCAGCAGGTTGCTGCGGCTCCGGCGCTCAAGCCGTGGGCGGAGAACATCGTCCCGGCACTCGACGCCACGGACGAAGAGGTCGCTCAGCACGTCCGCGATGATGCCGCGATCACCTTCCACTCCGTCGGAACCGTTCGGATGGGCCGGGTTGACGACCCGGACGCCGTCCTTGATCCACAACTGCGGGTAAAGGGCGTCCAGGGCTTGCGCGTCGCGGATGCCTCTGTCATGCCCGACCTGATCCGTGGACACACGGTGGCCCCGTCTGTCTTCATTGGCTGGCGCGCTGCTGATCTGATTACTGAGAGATAGGCGGTCGACTCCGCGATTCGCGAGCGCGACCAGGCGCCCCGAACACGTCGCGACCTTGAGGATCTTCCCCTCGTATTCGACATCTGACAGCCAGCCGAATCCGAGGTGCCCCGCATGCACAGGGCCCAATGGCGTCGAATCCGATGAGCCGGTGGTGCGAAACCGAAGGGTGCGAGGTTCAGACCAGATCAGCGCTGCTAATCTGGTGGTGTTTGATTCCCTGAGTTAGGCTCCTCGTTATGTTGATCTACGACCGTCCGGACGCGTACACCACGCGCTGACGTCGTCGATCACCCCAAGATGTGGGGTTTGCGTTGTCAGCGCTTCCACTGACAAAACTGGGAACCTCATGCCACTCGCTCAAAAGCCAGCTGTCACGCTGACGAATCTCTGTTTCACCTGGCCGGACGGTACTGGCGTCTTCGATGACCTGACGGGCACCTTTACGGTGGGCCGTACCGGCCTCATCGGGGTCAACGGCACCGGCAAGACCACACTCCTGCGTGTCATTGCAGGCGAATTGCCCCCGACATCGGGAGCCGTGACGGTCACGAAGCAGGCAGGCTACCTGCCCCAGCACCTCACGCTGGCCGCCGGCGTGACCGTCGCCGAACTGCTCGGTGTGAGTGAGCGACTGCGGGCGCTGCGCGCAATCGAATCCGGTGATGCCAGTCCCGCCCACTTCGACACCTTGGCCGATGCCTGGGATATCGAGTCGCGCAGCCTCGCCGCGCTGGGCAAGGTCGGCCTATCCGGTATTGGACTGGACCGCAAGATCGGCACCCTCTCGGGTGGGGAGACGATGCTGGTGGCGCTGATCGGCCTGCAACTGGCCGGAAACGAGGTCGTCCTGCTCGACGAGCCAACCAACAACCTCGACCGCGACTCCCGGCGCCTTCTGTACCAGGTGATCGCATCATGGAACGGTTCGCTGATCGTGGTCAGCCACGACGTCGAGCTGTTGAACCTGATGGACGCCACCGCTGAGCTGCGTGACGGCACGCTCACGGTGTTTGGCGGACCCTATCAGGACTACCAGGATTACCTGGCGGCTGAGCAGGCCGCTGCCGAGCAAGCACTACGCTCAGCCGAGCAGCACTTGCGTATCGAGCAGCGTCAACGCGTCGAGGCGCAGACGAAGTTGGCCCGTCGTCAGCGCTACGCCCGCACCGACTTCGAGAACAAACGCAAACCAAAGATCATCATGAACCTCCGCAAGCAGGAGGCGCAGGTGTCGGCCGGGAAGCTGCGCGGTCGGCTCGACGCCTCCGTCGACCTCGCGAAACAGACCGTCGTCGACCAGGAGCAACGAGTTCGCCGTGACTCGACGATCACGATCAACCTGCCCGACCCGGATGTGCCGTCCGGGCGGAGGCTTGCTGAGCTCACGGATGCCGACGGACACAGAGTCATCGTCCAGGGCCCTGAGTACGTAGCGCTATCGGGGCGGAACGGGATTGGGAAGACCAGACTCCTGGAAACGCTGGTTCATCCCGGTCTCGACGCGTGGCGAGGGTTCCGGACGGTGGCGCACACCGACCGGATCGGCTACTTGCCACAACGCCTTGACCACCTCAATGACAACGCAACCCTGCTGGAGAGTGTCCGGGCCGCTGCACCCAGCGTGCCGGTCGGTGAGTTGAGAGCGGGGCTGGCCCGATTTCTGTTTCGCGGTGACGTCGTCGACAGGTTGGTAGGGGATCTGTCGGGTGGGGAACGTTTCCGCATCGCACTGGCCGGCCTGCTGCTGGCTGACCCTCCCCATCAGCTTCTGGTGCTGGACGAGCCGACCAACAATCTAGATTTGACGAGCATCGACGAGCTCGTCGATGCCCTGGCCGACTATCGTGGCGGGCTCATCGTCGTCAGCCATGACACTTGCTTCCTGCATCGGCTTGGCATCGGGAGGTGGATCACCATGGACGAGACAGGCCTGCATGAGACCGCGTCACCTGAATGACTTACGAAATAGACCCTCGACACTGTGCCGAAGAGACGAAACGGTGCCCGAGGGTCTGGTCAATGCACCTAATCCTTGCCTGAGCCTCACCTCGTCGGGATCCGCCTGAACCTCGACAGGTCCGGCAGGTCGGCGTCGACATAGCCGCGGTAGTCAAACGACCGACGCGAGGCACGTCACCGCCATGCGCGATGCGGCGCCGACGCTGCTAAGATGGGCGGCAGGATATCCCATCTGTGGAGAAACCCCAGGATTGTGACTGCCGCGTGCAGGCAAGGCCCTTTGATTTTGTCGTCGTGACCACAATGACCACAAGAAGGGTTTGACATGACTTCACCAACTGCGCCGCGCGAGTCGAATACCACGCTTCGTTTGATCTGGCCGCAGTGGCAAGGGGCCGGGAGTAGCAGCGTTCGTGAGTTGATCCCGGAGTTTCCGTTCGACGTCGGACGCCGCGCCTATGCTGTCGGCTCGGTTGTTCTTGATGCGGTGCTTCCCGCGACCGCCGGCCCATCGGTGACCGTGCCCGTCCCGATGGATGACGCCGGGCTCGGGATCGTGGACGGCGTGGAGGCTAAGTCGGTTGTCCTCGCTGAGTTGTCCTATGCACTCGAGCAGATTGCCGAGCATGATCCGGATCGGATCCTCACCTTAGGTGGTGACTGCGCGGTCAGTGTCGCACCATTCGCGCATTTGGCAGCGCGCTACGGCGACGACCTTGCGATCGTCTGGATCGACTCCCACCCCGACGTCGACACCGGCGAGACCGAGTATGCGGGTTATCACGCCATGGCCGTGTCGGCGCTGGTCGGGCAGGGCGACCAGGATGTGCTCGACCGGCTGCCCGCCACCGTCGACCCCAGGCGAGTCGCACTGACCGGTTTACATGCCTGGACAGATGACGCCTACGCGAACGTTGACGCTTGGGGGCTGGCGTCATTTAGCCCCGATGATCTTCGGGTGTCGAGTAAGCCCCTGTTGGATTGGTTGGCATCCACCGGATGCTCGCGGGTGGCGGTGCACTTCGATGTGGACACCATCGACAGCAACGAGATCGTGTACGGGTTGGGAGCCGAACCCGACGGACTCACCAGCGCCCAAGTGCGGCGCATCGTTGCGGATCTCAATAATCGTGCCGACGTGGTCGGATTAACCATCGCTGAATACATTCCGCGTCAGGTGATTCACCTCCAGCAGCTACTCAGCGGTTTCCCGCTGCTCACCAACCACTGATCGGACGACGGCAAACCCATCCGTCGAAATCTGTAGCACCCACGGGCTGGGCTGCAGCCGCGGCGACGCCTCGTCCTGCACGCCCAATAGCCTTTCATCGCCTGCGAGAAACGGAGCCATCCGCATGCCCCAACACTGCCGTGTCCGTCACCGTGGCACGCCATGCCCGCCACTCAAAAACAGGAGATCGTCGTGAGCTTTGTAGATGCAGTCGGCTGGCTGGCGGCAGCCATCGGCTCTGTGGCGCTGCTGCCGCAGACGGTCAAACTGTTCCGCGATCGAGATGCGGCCGGTATCTCACTGATGTATTGGCAGTTGCTGCTGAGCGTCGTCGCCTCGTTTGTGGTGCACGGTGCGATCATCGGAGCGCCGAATGTCATCGTCCCCAACGCCGCAATGTCCCTGGTCGCAGCCTGGACGATTCTGCTGGTCGGGCGTGCCCGGGCGATCGCGTGGCCGCGATTATTCGTCATTTCGTTAGTGCTGTTCGTCGTGTTGGTTGGAATCGACTTCATCCTCGGGCCTGCGATTTACGGCGCGGCCACGGCGATCCCGGTATCGATCGGCCTGATCGGCCAGATCGTGGACGTCGCCCGCCAACCCGATGTCACCGGTATCTCGCCGGGGTTCTTAGCCCTTGGTGTCTTGATGCAGGCCACGTGGTTCACCTGGGGAATGCTGGCGGTGGAGTGGGCCATCAGGGTCTCAGCGGGCACCTTCCTGGTGCTCTCCGTCACCTTGATGGCCTGGTGGATTGCGCGTCGCCTGGGACTTCCGGCAGTCGGCGGGATGCGCACCAAGACCGGTGTCTGAACCCGTGGGATCCCTCTCGGGGGACCGCTCGATCGGCGCAAGCCTGAAGAGGCGTCGTTGCGCTGTGCGAAGGCATCGCACAGCGCAACGATCGTCACCGTGGCATCGCTCAACGAAGGGCTGACCAGGTCAGTTTGCTGAATTCGGGTCGGCGGCGTGTTGCAAGCGGGCCAGGTGAATCACCAGATAGAGGATCTCCTCGCGGGTGAGTTCTGCCCCGAACGCGTCGTGCAGGAAGACGGCGATGGACTCGGCGCATTCGAAGGCGTCCGGCTCGGTGCGTCGCAGCATTGTGAACAGGTTCTCATGGCCCCCCACGAGTTGGGTATCCTCGAAGATCCGCCGTACGACGAACTTCAGATGGGTGAGGAAGCGCTCAACGTGACCGGCATCGAGCGCTGCTGTGGGCGGCATCCAGGCTCGGACGATCTCCATCACGCCCTGCACCGCGGACGCCGTCCGTTGGGTCTCCATCATGTTGCCGGTCAGGCCGGCATTGACCAAGTGAAGCGTGATGAAACCGGCCTCATCCAAGGGAAGCCGGTTGCCGGACAACTCCTCCACCCAGTCCAGTACCTCAAGTGCGATCTGGAACTCCTGGCGATAGGTCGCCTTGGTCTCGAACAGCAAGTT
Organism: Propionibacterium sp.; assembly: GCA_022837595.1. GTDB lineage: Bacteria > Actinomycetota > Actinomycetes > Propionibacteriales > Propionibacteriaceae > Brooklawnia. The sequence continues at coordinate 10,592 of JALHFX010000024.1, forward strand.
GTTGTACAGCGAGGTCTCGCTGGAAAGCCGGTCGAGTGCAGCTGCTAGATGATCCGCCAGCCCAATCTCGACCGCCGGCGAGAGCTGGATGTTGTGGCGTTCTGCCAAGCGAGTAGTGATCCGTGCGGTGAGCTCGACGACCGGGTAGGGCAGCGCCACCAGGATCGACCGCATGCCCTGGCTCTCGGGTGTCGACTCCAGCACGAATCGCTTCTCAACCTGTGCCGGATCGACCTCGTCGCCACGCCGCTTGTCGAACCCCACGCCAGTCCCGACGAGTACAGCCTCTCGCCCGTCGGGCAGTATCGCTCCGACGGAGTTGTTGTTGAAGACTCGTGAGATTCTCATTCGTTCTCCGATCTGCCCGACGAATGGGGCGCCGAAGGCCGATAAGCCCGCGACGCCCCACTCCTCGTGGTACCTACGATGAGGACGCGTCCTCGCGCATCGGGGTGACGCGCAGCAATGGTTCTCCGGCTGTCACGGTATCGCCAGCATCCAGGGTAACCTCGCCGAGCGCGCGAGCGTTCGTCACGAGGACCGGCGTGGCCAGGGAGTAGCCGGCCTCCTCGATCACCTTGAGGTCGACATCCACCAGCGGGTCACCTGCTCGCACGTCTTGCTTAACCTTGACATGCGTTGTGAAACCGCGTCCTGCGAGATTGACTGTGTCGATGCCCACATGGATCAGCAACTCGATGCCGTCGCTGCTGCGCAGCCCGACGGCATGACCGCTGGCGGGCGCGACGATGATGGTGCCGTCGAAGGGAGCCACGACCTGACCGTCGGTGGGCAGTATGCCGACCCCTGCCCCCACGTGACCACCCGCGAACACCGGGTCGGGGACCTCCGACAGCGGAATCACCTTGCCGGTGAGTGGGCTGGCCAGGGTGGGCTCTCCGTCCAGTGTCAAAGCTGCTCGCGATGGCTGGTCATCGGTCGGCTCTGCCGAATCCTCGGACTCCATCGCGGCCTCTGCGGTGCTTACATCGTTTGAGCCCTTGGCTTCGTAGCCGAAGACCAGTACGCCGACGAACATCATGGTGAACGACACGGCGATGCCGATCACGTAGCCGAGGGTGGGAGTCATCAGCGGAATCGTGAGCAGGCTGGAGAAGGCAAAAGCGCCGGCTTTGACCTGGAATGCGCCCATGATGCCGCCGCCGACGGCTCCAGTGACGATGATCATGGGGAAGACGCGCTTGTAACGCAGAATGACGCCGTACAGCATGGGCTCGGAGATGCCGGCGATCAAGCCGGAAAGCGCGCCGGCACCAGCCATCTCGCGCAGGTCGCTGCCCTTGGGTGCCCGCAGGAAGACGGCGACCGCCAACCCCCAGACACCGAAGTTATAGGCAGCGGCCATGGGCGTGATCGGATCTCCACCCGCGGCGATGGCAAGGAGCTGGATCGGCACGAGTGCCCAGTGCAACCCGAACATCACGAAGAAGATGAACGTAGCGCCGAAGACGATTCCCATCAAGATCGGAGAGAACTCGCCTGCTGCCTGGATGAGGAAGACGAGGCCGTTGCCCAGCATGACGCCGAGCGGTCCGATCACCAGATAGGCGAGTGGTACCAGCAGTGCGAGACTAAGCGTCGGGACGAGCACGAGGTGCAGGTTCTTCGGCAGGATCCTTCGCAGCAGTGGCTCGAGGTAGGACAGTGCGATCGCAATAAGAATCGCGGGGAATACCGACGAGGCGTAGTCGTACACGTATAACGGAAGACCGAGGAAGTCGACGACGTCACCGGGCCCGCCGAGTCCGGTGAATGCAGGATGGAGCAGTGTGGCTGCAATTGTTGCGCCCAAGTAGGGGGTGCCGCCGAGCCTTCGGGTGGCGGTCGCGGCGATCAAGATGGGCATGAAGCGGAAGAAGGAGTTCGCCGCCGCCAAGAGTACCTGCCAGAAAGCGCTCGGATTGTCCACATCGAACCACGCGAACTGGTTGGCGAGGCCGTAGACCATAAGCAGCATGGACGAGCCGAGCAGCGGCATGAGCAGCGGCTGGAAGGTGCCGGAAAGCAGTCCGAAGAGCCAGTCGACGAAGCCCTGCTTCTTTTGTTCGCCACCTTCGCCGCCGGCGACCTTGCCCCAGCCCGGACGCTTCAGCAGTGCCTCATAAACCTCACCGACGCCGGGGCCGATGACTACCTGGGTCTGGCCTCCGGATTCGACGACCTGCACGACCCCCTTCAGCTTCTTCAGGTCGTCGGTGGCGACCATCTTGTCGTCCTTGACGACGAACCGGAGCCGGGTGGCGCAGTGGGTCGCCTGGCTCACGTTCTTCGGTCCGCCGATGAGCACGCCGATGCGTTCGGCGAGTTCAGCATCTTTCATGGTTTCGTCCCTCCACGGGCGATGGGTTGGTGTGTAGAGGGTCTTGCCGGCACCCCTGTGAAAGTGGGTCCGTCACAATCCTGTGGGAGTGAGCTATTGCAGTCTGGTTCGGGTGGGTGTCAGGGCTTCAGCGTCGCCCCATTGCTGCGGATGACGTCGGCGTACCAGCCGAACGACTTCTTGCGATAGCGGGCGAGCGTTCCGCTGCCGTCGTCGTTGCGGTCGACGTAGATGAAGCCGTACCGCTTGCTCATCTGTCCAGTGGTGCCCGAGACCACGTCGATCGGACCCCAGGTGGTGTAGCCGATGAGTTGCACGCCGTCCCGCAGAGCTTCACCGACCTGTACGAGGTGGTCGTTGAGGAATGTGATCCGGTAGTCGTCGATGACGGTCGGGACGCCGTCCACCTCGACCAGTTCGTCGATGGCGCCCAGACCGTTCTCGACGATGAACAGCGGCTTCTGCCAGCGGTCCCAGTACTGATTGAGCACGATGCGCAGGCCGATCGGGTCAATCTGCCAACCCCACTCGGTGGCGCGCAGGGTCGGGTTTTCGACTCCGCTCAAGATATTGCCGGCGGCATGCTCCTGGCGGTCGGCGGCGGCGGTCTCACACATGCTCATGTAGTAGCTGAACGACACGAAGTCGACGGTGTGGGTCAGATCTTCGCGGTCTTGATCGGTGATATCGAGATTGATGCCCTGCTCGTCGAAATATCGCAGACCGTATCCGGGGTAGTGGCCGCGGACGTGGACGTCACCGAACAGCATATTCGAGTGATCGAGCTTCATGCTGGCCAGGACGTCGTGGGGATCAGGCGTCAACGGATAGACCGGGGCCGCGATGATCATGCAACCCATCTGTGCGCCGGGAACGAGTTCGTGGAGGAGTTTCGTCGCCCGTGCGCTGGCCACGAGCTGATGATGCGCCGCCTGGTAGAGCTGGGTCGCAGTGAGCTCCTCGAGCGGTGTGTTGATGCCGGCCAGGAACGGCAGATGCAGCATTCCGTTGATCTCGTTGAAGGTCAACCAGTACTTCACCCGGTCGCGATAGCGCTCGAAGACCACTGTGGCGAACCGATCGAAGAACTTGATCAGCTCGCGGCTCACCCAGCCGTCGTAGGTCTCGGTCAGGTACAGGGGCATCTCGTAGTGCGACAGTGTCACCAGTGGCTCGATGCCGTACTTCTCCAACTCGTCGAATACCCGGTCGTAGAAGGCGAGGCCCTCCTCGTTGGGGCTCTCCTCGTCGCCACGTGGGAAGATCCGTGGCCAGCTGATCGAGATACGGAGTACTTTGAAACCCAGCTCGGCGAACAGCGCGATGTCCTCCGCGTAGCGATGGTAAAAGTCGATGCCTTCGAGTTTCAGGTTGTCGGGCGTGGGACGCTCGGTGCGCGGATAGAGCGCGCCCCTACGCAGGACGTCCTGAATCGACAGGCCCTTGCCGCCTTGATCCCAGGCTCCTTCGATCTGGTTCGCTGAGGTTGCGCCGCCCCACAAGAAATCTGCTGGGAACGGGGTTTGGAGGGTCTTGCCTACCGTGAGGAGCTTTGGCACCTTAGGCCATGCTCCTCGGTAGTCACAATCCTTGTCGAACAGGATGGTTATCCTTGGGCGAAATCATAGCACGTCGGCTGGGGTATCCACAGACGGGCTGTACCTGGTCCCAGTAGCGCCTCGTCGAGTCCTCCGTCAACTCCCGCATGTTCCGCCTCACATCGTCCGAGTTGTCGCGTCTCGACCGTTATCAAACCGTGATCTATTTCCGGCCGAGAAAGTCGCTGTTGGAAGGGGTTTTGTCAGTGGGGACTGACAGAATCGAATGCATGAACGATTTGGTGGAGTTTCGGGAGATGGGGCAGCAGCTCATGGGTGCCGCCTGGGACACCGCTCGGGCAGCCACCGGCTCCGACGACGCGGTGGCGGTGGTGGAGTTTCTGGAGATGATCGATCAGTTGACGGCCCAGTTGGCGGGCTTGCGTCTGGACATCATCGATCAAGCCCGTTATATGATCTCCGCCGCACAGGTGGTGGACGCAGTCACCTCCTCCCCCTCGAACACCGTCGGCCGGGTACGGGGTCACATCCGGCTGGCAACCTGCCTGGCGGAGCGGCTGCCGCTGATCCGAACCGCGCTGCAGGAGGGTCTTATTTCGCTGCCACAGGCAGAAGCCATTGCCGACGGGCTCAACAAGCTCCCCGCCAGCTTCGGGCAAGCCGATATCGCGCGATGTCAGACAGAGATCCTGAAGCATGTTGACGACCTCGGCCCAGCCGAACTCAGGGTGCTGGCCACACGGTTGGCAGAGTTGATCGACCCGGAAGGTGCCGAATCAGCTGAAGCCGCGAGGTTGGCCATGGAGGAACGCCGGGCCCGCAAGCAGCGCCGTCTCCGGTTGGCGCCTGACCATCACGGCTCCATGACCATCAGCGGCAGCCTGCCTTTGGCCGAAGGCGCACAACTGGCCGCGCAGCTGGAGGCGTTGCTGCCACCGTTGGCGTCGTACCAGCTTGCCGACCAGCTACCTGACAGGGACGCTCGCACCGCCGATGCGTTGCTTTTGCTGGCCCAGATCGCCGCCAATTCCGGTGACTTGCCCTGCCAGGGCATGGATCGGCCCCACGTCATCATCACCATGGAGCAAGACACCCTTGCCACCGGCCTCGGTACCATCCAACTGCTCGGCAACGCCGGACAACTTGGCGCCGGTGATGCCCGTCGGCTGGCCTGCGACGCCGGCCTGATCCCCGTCGTCTTGGGCAGTGGGTCCCAGCCGCTTGATGTGGGTCGGGAACACCGTCATTTCACCAAACCCATCCGCATGGCCCTGACACTGCGTGATGGCGGCTGCGCCTTCCCAGGCTGTACCGCGGTTCCGGCAGCCTGTGAAGCACACCACATCCAACCTTGGTGGATGGGCGGTGAGTCCTCGCTAGCCAACGCAGTTCTGTTGTGTCCGTTCCATCACCGTCTCGTCGAACCAGACCCCAGCCGGTCCGGGGAATCCCAGTGGCGGGTCCATCTTGACCCGGTCAACGGTCTGCCCTGGTTCACCCCGCCCAGGCATATCGATCCGAATCAGAAACCCAGACAGCACTATCGTCACCGGCTCCGACAAGTCGAATTGGAGCCCGATCCACCAGAGCACGAATCTGCCCGGAAGCGCTCTTCCGCAGCATCGATACCACAGCCCGCCGTGACGATGCTGAACCGACAAGAAGTGTCACACTGGGAAGACCGTGGCGGACCGGATGCAGCATCTCCACTGTGAGCCCACGGATCTGGTCACACTTGGGCCGAGACATCCGCTGTTTCTCGAAGGCCCGCGGTCGGGTGACATCCTCGGTTATCGTGGCCGCCCATGTCGACCCTGACGTGCGGCTTGCCGTTACCATCGTCGATCTGCTCACCCAGGGTCTGGACCCTCGGTATCGGCGCGACCGCCGACACAAGACCTGGGTCGACGGAGGTAGCTGACACAGACATGCGAGTGTGGGTAAATTGCATCTACGAGATGCCCTTCTTGCGACGAAAATTGTGGTTCTAGGCAAACCCAATTTGTCTGCAACACGAGGACATTTCCTATTTCAGACACCGATCAAATCCCCAACTCCAATGGCGGATCGAGGCTGAGACATGGGAACGGATGGTGAGCCCCCTCCGGTGGCAGAGAGTCCCTCGCGGGGCCGGGCGCTCGTCGAGACGATACTCATCGTGGCTGCGGCGATGAGCGTGCTTTGGGCTGTTGCCTCGATGCCGAGGTGGAAGGCTTGGGAAAACTCGGCATTCGGAGGGCAGTGGCTGACTCAGATCCTGGCATTCATGGTTGTACCCCTTGCCCTGGTGTTCGCGCTAGGCGGGCGACCTGGTCGCCTCGGCGTAACGTTCGCCGAGCCGCTCTTGGCTCTCGAGGCAGGCATGACGGCACTCGCGGTCGTAGGACCTGCTAACGGCATCGCCTTCCCATTGCTCGGTGTGCTGGGTTGGTCCCCGCTCGAATGGCCGGGAGGTCTGGTTCTCGCCGCGGTCTACGCGTTGTGCCTGCCGCTCACAGGGCTCGTGCTTCGCCGGGTGCGACCCACCACCTCGCACTCGCTGCCATGGTGGCAGATCGGGATCGCGGTCGCCGTGCTCGTGGCCGGCCTCGCAATAGCGGCGTTCACTGTGAGTTCGAAGCCGCTGATCTCGCGACTACTGCTGGCGCTGCTCGTCGTTGGGCCAGGTGAAGAACTACTGTTCCGCGGCATCGTGCAGTCGCGTCTCGACCAGGCTTTCGGTCACCCGTGGCGCTTGTTCGGTGCCAGGCTCGGGTGGGGTTGGGTGCTGGCGTCGCTGCTGTTCGGGCTCGCTCATCTCTGCTCGCCTTCCGCGCCAGGGCTCGGAGCGTGGGCGCTGTGGACAGCATTCTCCGGCCTGCTGTTCGGCTATGTGCGCGCGAAAAGCGGCAGCTTCTTCGCGTCGGCGATCGTGCACGGCGTGCTGCTCGCGATCGCGGCGCTCTTCGGCGGGATACCCTCGCCTAACTGATCCGTCACCCCTTCGGAGGCAGGGCGGAGGCTCTGTGGATGGGCGGGGTGTGGCTGCCGATCGGGTCACCCCTTCGGAGGCAGGGCGGACCCACTCGTCCTCGGTGCGGCGTGTGGTCTCCGCCAGCAGCCGCGCGATCTTCGGATCATTCACCGGCTTTGCCAGGTAAGTGGGCCAGATGCTGGCCCCGTCGCTGGCAGCGCCGGCTACTCGGCCGAGCTGCCTACCCCCTTGCCTGCTCACCGACGACGCTGCCGCTTCGGTACTAATCGAAACAGCGCTGGCTTTCGTGCTTGCGATCGTCATTGTTACGCTGCATCGCCGCTACAACCGTGCACTGTTTGCCCGAGATTGGTCGATCTGGCTCTATGCCATCCCGATGGTCGCGGGGGTCGCCTTGCCGTTCCACTACGGCTTGGAATTCCCTGTCGCGCTCTACATCGTGTGGATGACCGTCTCAGTGTTTTGGCAGGACTACCTCACCTTCGGACTGCTGCAGAAATACTTGGCCGAGCGGCTCTCGGCTTGGGCGGTACTGGTAGTCAGTGCCGTGGTCTTCTGGGCAGGGCACGCAGTATTCCTACCGGATACGTTCGGGCCGGTCCACGTTGTGCCGAGTCTCGCGATCCTTGCACTCGGGTTCGTCCTGGCCTTGCTCCGCATCCGTCTGGGCACGCTGCATCTGATCCTCGCGCTGCACCTGGGGTTCTACTTCATTTTCTCGTAGACGCAATCACCAGCGCGTCGTCCGCCCGCTACGGCCCTCTGGTGTCAAACCGAACAGGTGGCCTGATCCGCTCCCGATAAGCGTTTGAACCCGCGCGTGAGCTGGTCAGTCGATGAGCACTTTGAGGGCGATGATGAGGCCGCCGAACCCGGCGGTACGCAGTACTCCGCAGAGCCGCGGCCATGGGTTGCGGATGCGCGCGGCGGTCACGGCCCAACCGAGAAGCCCGAGCAGCAGCACATCGATAAGCAGCGCCGGTCAGACCGCGTCGGAGGGCGCGAGCACCCCGATCACGCCCAGCAGCAGCACAACAACCGGGCCGGAACCGATCACCAGCATGCCGAGCGACTCTGACAGGCCGCTGCGCAGAGCGTGCAGGGACAGGAGTTCGCTATGGCTCGTGTCAGCCAGCGTTGCCGCGTAGGCGAGGGCGGCGAAAAACACGAGCAGAGTGCCCACGATCGCGAGCAGAGCTTCCCATGAGCTGCCGGTGAGGTTGCGGCTGACGACGATTACGCCTGATACGACGATCAGTCCGTAAATGCCACCGGCGGAGGAAACGAGGTCAACGAAACGTGAGGTGGTCGGTTTTGGGGTGGAAATCATAACGATGCACCTCTGTTTCTGCGCCTCATGGCCCGTGAAGCAGCTTATCGGTTCACGGGATCTGACATGCCAGGGAGCAGTTGAGTGGCTGTCAGATGGACGCCGTCTTCGACGCTCGTGTCTCGACATCGATCAGTGAAGAGTCGAGAAACTCAATGATCGCAGCCACAGACGCGCCCACGCCACGCGAAGGTAGGTATGCGCCTGGCGTTGATGATCGTCTGCTACCAAGTGTCGCGGGTGTCGTTCGAGCCGCGCAGGGAATATCCTTCAGGGAGATCGGCGCGCTCACTTTGATTCGTGCGATCACCGATAAGAAGGGCTGAAACCATGGCAACCGAACAATTCGCGGGTCCCGTCGATTACCTCGTGTTCGCGTTCGACGAGCATGCCGACCTCGGCCCCGGCCTGAGGGCCCTCCTCGACCGCGTCCAACAGGGGATCGTCGAGATCCTTGATGTTGAACTCATTTCCCGCGACGAGAACGGATCGCCGATCAAGCGCGAGCTCGCAGACCTCGACGGGGTAACTGACATCGATCTCGCGGTATTCGATGGTGTGGAGAGCGGCATCCTTGATGCTGAAGATCTTGCAGGCATCGTCGCCGAGCTTGATGCCGGGCAGATCGCGCTGGCCGTGATCTACGAAGACCGCTCGTTCGCCGTGGCCGCAGAGGCCTGGTCGGCAGCGGGCGGCATCGAGCTTTTCGCTGGCGGAATCGATGTCGAGGAACTGGACCGCGCACTTACCGAAGGGAACTAATCATGAGTCTTCTGCGCACTGCGGCACGCGCATCGGTCGCCACCCGCGTGATCGGGAATACGCATCGCCGCCAGCAACAGCGATGGGCGGCTCAGGACGCAGCGGCTGCGTCCGCGGCAACTGCCGCACCCGTGACGCCAGCGACGAGCCCAGCGGCGCCGTCAACCCCCGCGGTCGGCGGGCCATCGGTGCTTGACCAGCTCACCCAGCTCGGTCAGCTCCGTGATGCGGGCGTGTTGACCGAGGCTGAGTTCGAGGCCCAGAAGCAGCGCATTCTCGCCTCATAGATCGGCCGTTGACTCGGGACTGCTGTTTGAGCGGTCAGGAGTGCTGGCCGAGGAAGCGTTCCATCGCTCCGGGTCGTGTTCCCATGACCGCGAAGCGGCCGGGTGCCGCGACGATGGCGAGGTTTTGGGCGGCGAGCGGTTTCGCAAGCCTGACCCTGCGGTGCACAGGCATCTGGGCCAGCAGATACGACGGTGCGACGATCAGGTCATTCGGACCCATCAGCGAGAGCAGCACATCGCCCGGACGGTCGGCCTGGACCAGTTCATAGGAGTCGTGGGAATCGAAGTGCTCCTGAACGCTCTCTTCGTCATCGGCGATCACCAGCAGCGGCAATGGCGCCCGGCCCCCGCCGGTCAGTCGTTTGGCGACATCCATGGTGAGGTGGACGTCCTCGGTCTGCCACGGGCTGTAGCCGGTCCCCGGGACGACGATGACCCGGTCCCACGGCACCGTTAGATGAGCCGCGACAGTAGGCACCGTTGAAGCCGCGCCGACAGCGTCGAGTTCGCTGCCGAAGAACTCATCCAAGCCGACCTTCGGGCCGTGCCACGCCAGCACCAGGAGTGTGGCGTCGGTCTCCTCGGCCAGGTCGATGATGCCATCGGCATATGACCTGCTGAGACGCAGCACTCCAGTGGTGTCGTAACCGGATGCTTCGGAGACTTCCTCAGCCTCGGTCAGCCGCTGACGAGCGGCTGCCTTGTCTTCATGATGGGCGACGGCGAACGGAACCTCAACGCCGTTGTCGCTGTGGGCGATTCGTCCCGCGAGATCGATCATCGGCTTCAAGACACTGGCTCGGTTGCCGACATCCACCAGCACGCGCCCGCCAATCGCGATGGCCGTTGGGGGATCGGACGGCATCTGCCGAATGAAGTATTGGGTGCCGAAACTGGTGAGCAGAGCCGCCAGCACAATGGTCAGGATCGAGGCGTTCACCACGCGTTGGTCGAACAAACCCAGCTCCAGGCCGATCTGTCCCACCGCCAGGGTGGACGCCGCCTGCCCGATGCTGAGCGATGCGATCAGGCCACGTTCGGCGGCTGAGTAACGGAAGAACATCGTCGCTGCGAGTACAGCCAAGCCTTTGCCGATGATGACCAGCCCCAAGAAGACCAATCCCATCAAGATGGTTCGCAAGTCGAGCAATGCCACCGGATTGATCCGTAGCCCGATCGAGACCAAGAAGGCTGGAATGAAAACGCTCGAGCCGACGAAATCGATCCGGCCCATGAGTTCACTGTTGTTGGGCACCAACCTATTCAGGCCGATACCGGCCAGGAACGCACCGATGATGCCCGCCACGCCTCCGACTACCGCCAGAGTCGCGGAGGCGGCCATCGCGGTCAGTACGAAGAGCACTCGCTGGAGGCGGGAGTGGCCCACCTTGACGAAGAACCAGCGTCCGATACGGGGTAGCAGCCACAGGGTGAAGCCGACCAGCAGCGGGATGCTGAGGTACAACGGCAGAGTCGGGACCGTACCCAAGTCCCCATGGTCAGGCTCGAGGGTGTCCACGACGGTGTAGGTGGTCGCGACAGCCAGGACCAGCAGAGCCAACATGTCGGCCACGACGCCGCCAGACATCGCGTCACGTACCGCACGCGTCTGATCCAACCCCGCTGCCTTCACGTCCGGATAAGCAACCAAGGTATTCGAAGCCCACATCGATCCCAATAATGCGGCGCCGAGGATCCCGGCCTCGAGCCACGTCAAACCCACGGCCATACTCAACACGAAGGGGAAGACGAAGGAGAGCACGCCAAATCCCAGCGCGCTGGCTCGTCCCGCGTTGAACGCGTTGAGATTGAATCCCAGACCAGCAAGGAACATCAGATACAGGATGCCGATGTCGCCCAGATCGAAGACGAGGTCGGTGCGCCCCAGCCAGCCCAGCCCGAACGGGCCGAATAACATTCCCAAGAAGATAAGTGCTAATAACCCTGGCACCCTGAAACGCTCACCAAGAATTGGGCCGACCAAGATAGCGGCGAAAAGAACCACGATGGTCATTTCCACCGTCGCGGAGAGCGCATTCATGAATGAACTTTACTGGTCTGGATAGGGTCAAGTTCGGTCAAACGACCAACGTGAGCACACCGATGTCGACTACGGTGGGTGAGGTTGATCCGGGTCACGATCGTGATCCGAGGCTCTTGCCTTCCTCAGTTGGCGCTTGCGGCGGCCGGGAGCGCTCGTCCGGGTATTGCACGAAGTATCTCAAGGGATCATGGGAACGGCGGAGTCGAGTGGAACGACATGTGCAACGCGTAGACACGAAGGCGCGATATGGTCAAATATCGGCAAGATTTGAACGCGTTGGAGGTGTTTTCGACTCGGGCGAGATCACCGATATTGGGTGCGTGAATAAGGTTGAGAGACGGCTGCCCACACGCTGAACAGTCTTCGTTCGAACTGCGATCAAGAGGAGACGTCTCTCATGTCTACGGTGCCTCGTATGTCTATCAACGATGTCGATCCGAATGCCTACCGGGCGGTGTTGGGGTTGCAGAAGTACGTCAACAAGAGCGGGCTCGACAAGGGGCTCATCGCGCTGGTCGACATTCGCGCATCTCAACTCAACCGGTGCGCCTGGTGTCTTGACATGCACGTTGCCGAGGCGCGAGAGGCGGGAATCCCGCAGCGACAGATCGATCTCATCGCCGCGTGGGAGGAAGCCGGCGAGCTGTTCACCGCACGGCAGCAGGCGGTGCTCGCATTTACCGAGCAGGTCACACTCATCAGCGAGGGCGGGGTGAGCGACGATGTCTGGGCGCGGGTGAGAGCCGTCTTCAGCGAGGAGGAGACCGTTCAACTGCTCATGACGATCGCCACGATCAACGTCTGGAACCGGATGAACGTCACGGTGCACAACACCCCGCCGCTCACGACCACAACGGACTGACACGACTGAGCCATCGGTCCATTCGATTCCGCAACGCTCGTCTTGGACGCGCGCGGACGGAACCCGGACGGTGTGGTGACGATCGCCGCGAACGTGCGCCCGTCTTGCACGCGCGCGGACGGAACTCGGATATCGACTCGGGCTCGCTCTCAGAGCGCTCGATGTTGTTGCGCAGCGAAGAGGGGGAGCGGAATGTCGAGCTCTGAGCTGGTCTCAGCGCGTAGCCTGCGCGCAGCGCCAGCCGTGGGGTGTCGTCCCCTCTGCGAGGAATGTGTGGAGCCGCGCGGTCGCCTCGTCCGAGAGTTGGGCGTCGGCCTGCGGGTAGATGATCGGCTCCTCTTTCGAATTGTGGGCGTCGAGGCGGGCGAGCAGGCCCGTGCAGGCGTCTTGAAGTGTCTGCGGCTCGGCGTCGGAGTCGAGCAGTTCATCGAGCTCGGCCATGGCGTCCCAGAGCTCACCGTGCTCGCGGAGCATCACGAACACCGGCATGGTCATTCCGGCTGCCTGGAGCGGAGGGAAAATGAACTCTTCCTCGAGGTAGATGTGGCGTCGCAGGCCGGTCATCGCGCGCAGCAGCGGAGCCGGGTCGGCTGAATCCGCGGCCAGCAGTGTCGCGTACGTTTCGATTCCGCCATCGATCTCCCGGTGCTCGCGCTCAAGTGCTGCCGACAGGGTGCTTTCGGTCATGATCTTCTCCTTGTTTCTGTTGGCCTCGCCCGTGAGTTCGAGGAATGAGTAGTTCTGAGACTTGCGCCGAGCCCGTTCAACTGACTTGCGTGTCGATTGAACGCCCTAGCCGATGGGGTAGTACGTTGCGAAGCCGTGTCTTAGGAGACCAGCTCGTCGCGTTCTCTCACGACGGTGAGAAACATGGCCGAGTCGGTGGATGCGAGAAGGTGGTGGCGATGGTGCGGAATCGCGATGTAGTCATCGGGGCCGAGATCCCAGGTGTCATCCCCGGCGGTGAGCTGCACCGAACCGCGGAGCACATGGAGCAGCGCCTGCCCCGGATTCTCATGTTCGGAAAGCTTCTCGCCTGCGCGGAGCACCAGGAGTACCTGCGACAGCGAGCCGCCCGGCACCGCACGGAAGACGTGCGTTGCCCGTCCACTGTGTGAGGCCGTAGCGACGGGGAGCAAGTCGTCGATCAGCTCGCCAAGATGCACAATGCTCGTTGTCTCGTCCATGTCGGTCTTTCGTTTGAAATGCCCGCATTGTCCACGGTGTGAACTCGGGATTCTCGTTAGTTTATCCAAGAATTCTTTGTAAGAAACCGATCTGTTGGGACGCGTTATTAGTGCGGGTGTGGCGGTAACCAGCGAGAACCGTCAGCTGGGCTGCCGTCGTCGACGAGTGATCGCGTCCGTGGGTTGGGACAAGGTGGAAGAGATAGCGTGGCTTGCGTGGTGACTATCTCGTTCACGCTTGCTGGCCAACCGTTTGTGCTGTCGGACGATGATGTCCGCGCATGCCTGGCCCAGCATCAGCCCGGCCAGATCCACCGGTATTGGGTGGACGTGGATGGCACGCGATGGCCGGTCAAGCAGGCGTTGTCGCTGGCAACTAGTCTGAGCAACCGCGAGTTTCAGTCGCAGACCAGCCGTCGCCTGTTAGCGAAACTCGGTTTCACGATCGGTTCCGAGAACAGCACTTCAGTTTCACCTCGGGCTCGCGTGCGCGCGACACCTCGAATGGGTGGGGCGTCCGCAGACCAGACGCCGACAGAACCTGACATAGTGCTGGTGTCTTGCGTGAAGAGCAAGCTTTCGCATGGAGCTCCGGCGAAACAGCTTTATACCTCTGATTACTTCACCAAGATGCGGAACTACGCCGAAGCGTCCGGGCACCCCTGGTTCATCATCTCTGCTGAACACGGGCTCGTACAGCCCGACGAATGGCTGGAACCGTATGACTGCTACCTGCCGACGATGCCTGGTGAATATCGACACGCGTGGGGTCGACGCGTCAGGGAACAATTGGAGTCGTCGCTCGGTGCCTTGGCTGGGACCACATTCGAGATTCATGCCGGAGCCGCATACGTGGATGCCATCAGACCAGAACTGACCGCAGCCGACGCAGTGGTAATCGACAAACTGCACGGACGCTCAATCGGGCAGCGCCTGTCCTGGTATCTCCAGCCGACAACGGCAGTGGTCGAGGCAGCATCGGAAATCGTCGAGCTGCTTCGTGATGGATCGCGGCCGATGCCACTCGGTGAGGTGCTCGGGTCGGGAGACACTAGCCTGCGTGCCCCGGGTCTTTACAGTTGGTGGGTAGATGATGGCGGAGCGGCCGACCTCGCCAAAGGACTCGAACGCGATATCGCTCCTGGCTTTATCTACGTAGGGCTGGCTGGCGCAACTCGCAAAGGTGGAGGGCGTTCTTCGAACACATTGTGGGGGCGCATCGCAACCATGCATCTTGGAAAGAACCACCAGTTCTCGACCTTGCGCCTCAGCCTCGGGGCAACTCTGGCCGGGTACAGCTAGGCCGTGTTTGCTCCTGACACCATGTGAGCATGTGGGATGAAGGCATGGAGCACCACGGTGAAGGACTGTTGCGAATTGGCTTGTTCTCCAGGCTGACGGCGATCAGTGTGCGAATGCTGCGCCACTATCAGGATCACCACATACTGGAGCCGGCCGTCATTGATCCGTTCACAGGTCGTCGCTTTTACTCGCCAGCGCAGCTGACGGATGCCCACTGGATCGTGCGACTGCGCGACGCGGGGCTGCCGGTCAGCGAAATCGGTGCGGTTCTGGCGAACCGTGGTGAACCTGAACGTCTGCGTGTCATTATGTCTGCTCACGGCGAGCGTCTCCGCGGCGAGCGGGCGCGGCTGGACGAGATGAGTGCGGCGTTCGATCGTATTCACACCTACCTTCAGGAGTCCACTATGGATATCAACGTCCGGCAGATCCAGATGCCAGCGATGACCGTGGCCGCACTTCGTCGAGTCCTTCCGTCGTATGGCGACGAGGGCGAGTTGTGGCAGGAGATCGGCCCACTCATGGCTCAGAGTACTGCTGCAATGCTCAGCCCTGGGGAAGGCGTCGGCGGCGCGAGCTTCCTCGATCCGGAGTACCGCGAGTCCGATGTCGATGTCGAAGTATGGGTACAGGTTGCCGCACCCTTCACACCGGTTGCTCCGCTGGAGTGCCGTGAAGTTCCTGCGCGAGAGGTGGTCGTGGCCACCTTGCTGGGAAGCTACGACGGGATGGCTGAAGTCACGTCCGCTATCGGTGCCTACATCGCCGGCCACGAGCTACAGACTGGTTCCATGTTCAACATCTACCGGGTGGGACCAGCTCAGAACCCCGACCCTGCGGCGTGGGTGACGGATGTCTGTTTCCCAATCGTGGGGGAGTGACATGGCGCGACCGACCAGCCGCGATGACTTGCTGGCCGCCGCCGCGGATGGCTTCGTGAAGCTGAACAGTTTCGTTGACGGACTACCCGCCGGGGCGATCGACGCCGAGTTTGCCTTCGAAGACCGCGACCGTAACGTCCGCGATGTGCTCTGGCACCTGCACACGTGGCACCAGATGGTCATCGAGTGGCATCGCGTTGGCACCCTTGAAGGAGGTGTTCCTGCGGTTCCCGGTGAGGGATACACGTGGAAGACGCTTCCCGACCTGAACCAGAAAGTGTGGGAGCAGGCGCAACTGGTTCAGCTCGCGGGTACGAGAGAGGCGTTTGAAACCTCCCATGACCGTGTCGTCGCAGTGATTGAATCGCACACCGACGATGAGCTTTTCTCGCGAGGCATATATCGATGGACTAAGTCGACCACATTGGGTGCCTATTTTGTCAGTGCGACATCCAGCCACTACGACTGGGCGACGAAGAAGCTGCGCAAACACAAGCGAACATTCTCCGACTGACTACCCGGTCAGCCATCTGGGAAGTTCACCACGACTTCAACGCGGTCTGCCATGAGTTCGACAAAGCCACGGTGCGGCAGGCGACGTGACATTCCATGTCGCGTTGCGGGACGAGCGAGGACGGGGAGTCCGCACAATTGAGGTTGACCAGGAGCGAGTAGCACTGGTGACGTGGGAGTTTCAGGTGTTCGCCTCGTGCCAGTGGACCTTGACTCAACGACACCACGAACTGGTACTGCGCGGTCTGAGCTGCCCGCCGTGCCGCGCGGCCGTCGACGACCCCCTTGATCTGCCCGCGCACTCTGCGCACATCTATCGACGCTGCGACGTGTACGAACCGCCGCTTGTGTAACCAGGCATGCTTCGCCGCCAGTTCGATTAACGAGGGTGCCGCGTTGCAGGCCGCCTACGAGGGTCCGTTCGACGACCTCGGTGGTCCACAGGTGCAAGGCGACGCGCTGATTTGGGCCACCGAGGCAGAGACGAAGGGGGTTCCGTGGTCGATGATGTTGGCAGCGTGCGGCATGTCCGGGTCGACGTGGACGGCCGTGACAACCGAAGATGTCACCCGACAGCGGTCCTTCGAAACAGGGCGGATGGCTGACACCCCGATCTCACCCTGAAGACCGCGTCTCTACATCGACCACACGCCAACACACCCCACAACCCCCTAGTCACACCGATCCTCAACGACTCCACCGGGGCCCTGGGTGGCGACCCGATTGGTCAGTCACGATGCAATAGAGTGGGACGATGTCCGTCACGGCGATCAACACGACGACGCAGGTTCTGGTAAGCGAAAAGGTTTTCCTCACGATCGAGAATTTGGAGGCGGCGATCAAGGGGCGCACTGCTCGCATCAAGAAAGCCGAAGTCCGCTGGCTCTTCGAGCGCGGAGAGTGGCACCTCTCGTGGGTGCGTGTGTGGGGGCCAGTTATCCGGAAAAGCGATGGTGGTGAGTCGACGCAGCACGTCTCGGAATTAACGAATCCTCCTGGCCAAGGCGGGGCGCAGTATGGCGGCGTTGTAACGCCACCTGAGATTCTTGAGTTCGCGCTCGCTAACCCACCGGCGTGGAAACCTCAGGTGGACTCGTCGCCCTACCCGCCCGTTCAGGGCTTGCGGTCTAGTCTCTAGTGGCGGGTTAGGAGTTCTACTTTGTCAATGTCAATCAGTGGGCGATCCACAGACGTCGAGATCAAGGCGTACACCGAACTGAAGTGCGAATTCCTCAGGGAAGTTGGCAAGTTCACGGCCCGGATCAAAACCGCCACGATCTACTGGAGCTACAAAGACGGTGTCTGGGACGTGGAGTTTGTCAGCATTGAGGGGCCCGTAATCCGTAAGAGCGACGGGGCCGAGTCGACTCGGCACGTCTCGGAATCGACGCACATGCCTGGGCACCCGCGCTCACGCTACGGCAAAGTCACACCGCCAGAGATTGTCGAGTTCGCGCTCGCCAACCCTCCCGAGTGGGTGCCAAATTTCCGCGAGGTTCCCTTAACGGATGCCTCGAACGGGATCGACGCTGAAGAGCGGGCTCCGGGTTTTTTCGGGCGCGCGCTGGGCCGGTGGTCGCGGCGCCGTGGTTCGGGAGCTGAATAGGCGGATACCCCGGTATGCGCCAAGCAATGCCCAACCAGCTCGGCGTGGACTACAACGTCCACATCACCGAGAGAGTCGTCAGCCCCGTGCTTCGCCCGACGGTCCCCTGTTTGCAGGCTGATGCACTGACATAGCCCGTCCAGGTAAAGAAGGGGAGAGGCTCAAACCGGACAAAGAGTGAGACTTCTGCCGAGGGTCTGGACCGGACCCATTTGGGGTGATCGCAGTGGAGGGGCTCAACCCCTGCGTTGGCCTCGGAAATCAAGCGAGCTCGATTTCTCTCGGCCTTCCTTGGGGTGCCTGAGTAGCACGTTTGGCAACTCCGCCCCCAAGACGAAAACTCTTGTCAACCGCTTGAATCGCGGGGTCTACGAGGTATCTCGACGTCCCCAGGATACCGCTCCGAAGGACGAGCGTGGCCCCGTCGTGAGGACTGTCGAGACGGCTCAAACTTTTCTCACGGCCGCTGAGGTGGACGCGCTCGTCGGTGACTACCTGGCCGGGATGGGCGTGAAGGCTCTCGCCGAGAGGTACGGCATTCACCGCGCCACGGTGTTCTCTCACCTTCGCCGCCGCAACGTGCCGAGCCGCCGCCCGGGGCTGGGGACCGATGAGAAGGCGGAGGCCGTGCGCCTGGCGCGAGCGGGCGTCTCGATGCGTGCGATCGGACGCCGGATGGGCGTGGACCGCAAGTCTGTACGCACAGCGCTGGTCGACGCTGGCGTCATCCTGGACGTCGGGCCGAGAGCTACTGATCGGTGACACGCAGGACATGGGGACCCAGGGGTCAGGCCGGAGTTCCGCAGATGATGGGCACACGGATCGGCGAGTTTCCCAGTGATGGCGCGGAATTGTGGCCCTTGGGCGTGCTGGGGTCGTGTTACTACAGCCCCCGGCCGGAGGCCGTGGGTAGGAGGCCTGGCTATCGGCTCAGGTGGTGGTGAAGTCGTGGTAGCGGCGGGGCTGGGGCAGGTCGAGCGCGGCGAGGATGGTCTTGTGCCCGGCGGTCAGGGCGGTGCGCTGGGCCACGGTGCCGGCCTGGGTGGCCAGGGTGACCAGGTGCAGGCGGTCGAGCTCACGGCGGATGTTGCGCCACGTGTCGCCGGTGGCGTTCTCGACGACCCGGATGAGCAGCAGCGCTAGCCAGCACAGCTGGACGTGGGCGCGGATGCGGTCCTCGCGGTGGTGGAAGACCGGGCGCAGCCCGAGGTGGCCCTTCATGTCGCGCCACCCGGACTCGACCGCCAGGAGCTGCTTGTACGCCGCCGCGAGGTCTTCCGGGGACAGGGTCGGATCGGAGGTGCGCAGCAGCCACTTGCCGTCCAGGTGGGCCTCGTTCTTGATCGCGCCCTGGTCGATGCGCAGCAGCCCTGTCTTGGTGCGGCGCAGGTAGCGCCGCAGGCCGGCCTTGGTCTTCAGCGACCCGACCAGTTCGTCCCGTTTGCGGGCGGTCCAGTCATCGGACCCGGCGATCAACCCTTCCAGGTGGGTCACCAGGTTGGTTCGGACGGTGGCGTCGCGTTCGGCCTGCTCGGGGTTGTGGCAGATCACGAACCGTTGCGCGCGCATGCCGCCGTCCCCACCGCCGGCGGGGTCGTTGGGGTTGACGTGCACCTCCTTCAGGCGCAGGTTGCCCGCCACGGTCCGGTACCGGCCCGCCCGGGCCAGTGCAGCGGCGGCCTCCTTGTTGGTGTACCGCAGCTTCTCGGCGTGGATGTAGTGACCGCCACCCTTGGTGAGGTAGGCCCGGTTGGTGGCCGAGGCGAAGCCGCGGTCGGCGACCCAGACCATCCGGTGCAGGTTCCACCCGGCCAGGTCGTCCTTGATGGTGCGGATGATCGTGGTGTCGGGCTCGTTTCCGGCGAAGGTCCAGCACCGTACCGGGATCCCCTCGCGGGTGACCGCCATCGCGATGACGACCTGCGGCAGGTCGCCGCGGAAGTCCTTGGAGTGCCCGAACATCCGGGCCCCCGACTCGGTGGGCTTGGACACACCGTCGTCGCCGACCGGGTCGGTCAGCTCGGGCAGCTCGTCGGGCCGGTCGGTCTCGAAGTAGGTGGAGGTGGTGTCGACGAAGACGATGTCCAGGTCCAGGTTCAGCAGGGTCGCGACCGAGGAGAACACCCCGGCGGCGATCTCCTCCAAGGCCTCCAGGAGGAAGTCCATCGCCCGGTAGGCCGCGTCCTCACCGAGCTCGTCCAGGCCGGTGATCGCGACCCGCTCGGCCACCCACCGGGTGGCGGCCAGCTTCGAGGACGGCTCCAGCGCCCGGTTGGCGACCAGGGCGAAGCAGGCCCGCTCCACCGCGTGCGCGTCCAGCCGGCGCCCGGTCGCGGCGCGGCGGATCGCCGCGCCGATCCCCAGGCGGTCCCACAACTGGTCCAGGGCCCAGGCCCCGCCCAGCCGCCGGGAGTCGAGGACCTCCACCTCCCCGGTGCCCGCCGCGGCCCTCACCTCCGGGGACAGGACCGCCTGCGCCTCCGGTTCCAGGATCCGCGAGATCGAGGACACCAGCCGGGCCAGGGCCTCCCTGTCGACCAGGTCAGCCCGGCCGAAGTTGTGGATCACCTTCGCCGTCGAGGCGCCGGTCTTCGGGTGCCGCTCGTTGTGCGCCAGCTGCAGGTAGGACACGACCGAGCCGTCCTTGTTCGTCCGTCGCGTCTCCCGAAGGTACATGCCCACAGTCAACCATGCCCAGCCGTGTCCAGGTTGACGACACGCGACTAGTCGTGTGCCTACACGATTCTGGATCTGCGCGGTCGAGATCCGCGTGGTGACGCGGTTTGCAGGCTCACGAACGGCCCTGTATGCCTACTATCTGCGGAACTCCGGTCAGGACAACTCGGGGAATGCTTCGTACTTGTGTCGCCGGTTGTCGAATGCCGGCTTGGTTCCTTCGAGGACGTTGAGAGCGAACTTCGCAACGTCGAGTTCAGCGATGCTTCCACTGCTCACGGTGAAGCGGGTCAAGCCCCTGGGAGTGGTGGGGTCTGCCCAGGCTTTGGTTGACACCTGTTGTGTGAGGATTCGTCCTTGCAGGAGAGGATGTCGAGCATGCCGAAGCCCTATCCGAAGGAGTTCCGCGACGATGTCGTGGCTGTGGCCCGCAAGGGCGAGGCTCCGTTGAACCAGATTGCGAGAGACTTCGGGATTTCTGAGGGCTGTCTGCACAACTGGATGAAGAAGGCCGATGTCGAAGCCGGCGCCCGTCCTGGGCTCGATGACGCCGACCGCAAAGAGTTGCGTGAGGTCAAGAAGCGGGTGCGTTTGTTGGAGCAGGAGAACGAGGTCCTGCGGCGGGCTGCTGCCTACCTGTCCCAGGCGAACCTGCCGGGAAAATAGTCTTCCCGCTCGTCCGTGAGATGGCCGCGACCGGTGCCCCCGTTAGGGTGCCGGTCGCGGTGGCGTGCAGGGTGCTGGGGTTCTCGTCTCAGGGGTACTACCAGTGGCTCGCCGAGCCGGTCAGCCAGCGTGATTGGGACGACGCGCATGCGATCAACGTGTTGCGCGACATCCATGAGGATGACCCCACGCTGGGTTACCGGTTCCTGGCCGACGAGCTCGGTGACGCAGGCATCATCGCGTCAGAGAACCGGGTTTGGCGGCTGTGTCAGATCGCTGGGGTGTTCGCGTCCCACCACCGGCGCCGGGCCAAGGCCGGCAAGCCGGGCCCGCCGGTCCACGACGATTTACTGGCCGTCACAGATGGTCACGGCGTCATCCGGCACGACTTCACCGCCACCAGGCCAGACGAAAAATGGTTGACCGACATTACCGAACATCGGACCAGTGAGGGAAAGTTGTATCTGTGTGCAGTCAAGGACTGCTACTCCGGACGGATCGTGGGTTACTCCATCGACAACCGGATGAAGTCGGCGCTGGCCGCCTCAGCGATCCGCAACGCGATCACTCAACGAGACGCGGTCGGGACGATCTGCCATTCGGACCGAGGGTCGCAATTTCGGTCGAAGAAGGTGCAGCGGCTGTTGAAGAACAACGGCCTGCTCGGATCGATGGGCCGCGTCGGATCCAGCGGCGACAACGCTGCCATGGAGTCGTTCTTCTCCCTACTACAGAAGAACGTCCTAAACACCCAGCGCTGGGACACACGGGAGGAACTGCGCCTCGCGATCGTCGCCTGGATCGAGACCAAATACAACCGACGCCGTCGCCAACGAGCCCTCGGCCGCCTGACCCCGGTCGAGTTTGAGATGATCTACATGGCCGCAAACGCGGCCTGAAAGTTCAAACCCCCGAGTGTCAACTGAACTCTGGGCAGACCCTTCACCGCCGCCGCGCTCCCGCTCTGTCGCAAGGTGTAGAGGCTACGCGGACGGCAACTCAGCAGCAGGGGCAATGGCAGCCCGAGCTTCGGCGCGACCAGAAGCGCCATCTGCGATCACCGTCACCAGGGCATCGATGCTCTCGTGGTCGGCGTCAGCAGGGAACATCCACTGGACGTCACTTCGTTCTGTCGTGACGCCGATGGTTGGCCGCACTCGCTCTCCGTGATTCGTTCTCGGACGCACGTACTTCACCTCATCGAGTGGGTACGTGGTGCCGAGCTCGCCACGACGTAGAAGCGCCTTCGGTGTCGCGGTGACGATTCGACGGTCTGTCACCGCGACAAAGGTGCTGGACGTGAGTATTTCGGCCATCGCGCCGGCCTTTCCAGGGGCGAGCGCGTCCCAGGCCGTATCGACACGCTTGGCTAGGAGCACTGGCACCACTCCTGCGAGGTTGTGTGCGCCGGTCTCGTACGGGAATGCAATGCTGCGGAGTTGTTCACCGTCCTCCAGGAACCACCGAAGCACGTGCAGATAGGGATTAAGATCGAGCCCTTCGGGTGCGCACACTGTGGCCGGCACTGCTGGCATCTCAACTGCTGGCTGGAGCATGTCGGCCAGGGGCTCGATGGCATTGAGGAGCTGCCTGCAAGTGAGCTGAGACGCCTTTGCGTCTTTCCGCTTCTTCGTGAGAGGCACGGTAGCGCGACCGGGGAGCTCGGCGATAATCCGCAACTCACGCACGAGTGACTCGGTCAGCGAGCGGATTTCGGAGAGCGACTCGTTGATCTCGACGGGTGTGTTCCGGGCGATCCGCTCGAAGAGCTGCGCTTCGCTCTCGTCATTTGCGCTTCGTGTTCTGGCGAGGGCAGCCCGGACCGCCTGGTACTCCGCGTGGGTCTTCAGCGAGCTGAGCAGCGCGTAGGTATCGAAGACGATTGCTTCGGCGTTGGATTCGAGGTACTGGCGGCGAGCGCGACCCTCCAGCTTCCCGAGTTCCTGGACGTGGCCTGCCACGTTCTTGCGGTACAGCTTCAGTTGCTTGCGGATGTTGGGGCCGCTGGGAGCGATGGGCTCCCAGACAGAGTCTGTGATGTCGTCGAGTTCGCGGGTCTCCTTGACCGCCTCATCGACGGACTCGGCCAGTCCTTCAAGCTCCGCCCATTGCTCGTTTCGGATGGCTTTGAGCGTCTGCGTCGTGAGCTGAATGTTGGTACGAACGAGGCCGGAAATCTCACCCAGCTGCATCTGGAGCGCGATCATGGCGACGGCCGGACCGATGGCTGCGATCGCTGTAGCGGCTGTCATCGAAGCAGGGATGAAACGCGCCTGGGCGACCAGTTCGCCGTTCTTGAAGATCGCCCCGAGCTTGGCGCCGTCCTTTGCTGCCATCTGTCCGCCGCTCTTCAGCAGGGACAGCGTGGCGTCGTTGACGCGGAAGAGACCTTGCGCGCTCGATACAGCTTCCGCAACGTTTCCGACGATGGTGCCTGCGTTGCCGAGGGAGCCAAGAGCGGTGGAGAGCTGGGCGCGGTCAAAGGAAGGCACCATGTCAAGGCTGATGAGTTCAAGACCGTCGGGGACTTCGCCGAATACCACTGCTACACCTGGCGTCACTTCGACGAGGGTCGTGGACGTCGCGAGTTCAAGCGCGTCGGACCTGATCTGACCATCTTCCTCGGCCTGCCCGCCAATAGCCTCGCCGCTACCGGACTCGTCGCGCGCGTCGTCCATGTGGGCTCTCCTTCTCGCCGGTGACTGCCTTGTGCCTCCCTCCGAGGCCTCCGTCAAGTATGTCAGCCGCCTCCGACAGCGCCGGGGTGCTAGGCAGCGCACCTCCTCATCACACGACTCCCGAGGAGGTCGACCATGCCCACGTTCTTCGATTCGACTGCCGACGCCGCGGAGGCATCCGAGGCTCTGCGGGGGTTGGCTCACGCGAGCCGTACGTTCGATCAGCCCGCGCAGATGTACGGGGTGATCGGCGACCTCTCGTCGGGGATGCGGTCGCTGCGGCAGGTGCTCGACCAGATCGCCGATGTTCACGAGCGTAAGGCCGCGCACGCGTTCAATGACGACGGGAACCACGAGGCCGGCGTGCGGGACGCGCTGGCTGCTGCGGAGGAGTTGCACCAGGCGGTGAACCTCGTAGACCGGGCCTATGACCGGCTCGCGGAGGGTTTCATCGCGGCCGGCCGGATCGCCTGGCATCCCGAACCCGCCGTCTAGGAGGCCGCGCCGTCCAGGTGGGTCAACGTGGTGTTCCTCCAGGGCGATGAGGCTGACAGGCCGTTGCGCATCCTCGGTGAGCTGGGGCATGTCGATGCTGTGGACTACCTCGCGCAGTGGGACTACGGCGATGAGACCACGCAGGCTGCGCTGGAGAATGGGTACGTCTACGGCGAGCCCGGCGAGGGCACCAACGACCAGGTGGCGATCTCCGGCGACTACGCGCTGGTCATCAACCCGCACATCGGCTACGTCTCGCTGCTGCGCCGCTACACCGAACCCGACACCGAGGGCCAGGATGCCGAGCGGGCCGGGCCGTCTCCGACGCGGGATGGCCCGGAGTTGCTGGTGTCGTACTCGTCGCCGGGTGCTCCGAAGCGGGCCGACCTTCCGACCTCGAAGTCGGATGGGTCGTGGTTTGAGCCAGCGAAGATCACTGCGGTGAAGCAGGCGCGGGGGCTGGGGCTGTGACCCCGGATCGCGAGCGGCTGCACACCGCCGTTCTGGTCGCACCGTCGAAGGAACGCCGGAAACTCCGCAAGCAGCGCCGTCGCGCAGAAGCCCGCTTGCATGCCGAGCAGCGTAAGGCTGCGCTCGCTGCCGCGAAGGAGAAGGCCGAGCAGGGGCGGGCCGAGCGGCGAGCCACGATCTACCTGCCGAAGGCCGGCGAGCCAGGTGCCGCGCGGTTGCGGACGCCGGGCCGGTTCCATCTGACGCGCCATCAGGACACCTCTGCCACCTTGGCGGGGGCGTATCCGTTTGTCGCCGAGGGTGGCCTCGGTGCGGATGGGGTGTTCGTGGGTCAGGATCTGTACTCGGGTGGGAGCTTCGTTTACGACCCGTGGGTGTTGTACGCGCGCGGGATCATCACTGCCCCGAACGTGGTGCTGGCTGGGATCGTTGGCTCTGGGAAGTCGAGCCTCGCCAAATCGCTCTATACGCGGTCGTTGCCGTTCGGGCGGCGCGTGTACGTTCCCGGCGACCCGAAGGGCGAGCACACCGCGGTCGCCAACGCCGTCGGCGGACGTGCGATCGTGCTCGGCCACGGGCTCAACACCCGGCTGAATCC
Organism: Propionibacterium sp.; assembly: GCA_022837595.1. GTDB lineage: Bacteria > Actinomycetota > Actinomycetes > Propionibacteriales > Propionibacteriaceae > Brooklawnia. Next base: position 35,824 of record JALHFX010000024.1, read on the forward strand.
GCTCGACGAGGGCCACCGACCCGCCGGGCTGTCGGATGAGCAGTGGGCCTCGACGGTTGCGGCCCGGCGTCGTGACCTGATCGGCGCGCTCACCGAGACCGTGCTCGCGCGAGGGTTGTCGCCGTTGGAGCACACCGCGATCGACATCGCCCTGACCCAGACCGTGCGGGAAAACGACGTGCCGATCCTGCCGATGGTCGTCGAACGCATCCTCGCCCCCAGTTCGGATGCCGACGGCAGGTTGGCAGAGGATGGTCGGCTGGTTGGTCATGCGCTGCGCCGGCTCGTGGCCGGTGACCTGGCTGGGCTATTCGATGGCCCGTCCACGGTCAGGTTCGATCCATCGTTGCCGATGATCTCCCTCGACCTCTCCCGGGTCACCGAGAACTCGACGCTGATCTCGGTGTTGATGACGTGCTCGTCGGCATGGATGGAGTCCGCGCTGCTCGACCCGAACGGAGGGCAGCGGTGGGTGATCTACGACGAAGCCTGGCGGCTCATGTCCCACCCGGCGCTGCTGCGGCGGATGGACGCGCACTGGCGACTCGCCCGGCACTACGGGATCGCGAACATGCTGATCTTCCACAAGCTCACCGACCTCGACAACGTGGGCGACCAAGGCTCAGCGATGCGGTCGCTAGCCAACTCCTTGTTGGCGAACGCCGAGACCCGGATCGTGTACCGGCAGGAGTCCGACCAGCTCGGACCGACCGCGACCGCGCTCGGTCTGACCGGCACCGAGCAGCAGCTCTTGCCGAACCTCGGCGTCGGCCAAGGGCTGTGGCGGATCAAGGCCAGGAGTTTCGTTACCCAGCACCAGCTACACCCGGCCGAGCTCGCCTTGTTCGACACCAGCAGCCGAGCGGCGGGAGGCCACAGATGAACCTCACCAGCCCGCGCCGATCCCACCCGAACGACGACGAGCAACCGGTTCCGGTTGAGCTGCCGCACGTCCTCGTCACCGTCGCCTCCAACGGAACACTGACCGCTACCGTCGATGGAACACCCTTCCCAGCACCCGGCGAGACCGCGTGGACTCGGACGACGTTCGGGCCGCTCATGGATGCCATCACCAAGGACCGAACCGTTGCTGTGCGGGTGGAGGTGCGTGAGTGCGACGGGAGCGTCTTCACCGACATCATCCACCCCCGCACACCCCGACGGGCCGCGCCCCTGCCCAAGAGGCCGATGCCGGAGACACGGCGGAGCCGTCACGCACGCCGGGTGCCTCGCTTGATGGAGGTCGCCGCCGACGGGTTCGTTCCCGGTGAGGATGTCGTCGTCGCTGTGATCGTCTCCCACACCGACGCCGCCGGAACCGGCGCCGCCCGCGCGCTCATCAACCTCGACACCCTGCCCTACGACGCTGGGCAAGAAGTGATTCTGCTCGGGCGCATCTCGGGCACGTTCGCGGTGCGGCGGCTGACATGAACCAGCGACAAGCCGGGAGCATGGGCGACGAACTCACCAACGCCGCCCTCATCGGGCTGATCGGAATGTTCGGCATCGCGCTCGTCCTGCGCGCAGCCGGCAGCGTCACCGCGTTCCTCACCGGCCTCCCGCAACCAGACGCCGGCCCAGCTGCGGGCCTCGGGGTGCTGTTCAACCCCGCCGATCCTGCGACCGCGCTGGGTGCCGAGGGGCTCAACCCGGTCGTCTACTGGATCGTCAGTGCCGTCATGCTCGGTGGGCTCGCCGCCGGGACCGTGTGGGTCTGGATCGTGCTGCGCCACCACACCAGGAAGATCGAGACCGACCCTCACCGCCTCGCCGGGATCGCCACCCGCCAGGAAGTGAAGACAGCCGCGTCAGCGAAGGCACTGCTACATCGCGCTGGGACGCTGCGGCCGTCGCTGGAATCTCCAACGCCGGAGGATGTCGGCTACCTGCTCGGAGCCAGTCGCGGCACGAAGGTCTGGGCATCGGTGGAGGACTCGATCCTGCTGATCGGCCCGCCCCGCTCCGGCAAGGGCCTCCATGTGGTCATCAACGCGATCCTCGACGCACCCGGCGCGGTCGTCACCACCAGCACCCGGCCCGACAACCTCACCGCCACCCTCCGCGCCCGCCGCCGTCGCGGCGGACCGGTCGCGGTGTTCGACCCCCAACACTTGGCCGAGGGCATCCCTGCCGGGCTGCGCTGGTCACCCGTGCGCGGCTGCCACGACCCACTGACCGCGATGATCCGCGCCAACGGCCTCGCCGCCGCCACCGGCCTGAGCGCTGGTGGGGTGGAGTCCGGCGGCTTCTGGGAAGGCAAGACCCGCACTGCACTACAAAGCCTGCTGCACGCCGCAGCCCTCGACGGCAGGCCACCAGCCGAACTGTTCAGATGGACACTCGATCCCTCGGCCGCGGCGGAAGCGGTCTCGATCCTCAACTCCCACCCGAACGCCGCGATGGGGTGGGACGACTCGCTGGCCGCGATGATCGACGCCGACCCCAAGACCCGGGACAGCATCTGGCAAGGCGTCTCCCTCGCCCTCGCCGCCCTTGCTGACCCGCGAGTGCTCGACGCGGTGTCACCCGGGCCGGACGAGCAGTTCGACCCCGAAACGTTCCTCGCCGAGCAGGGCACCCTCTACCTGCTCGCCACCGGAGCCGGTGCCGGTGCATCGGCATCGCTGGTTGCGGCGTTCGTCGAAGACCTCATCGAAACCGCCCGCAGGCTCGCCGCCCGCTCACCCGGAACCCGACTCGATCCGCCGCTGCTGCTCGCGCTCGACGAGATCGGGAACCTTGCGCCCCTGTCGTCGCTCCCGACGCTCATGGCTGAAGGTGGTGGCACGGGGATCACGACCATGCCGGTGTTGCAGTCGCTCGCCCAAGCCCGCGACCGGTGGAGCGAGCACCAGGCGGGCGCGATCTGGGACGCCAGCATCGTCAAGATCATCCTCGGCGGCGCCTCCAACAGCCGCGATCTCCAAGACCTCTCCACCCTCATCGGCGAACGAGACGAGTACACCGACTCGGTGACCCTCGGTGACCGAGGAACCCGCTCCAACCAACGCTCCATCCGCCGCGTCCCGATCCTGCCGCCCGACCGCATCCGCACGCTGCCGTTCGGCACCGGCATCACCATGCTCCGCTCCGCACCACCCATCGTCACCGACCTACGCGCCTGGCCCATCCGGCAGGATGCCGCGCAGCTCCGTAGCGACCGCGCTGAACTCGAAGCTCTCCTGCGCCGCCCCGCACCCTGACGACTCTGGGTGCCGGGGCGCACCTGCCTGACACAGCGACCACATGCAGCTGGTCGCCCGAGTTCAGGAGGACGCCATCATGGCCATTCGCACCCATCAGTCCATCTCCGGTTTCGTTGCTTCGGACCCGCAGCTCAGTCAGACCGAACGTGGCGACGCACGCCTCTACTTGAAGGTCGGGATCGAGCACTACCGCAAGGAGCCCGACAACACCTTCACGCAGTTGGAGACGACCTTCCACGACCTCATCGCGTATCGCGGTGCTGCCGAGCAGGGGGCTGAGCGTCTGGCCAAGGGCGACAACATCATCGCCGACGGCCGGGTGCGCGACTATTCCTATGAGCGGAACGGCCAGCGGTACGAGGGCGAGGAGTTCATCGCGACTCGTATCGGTCACGATCTCGCCCGCACGCGCTACGAGGTGGATCGCACCGAGCGCTCTGCGTCCGGGCGCAACTCAGCCGCCTTCGCTGCACCTCAGCAGGCCGCGGCGCCGAGCGCTACCGCGATCGGGATGTGAGCAGGCCATCATGACCGATCAGTTCCCTGAGCATGACGACATGCCGCCCGAGCCGGTCCTGGCGTCACCCCGGTTCGACACACCTGAGCCGCCGCGCCCGGTCAATTGGAACCTTCTGACCGCGAACGATCTCGAAGCCGAGCTGCTCGAACTGAATCGCTGGGTGGACTGGCTCCGTCACACGTATGGTCTTCCGGCCAGCGTCGTGCCGCCGTACTGGCACCGCCACCCCGAACTGCTGTGGGAGCTGTCCGCGCTGCACCTTCACTGGCTGTGCGCCTACGACCTCGACCAGAACGGCTCCGCGCCGCTCGGCTGGCACCGCGACTTCGCCGATGCGCGCGCCAGGCTTCGCGATTGGGTGGCCGCCTGCGGAACGCGCCTCGACCGTGACCGGCCGACACGTCAGACGAGCTGGCCGGGCGAAGACCCCGCTCAACCCATCGAGGACTCGCCGATCACCGACCGCGACGAGGACTTCGTCCGGTTCGTCCTGGACGAGGTCGCGGCGCGTCAAGATGCAGAGGACGCCTTCTTTGCCGCCGCCGTCCCGGAGACGGGTGAGGTGTGAGTCATGGCTCGTCGCTACGCACGGAAGACCGGGCAGCGCCAGCAGAGCGAGCGCGAGCTGACGATCCGCGCCGACTTCCACGATCCGCCCGACCTGGACAAGCTCAGTGAGCTGCTGATTCGTATGGCGCTCCAGCAGTCGGGCTCGTGCCGCTCGGAAGATGCGACTCGACCGAAGGGTCCCCGTGCTTCGGCGGGCTCGTCGTCGTAGAATGAACACATCCGCCGCGGATGGCGGATGTTGTGGTCCTAGCGCTTCGCCACCACGGCGAGGCAAAGCAAACGTGGCCGACTCGGCCTAGTCCTACAGCCTTCGGGCTCTTCTCACGATCAACATCCGCCTTCACATAGTCCGCGTCGGCAGGACCAGTGACTGTGGAGAAGAACCATGACGATCATCGACGCGGACCGCACCGCGATAGACAGCCTCGTAGCGCCAACGCCGTTCCCCGGATCGTTCGCCGTCTCGTACCTGCGAGTGTCCA
>JALHFX010000112.1 GCA_022837595.1 Propionibacterium sp.
TGCACGCCGTTGTCCTCGGCCGGTGGCAGGTTGCCGGCACGCACATTGACCTGGATCGCCGGCAGGATCAGCGTCGGCATGGCCAGCGTGCGATCGCGTGCGGTGCGCATGGCGACGAAGTCGGCCTCGGTTACGCCGTCATGGACGTGGATGTTCTTCGCCCGCTGCTCGGCCACGGTGGTTTCCCACACCGGGGCGCGGTCGTCGGGCGGATAGTCGTGGCACAGGTGCAGGCGCGTCTCGGGCGGCAGCGACAGCACCTTGCGGATCGAGCGGAACAGCGTGGCCGCATCGCCGCCGGGGAAGTCGCAGCGCGCGGTGCCGTAGTCCGGCATGAACAGGGTGTCGCCGACGAAGGCGTCCTGCCCGACGATGTAGGTCAGGCATGCCGGCGTATGACCGGGGGTGTGCATCACCTCGACGTCCAGCCCGCCAATGCGGAAGCGCTCGCCGTCCTCGAACAGGTGGTCGAACTCGGCGCCATGGGTGTTCATGTCCTTGGCGTTGAAGATGTCCTTGAACACGCCCTGCACCTGACGGATATGCGCGCCGATGGCGATCCTGCCGCCAAGCTGCTGCTTGAGGTAGAGCGCGGCCGAAAGGTGGTCCGCGTGGGCGTGAGTCTCGAGCAGCCAGTCGACGTGCAGTCCGGCGTCACGCACGAAGGCGATGACGACGTCGGCCGAGGCGCGCGAGGTGCGTCCCGACTTGGGCTCGTAGTCGAGCACGCTGTCGATGATCGCGGCGCGTGCTGTCGCAGGGTCGGACACCACGTGAGTGACGGTGTTGGTGGCGGCGTCGAAGAAGGACCGGATGTCTGCCTGTGGCATTGGAAAGCTCCTCATGTCGGTTCGTGGCTGAGTGGGCCCTCACTCGGGCACGCAGATCTGGCCGCGGCTGGCGGCCCGTAGGGTCTTGAAGGCCAGCAGCGCGACGACGCCGCTCAGCACCGCGAGCATCAGCCAGGACAGCCCTGCATAGAAGGCCTGGCCGCTGCGCGCACTCATCTCGAAGGTGGCGATCGTCATGGCCGCCAGCGGGAAGGAATAGGCCCACGCCGAGATGAAGAAGGGCAGGCGGAAGAAGCGCACCGCATTGCTCGCCAGCAGCAGGGTCAGGAACAGCGCGGTGAAGTAGAGCACGCGGGCGAAGGCGTCGACCTGGCCGGTGAGTGCGACATAGGCCAGGAAGCCGACCGAGGGCGGGGCGATCAGGATGAAGAGCGTGGGGGTCAGGCGCGCGGGCAGCGGCTCGTGGAAGAACAGCCGGTACAGCACGATCGTCATCAGCACCAGCCAGAACACCAGCCCGATGCTGAAGAAGAACCAGCTGATGTCCGCCGGGGCGAAGCGCACGCCGGCGATTGGCACGATGATGTTGCCCACCACCGGGATGAACCAGGCCGGGTTGGCGTGCTTGATGTCGTAGTGGGTGTGGTGGATCCAGCTGCTCATGGCGAACAGCGTGAACATGAGATGCACGGCGGCGCCGATGCCCCACATCCATTGTGCGACGGCCGGGGCGTCCTGCGCCCAGCTGATCGACAGCAGCAGCAGGCCGATGGAGATGGCGGGGAAGAAATTGAGCCGCACCGGATGGGCGCGATCGGCCTTCACCGCCCCGGGGTGTCGCAGCAGCTTGGCTCCGTACATCGCCAGCAGGAACAGGTACAGCGCACTCGCCAGCCAGCGCAGCGCGACGCCGACCTCGACCGGCACGCCGCCGGTGTGATGGGCCTTGAGCCAGGCAATGGTGAGGCCCGCCATGCCCATCACGGTGGAGAACAGGGCGACCGGGAAATGCGCGAGCCGTCCGCCATGCGCATCGTGCGCAGCGGCGGGCCTGGTGGAGGAGGCGGGGGCGTTCATCGTTCTTCCTTGCAGGGCTGTCAGTAACGGAGGTCGATGCTGATCCGGGCGGTGCCCGCACCGGCAGCTACTTCGAAGGCACTGTCCGCGAACGCGGGCGGGCCGGACACGGTGGGATTGTTCGAGAGGCCGTAGCCTTCGGTCGGGAACATGCCGAAGCGGCGATTGAGTTCGCCGTTACCGTCCTCGTCGTGATAGACCATGATCGCGTAGCGACCGGGCGGCAGCGCACCGAAGCTCACCGTCACCGTACCGGCGCTGGCCGGCACCTGCTGTATGGCGACGGCCTGCGCTTCCTTGCGGAAGGTTTTCGGGTCGGAATACAGCCCCACGCGCAGGCTTCCGCGATCATGCTGGATTCCAGCCAGACTGACTTCAAGTGCGGACTCTTGCGCCAACACCGTGGTGGCGGTTGTGGCAGAGAGGAGGAACACGAGCAGATGAGAGCTCATGGCGTGGGACTCCCGTTGATGATTAAGTGCGATAAATCGTCAGAAGCCAATGACCTTGCGGTTCGGCTCCAGCAGGGCGGCGCCCATGTCGGCCGGCTTGGCCGGCTTGATGCCGTCCTTGAGGTCTTCGGGCTTCTTGCCGCTGTTGGGCAGGTAGAGCGCGCACACCGAGGCGGTGGCGCCCTTCTTCAGCGCGCCGTCGAGTAGTTGCGCTGGTGTCACGTTGTTGGGTTTGAGCGCTGCGCCGCCGGCATCCTTGAGTGCGAGGTCGCCGGCGTGGTCACACAGCAGGATGTCGACCTGTGCGCCCTGTTCCTGCATCTGGTTGGCCAGCACCATGGCCATGCCCTGGGTCATCGGGCTCTGGGCATTGAGGACGACGGTGACGGCGGGCCTGTCGGCGAGCGCGGCGGTGGGACCGAAGGCGATGGCGAGGGCAACGAGGGCTTTCTTCATGGCAATGCTCCTGTGGAATGAGTGATGTGTCGATGAATCAGGTCTGCAATTCCGGATAGGCCTGGCGCAGCTTGTGATCGGCGAGAAATGCGCCCAAGGGCAGGAGGGCACCGAGGAGCAGTAAAAGCGCGAGGCCGGGGCGGAGGATTCTGCGTGCGAGCGCGCTCAGCGTTGCAGTCGCAAGGGACAGGAACAGAGCCCCGTGCAAGGGTCCCAGCAGCTTCACGCCAAGTGGCTGGTCGAGCATGTACTTGACCGGCACGGCGACGAACACCAGGGCGAGCAGTGCGATGCCGTCCGAAAAGGCGAGCCAGTAGAGGATCTTGCGGTGGGACATGCTAGGCGACTCAACGTCAGAGGTGCTCGACGGGCTTAAGCCCGATCGGGTAGGGGTTGAGGGGCGGCAACTGCGCGGCGATGTCCTGCAGCGCTGTCTGCAGCATCTCCTCGACTACGGGGTGGTAGAAGGGCAAGGCCAGCAGATCGTGCGCCGTCTCGCCGCGCTGTATGGCCCAGGCAAGCAGATGGGCGAGATGTTCACCACCTGTCGCGACCATCGCGGCGCCGAGCAGTCGGCCATCGGTCGCGTCGGCATAGACGCGCAGCAGGCTGTCGGTGGCGCCGAGGATGCGGGCGCGTCCGTTCTTGTCGCCGCTGCCGGTGCCGACCACGACCCCGTAGGTGGGCAGGGCGTCGAAGCGCATGCCGACCGCGGCGATGTCCGGGTCGGAGAAGGCGATGCCGAGTGGCACCTTGCGCCAGAAGCGGGTGGGGGCTTCGCGGGCAGCGTTGTAGCCGGCAATCGCGCCTTCGTCGGCAGCCTCATGCATTAGCGGCCGGTCTGCATTGGCGTCGCCGGCGATGAAGACCGGCAACTCGCCAACCTGCATGGTTGTCGGGTCGAAGCGCGGGGTGCCGCGTTCGTCGAGCGGGAAGCCGGCGGCTTCCAGGCCCAGGCTGTCGACGTTGGGGCGCCGGCCGAGGGCGGCGAGCAGCAGTTCGACTTCGGCCTTCCGTCCGTCCGCGTGCATGACAATGCCGGATGTGCTGCGCTCGAGCCGGGTCTGCGTGCCCAGCCAGAGTTCGATCTCCTGGCCAAAACGTTCGCGTGCGCGCTGGCCGAGTGCAGGATCGACGATGCCGCCGACGTTCGGCGCGAGGTCTGCCCCGACCACGCGGATGCCGAGGCGGGACAGCGCGAGCCCCATCTCGAGCCCGATGGCACCGAGTCCGAGAATACCGATGCTGCGCGGAAGCGCATCGAGTTCGAAGAGTGCGTCGGTCGAGATCACGCGATCGCGCACGTCGTCCAGCCAGCCGGGCATGACCGGGCGCGAACCGGTGGCGATGACGACGGCACGGGCGCGCACGCGCTGCAGGCCGGCAGGCGACGAGACCTCGATGAGCGTGGGTTCTAGAAAGTGCGCCGTGCCTTCGATGAGTTTGTCGCCGGCGGCGGCCCGCGCCTTGCTGGCACCGCTGCTGGCGAAGAAGTCGCGTTGTTCGCGCAGCCCCGCCCAAGTCGCGGCAAGGTCGATGGACAGGGCCTCGACGCCGCTTGCGCCGATCCCGGCCATGGCTTTGCGTGTCGCCCACTCCGCACCGGCATGCAGTGCGACCTTCGAGGGCATGCAGCCCACCCGGGCGCAGGTGGTGCCAAGCGGGCCGCGGTCGATCAGCAGGAAGTCGCGCCCGGCACGACGCACCTCACGCAGCGCATAGAGCCCGGCGCTGCCCGCGCCGATGATAGCGACATCGGTCTGGATTTCGTTGGTCATACGATTTCTGTCTCATACCGGCATGGATGCCCTGCAGCGGGCCAGGCTCGCTGCAGGGCGGGGCGGTTTACAGCGACTTGGTGGAGAAGTACCAATCGACCGTGTTGTAACCCTCGGAGGCGCGCTTGTCGGCTGCCTCGGCGGTCTTCGGCGGGGAGACGATCACGTCCTTTCCCGGGCACCAGTTCTCGGGCGTGGCGACGCCGTGCGTGTCCGAGGTCTGCAGCGCCTGCAGCAGGCGGACGAACTCGTCGATGCTGCGGCCGTTGCTCATCGGGTAATACACCATGGCGCGCAGGATGCCATTGGGGTCGATGAAGAAGGTCGCGCGCACGGCCTGGGTGTCGGCGGCACCCGGATGGACCATGCCATAGGCGCGGGCGACGTCCATCTTGATGTCCTCGATGATCGGGAACGGGATGTCGACGCCGAATTTCTCCTTGATGTTGCGTGTCCAGGCCAGGTGCGAGAACAGGCTGTCGATCGACAGGCCGAGCAGGTCGCAATTCATCTCGGCGAACTTGGGTGCTGCATTGGCGAAACCGATGAACTCGGTGGTGCACACGGGGGTGAAGTCTGCAGGATGCGAGAACAGGATCAGCCACTTGCCGCGATAGTCCTCGAGCGAACGTTCACCATGCGTGGTGCGGACGCTGAAGGCAGGGGCTGGTTCGTTCAGGCGGGGGAAGCTGAATTGCTGTGCGGTTTCCATGATCGTGCTCCTAGGGTGAGGGAGGTGTCTTTCGACGGTTAAACATTAGAGAAAAGCTCTGCTGCGTCTTATCAAGACATACGCAATCGGCGTGCCAACTCTGTCGAAATGGCCTTGCTGTTGAAACGTCAGCGCTGGGGCCACAATCGCGACAAACCGCAGAGGCGGGTTTGTGCCATGCACTGCCGTCAGTGGCAGTGCATGTTGTGTGTATGGCGCATCAGCAGCCTATTGAGCACCCCCAATTCGGAAGGCATCAAACGATGCGATGCGCCCCCTCTAGGACGTCTCATCGCGCTCGCCAAACGAGCTGTACCGCGTCCGGATGCGTCCGCCTAGACGCTGTGCCGCGCGGAACCGGCCAGTTGACTGGCGCATTGCAGCCGGACAAAAGGTTGGATGCCAACGACCGCTCAGGCCGAGAAGCAGCCGATCAAGAACTACCGGGACCCTAGGAACTCCTGTGTTGGTCAGCGGCTACCAACCAATCCGATGCTTTTGCTCGGTTTCCCTGTGACGATCATCGTCATCCGCATGCAAGTACTGGCTGGTGGTCTTCAAGGACTCATGACCCAAGTTGTCGCGGATGGAGCGCAGGTCAATCTGTTGGTCAGCCATATGGGAGCCCGCGGTGTGCCTTAACCAATGCGCGGACGCCCGTTCAAGCAGAACCGCTCGAGCAGCGTGTCCCTCACCACGTTGCCGCAGCCGCGACGCTGCGCCGTCGAAAACCTTCTTCACGACTGCGTGCAATGCGGCTCGGGTGAGCGGCGCCCGTGATTTACCAATGGGAAGCACCAGTGGTGTGTCTTCGGCGGGCGTGGGGTAGGGGGCCAACCCGCATTCACGCCGATACCGGGCGAGTTCCACGATCATCTCAGTCGTTGCCGGCACTAAACGTTCCTTGTCGCCTTTGCCGAGCACTTCCAGCCACCAACGCTCCTCACCATCCCGATCGCGGCGACATAAGAAGGCGCCCATTGTGTTGCAAGCGACCTCCGAGATGCGCAAGCCACCTAGGTAGAGGAGGGTGAAGAGCCAGCGGTTGCGAAAATAGTGCGCACGCTCCCGATCGGTCTCGCACGGCATTCCCTCGATGTAGGCCTTAACCTCCTGCCAGAGATCGACGTCGAGGTAGCGCGTGATGCGAGGTTTCGGCCGACGGGTACGATGTCGAGACAAGGACAGCGGATTGCCGGCCAGATAGCCTGCCTGGACGAGCCACGCGAACATGACGTTGAGGATCACCATCGCTTGCCGTTGGCTCGCCGGGGCCAGTGGTCCATAGAACGGGCGCCAACGCGGATCCCCCCGCGGATGCTTCCGGCCAGGGCCGGCGACCCATTTGTCGCGCGGCTGCGGGTCGGCAAGAAAGCGCTGGTACCCGAGGAAGTCCTCGTGCGTCAGCGACGAGATCGGGCGTCCGAGCTGGAACACGGCCCAGAGATACAGCCGCTCGGCTTCCTTGCGGTAGTTGTCGAAGGTTGTGCGCGTGTCGGCAAAGCGCGCGAGCCAAGCCTGGATGGCCTGCAGGTCATTGGCAGCCGCAATCTGGCCAACCTTACCGACGGCACGGTTGTGGCCGTGGCTGCCGTCCAGATCCGATGGCAGCCGAAGGCCCTCGAAGGGACCGGGAACCAAAAGGGAGTCAGCCATTTTGCGCATCCTCGGAGCGACCCCGAGTCTCACTATCTTATAAGTACGAATGCGCGATATTTTTCAACATTATAAACATAATGTCAAATATTTTAGTGATATATCAAGAAATCATATGTTTTACGTTGTATTATTATTCATTAGCCTGAAATCGCTGCCTTCCCTGTAAGCCCCAATCGCAGACATGAACGTTGAAACTGAAATCCGTGAGGCTATCGACGCACTGCGCGACACGACGGCGACCACGCAAGACTTGTATCGCGAGACGTGCGCACTGCTGTTCTTCCGCTACGGCATCACGCCGACCGCCAATAAGCTCTACCAGCTTGTCCGCAAGGGCAGCATGTCGGCGCCGGCGGAAGCCCTGGCGCGCTTCTGGGAGGAGCTGCGCGAAAAGAGCCGAGTCCGTATCGAACACCCCGACCTTCCCGATACTCTAAAAATGGCCGCGGGGGAGCTTGTTGGACGGCTATGGAACGAGGCCCAAGCGGCAGCACACGAAAATCTGAACGCTTTCCGCGAGGAGGCCGACGCCCGCGTCACAGCCGCTGACGCCGAAACGCAGCGGGCAGAGCAAGACGCTCAGGCAGCCAATGAGGAACTCGAGTATTTGCAGGAGGCACTCGACCGCGCCTCGGAGCGCATCCTTTCGCTGGAACGCGTTTTGGCGGCGGAGCGTGCGGAAAAGGAGGTACTTGCCGGACAGTTGTCGGCAGCGAGGCGACAGCATCAGGCGCTCGAAGGGGAACTATCGGCAGCACGCAAGGACTTCGCGTCCGAGCTCGAAAAGCAGCGCGATGCCTTGCGGTGGGCGGAGGATCGCCATGAAGCGGCCGAGAAGCGTGCGTTGCTGGAAATCGACCGCGAACGCACGACCACTGCGAAAGCGCAGAAGCAACTGGCGCAAGTCCGGCAGTCGAATGCCGATCTTGCTCAACGGCAACGGGACGAACTGAGAGCCCTTCAACAGGAGCTGGGAGACGTCCGCCAAAGTCTGGGAGCTGCAGAAGGCAGCCTCATCAAGATGAGGGAGGGTGCGGAACAGCACCTCGCACAGATGAACGTTATGCGCGAGCAACTTTCACAACGGACAACCGAGGCTGCGCTCCTGCAGCGCGAGTTGGAGCTCCGTGACGAGAAGATAAAGGCTATGGCGCAGCAAATGCTGCCCGCGCGAGAACCGAGCGATGCACAGCCTAGCACGCCAAAGACCAAACTGCGGAGACGGAAATCTTCGCCGCCGGATGGAGCCGCGGGTGCTGTGGCCCCGAAAGCGCGCTAGATGAGGATCGCTGTGCGAGTGGCCGCGGACTTTCACTTTCACTTCACAGCTAAACGCCGATTCTTGGACGGCATTTCCGTTATTACTTCCAAATCAGTACCACTTTTCCTTCACTCATCGC
>JALHFX010000113.1 GCA_022837595.1 Propionibacterium sp.
ACCAAGATGCTCATCTCTGCCTCCATCTATCTGCCCGGCCATCCGCCGAAAGCAACACGATCGAACGTTTGTTCGATCTCCAGCCTAATCGATCAACCCCTGTCGTTCAAGTGTTCGATTCAGAGCTGCTTTTCATGATGCTGCCATCCAAACAGACACCACTGACAAAATTTGGCCCGACCGTCCACGACGGCGTGCAGAACCACAGTTCAGGCGCCATCCTGCGTTGTCACAGCGGATCTTCGAGCGTGCAAACCCCAGTCGACCGACCTCACTCCCGACTCCTGAAAATCGAATTTGCGCCGCCCAGACACGCTCGAACAGATGTTTGAATCAACTGGTTGGATGTCCTATCGTTGGCACATGATCACAGTCAGGCGCTCAGCCGTCACTCCCCGACGCGCCGGTCGACCGTCAAAGGCGGACATTGCCCGTGACTTGGGTTGGGACTCACACCACGCCAGCGACACATTCTGGAGTTCATTCGGGAGACAGTCGCCGCGCGGGGCTATCCGCCCAGCATTCGCGAAGTCGGAGATGCTGTGGGGCTGGCCAGCTCGTCCAGCGTCTCTCATCAACTCAAGTCACTTGAGGCGAAAGGCTTCCTACGACGCGACCCCAACCGTCCTCGCGCACTGGAGGTGACTCTGCCGAGTTCCCTGGATGCGGCAGCAGGCTCGGACGCCGAAGTAGCAGGCCAAGACCACGAAACCGAGCCCGGCGATCAGACCTCCCATGCGGTCGGCGTTCCGGTCTTGGGTGCTATCGCTGCGGGCGCGCCGATTCTCGCCGACGAGCAGGTGGAGCAGGTACTGCCGCTACCGCGCGAACTCGTCGGGCAAGGCACACTCTTCTCGCTGAAAGTCCGTGGCGACTCGATGATCGATGCCGCCATCTGCGATGGGGATTACGTCGTCGTACGCCAGCAGCCGACCGCCGACAACGGCGAGATCGTCGCGGCGCTGCTCGATGGCGAAGCCACTGTCAAAACGCTGCGTAGTCTGCCCGGTCAAGTCTGGCTGATGCCACATAACCCAGCCTACGAACCGATCGACGGCAACAACGCAGAGATCCTCGGTAAGGTCGTCGCCGTCCTGCGCCGCATCTGATTTGCTGCTCGAGACCACCTATGGCTCGGACCGTCAGCCGGCTCCGAGCCGATGCAAGGCTTGTACAGCTACCTCGGAGTCGGTGGTCGTCCAGAAGGGCGGCAACGAAGCCCGCAGGAAACTGCCGTAGCGGGCTTTGATCAATCTCGGATCGAGAACAGCCACCACCCCCTTGTCAGCGGACGAACGGATCAGCCGACCAGCGCCCTGCGCCAACAGCAGTGCTGCATGACTAGCGGTAACCTGCATGAAACCATTTCCACCGGCTTGTGTGACGGCCAACTGGCGAGCCTGCATCAGCGGATCATCCGGGCGTGGGAACGGAATCTTATCGATTACCACCAGCCGGCAGGTGTCTCCGGGAACATCGATCCCCTGCCATAACGAGATCGTGCCGAGTAGCACCGAACGCTCGTCCGAAATGAAGGTCCGCACGAGTTCGCTGAGATTAGCCTCGCCCTGGCATAGAACATTCATATCGGAAAGAGCGCTACGCAGATGCTCGGCAGCTGTGTCAGCAGATCGCTGCGATGCGAAAAGACCGAGTGTGCGTCCATCGGCCGCCCAGATCAGCTCGGCCAATTCCATCAACGCATCGGGGCTGATGCCATCGCGTCCAGGATTACCCAGCCCGGTGGCCACATATAAGATCCCTTGCCGCGGGTAGTCGAACGGCGACCCGACATCGATCGCTCGCCATTGCCCTGCGCTGGTCACCTCGTCGCCGAGATCGATCCGATCGGCTCGCGCCAGTCCGACGCTGTTGGCCATCATTTCGAAGCCGCCGCCGATGGTCAAGGTGGCCGAGGTGAGGATGGTCGGATGATCTTCCAAGACCTTTTCGCGCATCAGCGCGGCAACCGATAGCGGTGCGATATTGAGCTGACGACCGAATCTTTCGCTGGCACTCAGCCAGATGACATCGTCGTCACCGAGTTTCCCCATCCGCTCAGCTATCTCGAAGATCTCTTTCATCGCCGCAGACGCCTGTTGCTGCTCCGGTTCAGCGGTTTGCCCCGACGCGGGTGCCAACGCTGAAACTGCCCGACGGGTGACTTCGCGCACCAAGCCCACGGCCTGAACAGCGAGCGAGTCCGGCTCGGTAACCCGTCCAGGGCTCAGCTCGCCCAAGGCATCGGCGAAGGTATCGGCTGTCTCCAGCAGTTCGGTGGCCAGCTCATCGTCCAACCAGCTCGCCGCGCGCTTGGAGATCCGTTCGATCTGTTGAGCGGAGAGCTCGCTGCTGGCTGCGCCGGTCACGCGGTTGACAAGCTCATGTGCTTCATCCACGATGACCGGGCCGTGTTCGGGCAGGGCTGTGCCGCCATGCATCGCATTGATCGCCAGTAGCGCGTGGTTCGTGACCACCAGGTCGGCCTGTCTGGCCCTGGCTCGTGATTCCTCGACGAAGCACTCCGCGCCATAGGGGCAGGCACTGGCCCCCAAGCACTCTCGCACCGGCACCGACACTTGGGCCCACGCGCGAGCAGAATGGCTGGGCGCGTCATCCCGGTCTGCCAGCCCACCGCTGGCCGCCTGCTCATCGGCCCACTCTCGCAGGGCGAGCACTTCGGCTCCTAGCACCGAGGTCGCATCCAATGCCGTATCTCGAGCAGCCTCGACCAGCTCAACGCCACCCACCAATGAATCCTGCTCAGCGCCGGCCTGATCCCGAACCCGCAGCAAGCAGACGTAGTTCGAACGTCCCTTGAGAATCTGGGTGCGAGGCTCGCGTTTACCCGTACCGGTGCCTGCTTGCACCAATAGATGCACTTGGTCGTCCAAGCTCGCAGCCACCTGGTCGGTCATCGTCTGTTGGCCCGGACGAGTTGTGCCGTGTAGCCCAGCGATAGCCTCGCGCAGCGCCTGCGAAGATTGCTCAGACAGATCGCTCACCGCGGCTGCCTCTCGGCCCGCGAGTAGGGAGCCAGCTGGGCGGCAAGATCGGGATAAGCTCGGGCGACGATCATCGTTCCCTCGGTTTGGTGCTCGATGCTGATCATCTCGGCCTCCCGGTGGACCCGATCCACCAGATCGCCGCGATCCCAGGGCAATAATGCTGCGACCTCGGTTTGCGGAATGGGCAGCCGCTGTTCGACAGCGGCACGAAGGTCATCGATGCCCTCTCCGGTACGGGCGGATACGGTGACTGCGTCGGGGTACTGGTGTATCACGATCGCGAGCAAGTCAGGATCAGCTCGGTCAATCTTGTTTATCACCAGCTGTTCGGGACGATCGGTGGCGCCGATCTCTGCCAACACCTTGTGCACCGCATCGATCTGGCCGATCGGGTCGGCGTCTGAGCCGTCAACCACATGTAACAGCAGGTCGGCGTCGACGGTCTCTTCCAGCGTCGACCGGAAGGCCTCGACCAGGTCGGTGGGTAGATGCCGGACGAAGCCGACAGTATCGGTCAAGGTATAGACCCGGCCATCGACGGTTGTGGTGCGTCTGGTCGTCGGATCCAAGGTCGCGAAAAGCGCATCCTCCACCAGCACGCCTGCATCGGTCAGACGGTTCAGCAGCGACGACTTACCGGCGTTGGTGTACCCGACGATCGCGACCGACGGAACACGGTGCCGCTGCCGATCGGCGCGTTTGATCGCACGAGTGCTCTCCATCTCGCGCAGCTTCTTGCGCAGAATCGAGATTCGGTGATTGATCCTGCGCCGATCGGTCTCGATCTTCGTTTCGCCCGGGCCTCGCCCACCGATACCTACACCAGCAGAAGCACGACCACCGACCTGACGGCTCAAGTTTCCGCCCCAGCCACGCAGCCGCTGTTTCAGGTAGTTCAGCTGGGCGAGTTCGACCTGGGCTTTGCCTTCCACGCTCTTCGCATGCTGGGCGAAGATATCGAGTATCAATGCCGTCCGGTCAACGACCTTGACCCCGACGCGGTCCTCCAAGGTGCGCAACTGAGCCGGGCTCAGTTCTCCATCGCAGATCACGGTATCAGCGCCGGTGGCCTGCACGATCTCACGAAGTTCATCGACTTTACCGCGGCCCACATACGTTGCCGGATCGGGCTTTTGGCGGCGCTGCACCAGGCCTTCGAGCACCTGTGAGCCGGCAGTCTGCGCCAGTGCATTCGACCTCGCTGACATCATCGAGTTCGGTCGACAAACCCGCAACTCGCCGCAAGGTCCGGCGTTGCGCGAGGTCTAGTTCACCGTCATCTAAGCCGTCGTCATCTAAGCCGTCGTCGTCGAAGTCGTCGTCATTGTCCCACCTAACATCAGGTCCAAGATCATCGAAGAGCTCGTCCGTCTCGGTGAGGTCGTCGCCGGCATCCCAGCTGTCATCGTGGTTCACAGCATCATTGGTCATCGTCCGACAAGTCTAGAGTGCTGCGTGAAACCGCCACCGGCATGGCCCAGATCCGACGGGCTCTCGGCCGTCTGTGCAGCTTCAATGATGCTCCGGTCGGCGCTCACAGATCCGGGATCCTCACGTGCCCGTGCGCGACGACGACCGCCGGGCCTGTCAAGTAGGCCTGATCACGGTCGATATCCACATTCAATCTGCCACCTGGCACAGCGACCGTCATCGCTCCGGTCGTTCGTCCGCGGCCGTGCAATTGTGCCGCTGCTGCTGCGACCACACCTGTACCGCACGATTGTGTCTCCCCGACGCCCCTTTCGAAGACCCGCATCTGGAGTTCATCCTCACGGGTCTCCACGGTGAACTCGACGTTCACGCCGGCTGGGTACACCGCCGGATCGAACGCCGGGCTCGCAGTCAGGTCCAATGCTCTCAACTCATCTAGATCGTCCAAGCGAACCACCGCGTGCGGATTGCCGACATCGACGGTCGTCGCGCGATAGCGGCGATACTGCAGCTCGATCCACGTCGGCTGCTCAGCAACCGTTGCCGGTCCCATGCTGACCTTGATGCAGCCGTCGGGGCTCGGCCAAGCTTCACGCAGACCCGCTCGAGTTGCCACCCGAACTGGCGTGGTGTCAATCAGGCCCTCGTCCAGCAAATACCGCACGAAGAGCCGCAGCCCGTTACCGCACATCTCCGCCACCGAGCCATCAGCATTGCGATAGTCCATGAACCACAAAGACCGATCTCCTTGCCAGCCCGGGATCAGCTCGCTACTGACCGCGCGAAGCAAACCATCACCGCCGATACCGGCGCGCCGGTCGCATAGCCAGCGCACGGTCGCGTCGGACAGCGGATTCAGATTGTCTCGGTCTTCGAGAATCACGAAGTCATTGTGAGTGGCATGTCCCTTAGCGAAGCCCAAAGTCTGCATCTATTCAGTCTTTCACCGCCCACGGTGCGCGATAGTCGCGCACCTCAATTTTTGTTTCGATCATCACCAGTTCGTGATCGGCCGTTGATCGCCATCCAGAAAGGTCCCCGTGCCGATCATGATCGCGTCAATAAGCCACCCGATGCCCAGGCAACCACCTGTCAGAAGCCAGATGATGCCGGTACCGATCTTGCCCGCGTAGAAGCGGTGGATCCCCAGATATCCCAGCAGTATTGCCAGGACGAGCGCCACCGAGCGACTCCTGTGGCTCGGGATCATCTGCCCTGCGAAGGGATATTGGGGGTACTGCGGGTACTGGGCGTAAGGCGGATACTGAGGCTGCTGAGCGAACCGAGGATCGTGTGGATGCTGCGGTTGTTGAGGAAAAGGCCGTTGTGATTGCGGCTGCCAGGTGGCGATCGGCTGCTGGACACGACTCTGGTCTTGAGGGTTGAAGAACCGGTCCTGGGGTGCGGGCGATTGCGCACGGAACGGAACCTGCCGCGGATAATCGGGCTCGCCCCCAGAGCGATGGGAGTAGGGATCGGACGCGCGATAGTCGCTCATATCAACCTTTCCGGTGGTGCGACCGCTTAGTACACCTGAAACGAAGTCTAGACAGTTCAAACACCGAGGATTTCGGTGATCGTCTCGGCAGCTCGAGGGTCTGAGGCCTGCAACCAGTGAATGCGGGGATCACGGGCGAACCAGCCCAGTTGTTTGCGGGCGAACCTTCGGGTGCCATCGATGGTGGCCTGTTTGGCCTCCTGCTCGGACAGTTCGCCAGCAAGATATGCCAACACCTGCTGATAGCCCAGCCCCCGCGAGGCGGTCAGCCCCTCGCGGAGCCCGCGGGCTGCCAGATCGCGCACTTCATCGACAAAGCCGTCAGCCCACATCTGCTCGACCCTCTGCGCGATGCGGGCGTCCATCTCATCGCGCTCCAACTGCAAGCCGAACTGGTGAACCCGCGGCAGCGCATAAACGGGTTCGGGCAGTCGCGGGCTGAAGTCACCGGTCAGTTCGATCACTTCGAGGGCCCGGACGATGCGCCGTCCGTTGCCCGCCAGAATGCTCGCCGCAGCTGATGGATGCCGTTCGGCCAGCACCGCGATACCGCCGCGGCGCAGCCGCTCGATCGTCGCACGGGCCATCGACTGGAAATCGGCTACCGAGGCGGTCTCGGTGATCTCCATGATGTCCACCAAGTGATGAGGTACTCGCGCGAGTTCGTCCGCAGATGGTTTCGCGGTGCCGATGTTCATCCCGCGGTAGACCAACATCGAGTCAGCATTGACGATCTCTGCAGGCTTTCCTCGGCCTGCGAGCAGGGTGGCCAGGCGGATCGCCAGGGACGACTTACCGCTTGCGGTCGGCCCGATGAGCACGATCAGCGGTGGCTGGTCCCCCACCTCAGCGAACCTTAACCCTCGGCACCCCGAGTCCGATTCCGGCCGGACGCGGGGTTTGAGCCGCCTGCCAGGCGTCGCCGCCTCGGGTTCGCCGCAGATTGCGGATCGGTGCGTCGGCGACCAGATGGTGCGGTGCTGCGTGGGTGATCACGACGTCTCCGATGTCTCCTGGACGCGGCTGCAGCGCGGGATCCTCAGGCATCGCCACATGAATCAGCCGGTTGTCACGGGCGCGTCCGCTCACCCGCGCGGTTCGCTGATCTTTGCGCCCCTCTCCGGCCGCGAAGAGCGTCTCGACGCTTGTGCCCACAAGAGACTTGTTCTGCTCCCAGGCGATGTGCTCGATTTCGGCGACCAGCCTCTCATAACGTTCCTGGACGACCTCGGCTGGTACCTGATCGGGCATCGTCGCTGCTGGTGTGCCAGGCCGGATCGAGTATTGGAAAGTGAAGGCCGCGCTGAACTGTGCCCGGCGCACGACATCCAGGGTCTGCTCGAAGTCTTCCTCGGTCTCGCCGGGGAAACCGACGATGATGTCAGTGGTGATCGCCGCGTGCGGCATCGCGGCTCGCACATCGTCGAGGATCCGCAGGTAGCGGTCCTTGCGGTAGCTCCGACGCATTTGACGCAGCACCTTGTCAGATCCCGACTGGAGCGGCATGTGCAGACTGGGCATGATGTTATGAGTCTGCGCCATCGCGTCAATCACGTCGTTGGTGAACGATGCCGGATGAGGGCTGGTGAACCGGACCCGCTCCAGACCATCGATCTCACCGCACGATCGCAACAACTGCGCAAAAGCACCACGATCGCCGAATTCGACTCCATAAGTATTGACATTCTGACCGAGAAGAGTGATCTCCTGAACACCCTCGGACACCAGCATCTCAATCTCGCGCAGAATCTCTCCAGGCCTGCGGTCCGTCTCCCGGCCGCGCAGACTCGGCACGATGCAGAAGGTACAGGTGTTATTGCATCCGACACTGATCGAGACCCAGGCTGCGTAAGCGGAGTCCCGGCGAGTGGGCAGATTCGAGGGGAAGGTTTGCAGTGCCTCCTTGATCTCCACCTGGGCTTGCTCAGTGATCCGAGCACGTTCCAGAAGCACCGGTAGCGAGCCCAGGTTGTTTGTGCCGAAGACGACATCGACCCAGGGCGCCTTGGTCGTGATGAGATCACGGTCCTTCTGAGCCATGCAACCGCCCACCGCGATCTGCATGCCTGGACGCTCGCGCTTGACGCGCGCCATGTGGCCCAGATTGCCGTAGAGACGGTTGTCGGCATTCTCCCTCACGGCGCAGGTATTGAAGACGACCACATCAGCATCGGCAAGTTCTCCGACCGGCGGTGCCGCAGCAACCAGCCCCGCTTCCTCGAGCAGCCCGGCGATACGTTCGGAATCATGCACGTTCATCTGACACCCGTAGGTGACGATCTGGTAGGTGCGCGGTGTGGTCGATCTTATCTGCATGGTCATGGCCCATCCACTTTAACCTGAATCCGCCAATGGGCCGCGTCGCGAGCGGCACCTGGCGGATGCGACGGCAAGGCGGACGAAGGACGCGCACCGGGGTGCGCTGACTGAGGACAACGCCGCCAGCGCACCCGCAAGGGGACGCGCAGCAGCGGGAAATCGGCGGATTCAGGTTCAACCTGCATCCGCCAACGGGCCGCGTCACGAGCTGCGCCGCTGGCCAAGCCGCTCAGATCGAGATTCGTGCCATTCAGTCACGAACCGGATCGCTCCTTGAGTGCCTGTTTAGCTGCTGCCCAGGCCAGTTCACCGCTATAGCCTCGCCTACCCAGCACACCTGCTATCCGGCGTAGCGCGACGACGTCGTCCTGATCTCGGACGTTGCGCGCCTTCTGACGGGCCAATTCAAGAGCCGAAGCTTCTTCAAGCTGACGATCGACCGTTGCCACCGCCTCCGCGATTATTTCCTCGTCGATCCCCTTGCGCCGCAGCTCTACAACCAAGGTGCGGCGCGGCAGCAGTCGTCCGCGCTGACGAGCCTCGACCCATTGATTGGCGAAGGCCCGATCGTTGATCAAGTTGACCTCTTCAAACCTCCGAAGGACCTCATCGATGATCTCGCTTTTCGCGCCCTTACGGGTCAGGTAGTCGGCGAGCTCGGCGCGACTGTACGCGCGCCGATCAAGAGCGCGTAACGCGATCTCACGGGTCACTGAATACGCGTCCGCGTCCGCATCTGCGGTGCCATCTTTAGGCTGTTCCATCGCGTTCAGAAGTCGACCTCTCCGGTGACCGGATCGACGCCCTCGGGCACTTCTTCGGCCTCGCCCATGCCCATGGCCTCACGGATCCGGCTATCCAATTCGTTGGCTATATCGGGATTCCTCCGCAGATAGTTGCGGGCATTCTCCTTGCCCTGGCCCAGTTGATCGTCTCCGTATGTGAACCACGAGCCGGCCTTGCGGACCAGGCCGATGTCCACGCCCATATCGATCAGGCTGCCCTCACGGGAGATACCCTGCCCGTACATGATGTCGAATTCCGCCTGCTTGAACGGCGGCGCAACCTTATTCTTGACGACCTTGACGCGGGTTCGGTTACCTACGATGTCCGTGCCATCTTTGAGAGATTCAATACGGCGCACATCAAGACGCACCGACGAGTAGAACTTCAGCGCACGCCCACCGGTGGTGGTTTCAGGGCTGCCGAACATGACACCGATCTTCTCGCGCAGTTGGTTGATGAAAATCGCAGTGGTGTTCGCGGATTTGAGCGCACCGGTGATCTTACGCAGTGCCTGGCTCATCAGTCGTGCCTGCAGACCGACATGAGAATCTCCCATCTCGCCCTCGATCTCGGCCTTCGGGGTGAGCGCAGCAACCGAGTCCACAACGATCAATGTCAGGGCTCCCGAACGAATCAGCGTGTCGGCGATCTCAAGCGCCTGTTCTCCGTTGTCGGGCTGGCTCACGAGGAGCGAGTCGGTATCCACACCGAGCGCGGCAGCGTACGACGGGTCGAGTGCGTGCTCGGCATCG
Source organism: Propionibacterium sp. (assembly GCA_022837595.1). Lineage (GTDB taxonomy): Bacteria > Actinomycetota > Actinomycetes > Propionibacteriales > Propionibacteriaceae > Brooklawnia. Next base: position 9,795 of record JALHFX010000113.1, read on the forward strand.
ATGAAAGCACACAAGCCACCCTCGAGCTGAGCGTTAGCAATAGCATGCAGCGCCACGGTCGTCTTGCCACTCGATTCGGGCCCATAGACCTCGACGATCCGCCCCCGCGGGAGACCTCCGATGCCCAGAGCGACATCGAGTGCGATCGAACCGGTTGGAATGACCTCGATCTGCGCGTGGTTTTGATCCCCCAGCCGCATAACCGAACCCTTGCCGTGCTGCTTCTCGATCTGGGCGAGCGCGGCCTGGAGGGCCTTCTCGCGGTCTGCAACAGCCATCTTGCGTTGTCCTCTCTATGCCAGGGGTCCCCTGGAAGCCTGGGTGGTTAACGTTGAGAGCAATCTAGACCGGCCCACCGACATCTTCTTTCGGTTGCCTCTGCCTGTGGATGACTCGCCACATTCGTAACCTCACACCAAGGATAACCGAACACTTGTTCGAAGCACATCTTGAGACGCGTGTCGCGAGACTTTTCTCGCGTAGATTCAACGCTCTCGTGCTGGGAGCTCGAGATGATTCCAAGCAGCACGCCAGATCGTCTTGCACGGTACACCCGCAGCAAGCGCTTCGGCGACGGTACGTCCATCGAGATCGGATAGCACGACCTGTTCGGCCCAGACCCGGGCATATCCCGATCCCAATTGGGCGATGAGTCGCTGCCACAGTTCGGCTTCACGCATGGTCTCCACGCTACGCAGCACAACCAAGCACTTGAGGGCCACGATGAGCTGAACGTCGACAAGATTGGATTGGCCGGACCAGTCAGCGTTGCTTCAGGGGTTTCATACGTCGCATTCTTGTCAGTGGGCAACGCCACAATTGATCCCATGGACGATCCTCCGCATTCCGAGGCGCTGGCACAATTCTGTGCCTCAACTCGGGCTTGGTTCGTGGAAACCTTCGACGGCCCCACCGCCGCCCAGAGTGCGGCTTGGCAGGCGATCAGCGCTGGTGACCACGCGCTGGTGGTCGCACCGACAGGATCTGGGAAGACGCTAGCTGCATTCCTGCACTGTCTGGACAAGCTCGCTACCACCCCTGCCACCGGCAAAGTGCGGGTGCTGTATATATCACCGCTGAAAGCACTCGCAGCCGATATCGAGCGTAATCTGCGCGTCCCGCTCCGTGGCATGCGTAACGCAGCACGCAGGCTCGGGCTTCCCGAACCGCAGATGCGGGTGGCAGTGCGAACCGGTGACACTGCGCCCAATGAGCGGCGCAGTCTGGTGCGAAATCCCCCCGATATCCTGATTACCACCCCGGAATCACTGTTCTTAATGCTGTCCAGCAGCGCCGTGGAGACCTTGACAGAGGTCGAGACGATCATTGTGGACGAAGTGCACGCTTTGGCGGCGAATAAACGCGGCGCCCATCTGGCAGTCAGCATCGAGCGACTGGCGACAGGCGGCGCCGATCCCCAGCGAATCGGGCTGTCCGCTACGGTCAATCCGGTCCAGCAAATTGCTCGCTTCTTGGGTGGAGATCGCCGGGTCAGCGTGATCGAACCTGCCTCGAAGAAGCAATGGCAGTTGAGTGTCGAAGTGCCGGTCGATGATATGACCGAGCTGCATTCGAGTCTGGGAATTGACGGCGAAACGGTGACGAACTCGATCTGGACGTGGATCACCCCACGAATCCTCGATCTTATCGAGCAGCATCACTCCACGATTTGTTTCGTCAACTCACGACGCAGCGCCGAACGCCTGACAGCCCAACTCAATGAGCTCGGCCCATCACGGCTCGGTCAGCAAACAACGCCGCCTGGAGATCGAGTCCGAACTCAAGGCCGGCCGGCTCCCCTGTGTGGTGGCCACGTCGTCACTCGAGCTCGGTATCGACATGGGTGCTGTCGATCTGGTGATCCAGACTCAGGCCCCAGGATCTGTAGCCAGCGCCCTGCAGCGGATCGGGCGGGCAGGGCACGGGGTGGGCGCAGTCAGCCGGGGAATCTTCTTCCCCACTTCACGAGGTGATCTCCTCGAATGCGCTGTCGTCGTCGACCGCATGAAGCAGGCATTGATTGAACCCCTGCCTCGGCTGAGTAATCCCTTGGACGTCTTGGCCGAGCTCTTCGATCTCGTCCGGCGAACCGACCCCTATCGAGAACTGCCGCGTACCGGGTTCGACGCGGTCGTCGAAATGCTTTGTGGCCGATACCCCAGTGAGCAGTTCGCGGAGTTGCGGCCACGGCTGGCTTTGGATGCGTCCACCGGGTTGCTCAGCGCCAGACCAGGAGCCCGTCGGCTCGTAACGACCAGTGGCGGCACCATCCCCGACCGCGGCAACTATCCGATCTATCTGACGGCCAGCACAGCGGAAGCTCATCAGCGCGCGGGGGCGGGGCGCCGGGTCGGTGAATTAGATGAGGAGATGGTTTATGAGTCAAAAGTGGGTGACATCTTCACTCTCGGGACGACCAGTTGGCGTATCGAGCAGATCACGGTCAACCACCTGGTGGTGAGCCCTGCGCCAGGTATCCCAGGACGCCTGCCGTTCTGGCGGGGAGACTCGGCCTCGCGACCGGTGGAGCTTGGCCGGGCCATCGGCGAACTGACTGGTCAACTCGCGGTCGATCCCGAGGGCTGTGTACGCCGACTATCACAGTGGGACGGTCTGGACGCATCAGCCACCGCAAATCTGGTGCAGTACGTCCGCGATGAATTGGCGGCCACCGGTGCCGTGCCCGACGCCGGCACCATCGTCATCGAACGTTTCCGCGATGAGATCGGCGACTGGCGTGTCTGCGTGCTGAGCAGTCTCGGCCGCGCACTGCTTTCCCCATTGTCGATGCTGCTGCGCAATACTTTGCGAGAACGCTACGGCGTCGAGCCTCAAGTGATGTGCACCAACGACGGTATCGTGCTGCGAATACCCGACACCGATGGCCAGCCGCCCGGCGTTGAGATCTTGACCAGCATTGATCTGACCGGGGTTCAACAGATCGTCGAAGATGAGGTGGGCGCATCTGCGCTCTTCTCCGCGAGATTCCGGGAATGCGCGGCACGGGCATTGCTGCTGCCCAAACGCAACCCTGGTAAACGTTCCCCGCTATGGCAGCAACGACAGCGGGCCACGCAGTTACTTCAGGTGGCGCGCGAGTATCCCGATTTCCCGATCACTTTGGAAACCATGCGAGAGTGTCTCCACGATGTCTTCGATCTACCCGGGTTGACGGACTTGCTTCGCGCAATCGCTGCGCGGCGGATCAGGGTCGTCGCGGTGGAAGCCGAACAAGCCTCGCCGTTCGCCCAACAGTTACTCTTCGGGCTCGTCGGCACCTTCATTTACGATGAAGATCAGCCGGTCGCCGAACGCCGGTTGGCAGCGTTGAGCCTCGATCCGGCGATGCTTGACGAGTTACTGGGCGGCGGGTCAGAAGACGAGCTCTTCGACCCTGCTGTGGCCGACGAGCTTCTCGCGGAGGGGCAACGACTTGCTCCTGGCTGGCAGGCCGAAGATGCCGAGCAACTGTGGGATCTCCTTCGCCAGATCGGCCCGCTGACCGAGGACGAGATCGTCGAACGTTGC